>NZ_ACQT01000014.1 GCF_000175235.1 Acidovorax delafieldii 2AN | reverse complement strand
AAGCATGGGAGCATCTCATCAAAGACAAGAGCACTCCCTGCCGGATGCATAAGCGCTGCAGCACGATTCGACCAAAAAACGTTACCGCAGGCGCCCCCTGTTGCCCTGCCGCCGCACGCCCCTCCCACAGCGTTGCGTGCGAATTTCTTCTGGCCACCCACAGGTGTGCACACTGGCGACGCAACCAAGTGCCCGGCAATCCGTTCAAAAACAATAGCGCATGGCGCTTGCTGCATAAGCGCTACAGCCAATTTTCTCCGGAATTCAGGTCGATCCCGGCAGTCCACCTGACGACGTGGCACGGGCGGCCCGCGTTGCGGCGCGGGCGAGCACATGGCCCGCAATGGCCTGGGCCAGCGTTTCCTCGCCCACGAACACCGTCGTGTCGCAGTCTTTCTCGATCCGGCGCGCCTCTTCTTCGCCACGGCTGCGAACCACCGTCTCGATCGCGGGGTTCAGCATGCGCGCGGTGGTGATGATCTGCTGCACGTCAAGCGTGTCGGGCGCGGCGATGACGAGCATGCAGGCCCGCGCAATGTGGGCCTGCACCAGCACGGCCGGGTCCACCGCATCGCCAAAAACGGCCGCAATGCCCCTGGCACGCAACCGCTCCACCACCTCGCGGTTGTGCTCTGCCACGACGAGCGGAATGTCGTGCGCAGCCAGAACGGCTGCGATGCGCCGCCCCACGCGGCCGTACCCCACCAGCACCACCTGGCGCGCCAGATAGCGCTCGTCCGTGGTGCTGGGCAGCTCGGCCAACGGGTCATCGCGCTGCTCGAGCCGCCGCGCAAGCGCCGAGCGCGCCAGCAACCACTTCTGCAGCGGCGCCATTGCCCGGAACACCAGCGGATTGAGCGCAATGGAAAACAGGGCCCCCGCCAACACCAGGCTGGCGCCTTCGCGCGGCAGCAGGCCCAGCGACGTGCCCAGCCCCACCAGGATGAAAGAGAACTCACCAATCTGCGCCAGGCTTGCAGAAACCGTGAGCGCCGTGTGCAGCGGATAGCGAAGCGCCAGTACCAGCGCGGCAGCCGCCAGCGACTTGCCCACCAGAATGATGGCCACCACAGCCAGCACCTGCAGGGGCCGCTCCCACATGACGGACGGATCGAACAGCATGCCCACCGACACGAAGAACAACACTGCAAAGGCGTCGCGCAGCGGCAGCGACTCTTGCGCCGCACGGTGGCTGAACTGCGATTCGCGCATCACCATGCCGGCAAAGAACGCCCCCAGCGCGAACGACACCCCAAAAAGCGCCGCAGACCCGAAGGCTATGCCCACGGCCGCCGCCACCACGCACAGCGTGAACAGTTCGCGCGAACCCGTGCGCGCCACCTGCCACAGCACCCACGGAAACACCCGCCGCCCCACCACCAGCATGAGTGCCACAAACCCGCCCACCTGCAACGCCGTCCAGCCCAGGGTGGACCAGACGCTGGCCGCCCCCGGCGCCGCCGCGACGCCGCCCAGGCTGCCCGCCAGAGGAGGAAGGAGCACCAGGACCAGCACCATGGCCAGGTCCTCGACCACGAGCCAGCCCACCGCGATGCGGCCGGTGTAGGTGTCCAGAATGCCCAGTGCTTCCAGCGCCCGCAGCAGCACCACCGTACTGGCCACCGACAGCGAAATGCCAAAGACGAGGGCCGCGCCCAAGTGCCACCCCCACCACGATGCCACCGCCGTGCCGAGCGCGGTTGCCACAAGAATCTGCACCACCGCGCCCGGCACGGCGATCTTGCGAACCGCCAGCAGGTCGCCCAGCGAGAAATGCAACCCCACGCCGAACATCAGCAGCATCACGCCAATTTCGGCCAGCTGGCTGGCCATGGCCGCGTCGGCCACGAAGCCCGGCGTGAACGGGCCAATCACCACGCCCGCAAGCAGATAGCCCACCAGCGCCGGCAGCCTTGCACGCGTTGCCGCAAAACCCAGCACCAGGGCCAGGCCCAGCGCGGCAGCGATGGTGTTGATCAGGTTGACGCTGTGCGGCATGGTGCATGCGGCCAGGTGGCCTGTGGGTGGGCAATGGCCCCGTTATAACGGCATTCTCCGCAGAGGGTGAAAAAAGCCCCCGGCCCGTCCCCGAGCGGGCAAGGCCACGCAAGGCACGGGTTATGATCCACCCCCTCAGGTCGCATGCCTGGCAGCGCCTTGGCGCCGTTTGCCAGATGCTCAGCGCCGTCTGCTGCCCGTAGCTCAACTGGATAGAGCAATAGCCTTCTAAGTTGTTCTGCAAATCCAGTATCTATGCGGTCTGCAGGCCGTTTCCCGATACGCAAAGCTGTATGTTCAATCAGCTATTTAGGGCGCATTCTTTCGTTTGAAGATGTGATCTTGCGTATCAAAAAAGCCCGCATTGCGCGGGCTTTTTCATTGGCGAACTGGATTCAGCAGATCAGATCGACGGGCACATCCGCCAGGAAGGATGCACCGTTGGTCGTCGCTTGAGCACGCGCAGCACGAACGCCTTGGCTGCTACCAACGCCACGCGCGGCTTCTCCTGGCCCGGTGCCTTGGCCTGCGGCTTAAAGGGCTCCACCCAGGCACTGAGCAGGCAGTCAAAACCATAGCTCACGGCGGACACCACACGGTCTGCAGCGTAGGACACGGAATAGGCGGCAGCCAGAAAAGCGGCGGCGAGAGCGGAAAACAGGATACGGGAGCGGGTCATGATGGATCTCCAGAAAGTGGTGCCGTGGCTACCGGCGGTGGCCCCTTGCCGTGGCGGGGAATCTCAAGGGTGGTTGCCCCTATCGGCTGACCTCGATATTCACGAGGCTGCCCTTTGGCAGTTCATGGGATGCGGTGGTGCAGGACGCGAACAGGGCAATGACGGCGATGGTCAGCAACTCGCGGGAAGGGTTACGCCCCAATGAAAGAGACACCACGTAACCAATGATCGCCACGGCCGCAACGGCCACCAGTGCACCGGGGATCAATTGCCCGCTCCTGCTTGGCTTGGGCGTGGGGTGCCGGCAAGATCCGCAGCGGCATCCGCATCGGTGAGCACCGGGCGGGCCAGTTCGTCGCGCAGGCGGAAGCCCAGCAGCTCGTACACCTTGCCAACGGCCTGGGCGCGCGCATCCTGGCGGCCGCGCTCGGTGCTGTGCTGCGCCGGGTCGATGGCGCCGTAGTTGACGCCAACCACCTTGGTGCCGTTGCGCAGCACCAGCACGCAGAAGGTCACGGCGTCCAGGCGGCTCGATGCCCAGGTATCACCGAAGTCGTAGGGCTTGGCCACAGCATCCGTATGGGATGCGCCTTGCTCCGCGGTGAAGAAGTGCTCGCGTGCGATCTCGGCCTCAATGCCCGAAGTAGTCACGCTCGGGCCATTGCTGGCCTTTGCCTGGATCTCGCGTTCCAGGGAGTCTTGGCCGGGGTCCACCACGGGGAGCGCGACAGGCGTCACACCAGCATGTGGGTCGCGGCATTCCAATCCACCCCGGCGAGAGCCCTTCACGGCGCCACAATCGGCACAGAGTTGCCCGCCATACGAGGAACTATGGCGCCAGTCATGCGAACTTTCATTGCTGGCGACATCCGGCACTGCTTCATAAGTCGCCTCGAAAATGTCGCGCTTGCAAGGGTAAATCTCGCCCTTCACTCCAGTGATGAGCATGTCATCGCGGCCCATCTTCATGGTGCCTTCCAGCGTGGGGATCAGGTAGCAGTCGTCGTTCTCGTGGGTAATCGGTTGGCCCGCGTAGCTGAACGACCATGGTATGCCATTCACGATGTTCGACTCGCGGCCTTCGGCCTTGCATCGCTCCGTGCCGTGGGCCACGAGCTGGTCAAAGGTGATTGCCGTGATGACGACAGGCTTCTTGCGAAATTGGGTCATTGTGTTCTCAGGGTGTTGACCCGGCAGCCGGCCGGGGCGGGTTCTGTCAGGGCTCCATCAGCGCCCGGTCGGTGTCAATCTGGCCGCGCAGCAGGACTACTTCGGCGTCTCGCTTGGTAAGAGCTGCTCTGTGCTCTGCAACCACTGCTGCCCCCTCGACAATGTGGCGGTCGAAGGCTTCAAGTCGATTTGCAAGATCGCTGCGGGAAGCGGCGTCGGCTTGGGCTTGCGCGCGATAAGTGGCGGCTCTGCGCTCGGCGCCGAGACGCAGCCGCTCAGCAACAGCAAGATCAGCGCGAGCAATGGCATCGCGCACGGGTTGCGAAATCGTGAAGGCATCGGAGTTCTCCTGTGTGTCCTGGGCATGGGTGGATTCCTTGCCGGCGGTCTTTACCTCGTCGGCGCGGGCTGCCTCTGAGCGTTTCAGGGTGGCTTTTGCAGTGCTGGCCTGCAGATCCTTGTGCGCGATTTGTTCGCTGTGCAGGCGTACGGTCTGCACCACCAGCAAGGTGCCCAGCACCAGGGCGGCAGCTATGGCGCCGTAGGCTTTGAGCTTGTCGAACATCACAAGCCCCTCCACCAGTACCACCACATGGCGAACAGAATTGGGTTCATGGCGCGGCCTCGCATTCCTTGCTGTCGCGGTATCCGTTGCGCGCCTCGGCAAAGCAGGCGCGCGTTGCCGCTTCCGATTTCGCGCCTTTCCGTCCGCAGGACTCCAGCAGGTCGCCGGCTTCGACATACCAGGCCGGGGCCATGTCAGCCTCGGCAGATGCGATCTGCAGCAGTTCACAGGCGCTGCGGGCGGTGCTGGCGGGGACCACAGTGCAGCCAACCATCGGAACGAGTAAGCAGGCAATTACCCCGAGGACGATCAGCGTGCGGTACGTGCAAATGGTGATGAACAGCCTCTTGTCTTTTGTCATGGTCAGTACCTCTGATAAATGCCGCAGTTGGCGCACAGGTGGCCGTCCGGCGTGAGATAGAAAAGCTGGTTTCCGCAGCCGCACTCGCGGACCATCTGGCCTTCGGCCGGGTAGAACTCGAACTTCCAGCGTCCCAAATGGGCGTGGCAGGCTGGGCACTCCATCTGCGTTGTGCCCGTGGGCGCAGCTGCGGCCCACTCGTGACGGCAGCCAATGCAGAAGGCCTGGCCAGCGCCATGCTGCTGCTCCAGCTCTGGGCGTTTAAAGGGGATGACGCTCATAGATCCGCTCCGCACTTCTGCGTCTCGTCGGCTCGCCGGTTGGCCAGGCCCTGAACGAACGTGAAGACCTTTTTTCCGGTCTTGGGGTCTATGCGGCTTGTGAAACTCCAGACCAGCGTGCCGTCATCGCCGCGGCTGATGCGCTGGCACCCGCGCTCCCACTCACCACGGGCCCATGCGGCCATGGCCCCGCTTCCGCAGGTGGCGCTGGCGCCCAGGTTCCAGGCGTGGCTGCTGGCCATGTCGAGCACGCTGGGTGGCGGCAGGCGCTTGAAGCAGGGGAGCACAGCGCGCTGAACACGCTCCAGGGCATTGGCTTCTTCCACCACGCACTTCTCGTCGGTCCAGTGCTCGCCAACGACGATCGGTGTGCTGGTGACGTGGCGCGTGAGACCGTTGCACACGGTCGGGATACCGCCGGCCAGCTTGTCCGCATAGACGACCAGCACGCGGGCCTTGCCGCTTTCCCACTGCTGCAGATGGTCGATGAGCGCAGGTGAGAGCAGCGTCACGAAACCGCCCAGGGCCGCAACCCAGATCACCTTTGGCTGGATATTCGCGCTCATTCGTCAAACTCCAGGCGCCCTAGGTCGGTATCGCTGGTGGGTGGAATCACACCGCTGGCGCGCATGATGTCGATGCGTATCTGCCGCTCCTGCTGGCGCAAGGCATGCTCGTCAGTCTGGCGGCGGTTTGCTTCGCGCTTGTAGTACCAACTCACCAAGGCGCCAAGCAACGCGATTCCAATGCCGAAAAGCCCGATTGCTTGGGAAGATGCCAGCCAGCCAAGGAACCCAACGACAGCGCCGCCGCCGGTGGTACGACTGCCAGCCGTGGCAAGGGTGTCGATGGTTTCTGTTTTCATGAACCCGGAGTGTTCCGGGCATAACATGTGCGGTCGAACCAGAGTGGGGGGATACGGCTTAGATGTGGTTTCCGACAGGGTCGAAAGGATCTAACCGGTCCATGGTTCGTTCACAGTCCTGCCTCTGCTTGCAGTTCAGGCACAGAATATGGAATTGGACCGAAGCTGGAAAAATCGTGGTTGTCTGCACTGTTCGAAGTCACCAGTGCTTTGCGTACGTAGTATTCAGTCCATACCGAGGATGACCATGCGCTGACAGCCAGCGCTTTAGGCTTTTTCTGCATGACGCCAATGGTCAAAATTCCAATGGCCACGCCGCTGATGTAGCTGGACGTGTATTTGTCTGCGGCTTGCCAGAGGGCTTCGATCTTAGCGGAGACAATTGCATCAAGTTCAGCTTGTGATGGTGCTGCAGTGGGCACATACGTCGCCTCAATCTCAGCAATCAGCGCTTCATGCTCTACAGCATCTGCCCCGAGGTCTGCGCGCAGCATGTCCATCTGCCCGTTGCTGTAAGCGTGGCACTTGATGACCACATCGTTTTCATCAACCCAGGTTGCCTCCAGAGCTGGTGCGTTGGTGTATTTGATTAGTTGTTTGAGGATCATGTCACACTCCCAGCAAGCACGGCGAAATTGATTACGGCGGGCGCAGTCGTTGCAGCGCCCAGGACGTTGCGGACGTAGAGGCGGAAATAGCCGGTGTTCATGTCAGCTTCCACCGAATAAGCGGCAACCAGCCCCGGACCAAGCGTTAGCGCGATCACGGATTGCTGTGTGACGTACGAGTTGTTGACAGCGAAAACAGCAGTCGCGCCAGCCGCCATAGGCGCCGACATGGTGATTTGCCCACTGGGCTTATTGAGCGCCACCCCCGTGGTATTGCTCGTCGGCTGCGTCGCCGTACCGCCTGCGCCGGGGCCGTAGCCAAGCGCGCCGCCCGACATAGTGAGATTGCCGGATGTTGGATCGACCACTGCACGTATGAGGCCGCCTGCATAAATATGTACCGGAGTTGAACTCGTGGACCCGACCTCATAGGCGTTTACCCCACCCATGCCGGACACTCCCGACCCAAACGTGTTTTGTGTTTGTACTCGTGCTGCGGTTGTATCGGGCTTTGTGATGCTCAGGTTACCCGCCATGGTCTGAGCACCAGTCTTGCCGACGAACAATCCACTCAGCCACGTTTTCAAATTCCCCCAAGTCATCCTGACAAGTCCAAAGCCGCTTGCGCTGTCCAGGTAGCCCAGCTCATCAGCATCGACTGGCGTGGCTTTGCTGGTGGCGGCGTGAATCTGCGAGGCAACGACTGGATCATCCTCGCGCATCATGGCCTTGTAGGCATTTGCTGCGGTTCCCACCGCAATCCGTGACTCATCGGTGACGTGGTACAGCTCGCCCTGATTCAGCCCGCTGGCCGCAGCAGCGGAATCGAGCTGTGCCCGTGTGCCGCGCTTGATCTTGAGGGACGGCATCGCTGCGCCCTAGAACGTGCCGCAGTCGATGTCGCCCACGGCCAGGGTGACGAAGGCATTGCCTGCATCCTTCGTCCAGGACAGGCTGGAGTTCATGCGGATGACGCCGTCGGTACCGTCCGTACCCCACACGAAGCCGCTCGTTCCCCCGGACACCACAGCAACTTTCTCATCTGCAGTGCCCTCAGGGATGTTCAGCGCCGCCTTGAAGGCATTGAAGGTAATCTTCTTTTCCTTCTGGCCTGCGGCCTCGCTGGCATCGTGCACTATCAGCAGGTCATCGGTGCCGGAAATAGCCGCCAGCGTGGCCAGATCGTCGATTGCAGGCACCACCGGAATCTTTGTCGATGCATCCGTTGCAACGTGCAGCGTGCCCCGGTCGGTCGTGACCATTGGCTCACCGGCCAGCATGCCGGTAGATGGGAGATTGGCCTTGAGGCCGCGTTTGAGTTGAATGCGTGCCATGGTGGCCACTCCTTAGAAAAATGTTCCGCCGTCGATAACGGCCAGACCGATGTTTGCCCTGGCGTCTGCCTTCTTCTGTTCTGTGTCGAACTCGCTCAGCCGGTTAACCGCCAACAGGGCACCGCTCGCGCCGCCGGTTCCGGGCACACCGCGCATAACCACAGTCGAGAACGGGTCCGGCCGCGACACCACCACCGCACGCTCATTCACTACGGTCACCGCAGTGGTGTTCGGCGTCCGGACCAACACGCTCTGGCTCACAGGGTGCTCTCCCGGTCCAGAACGAATGTCAGCGCGTAGTGGCGCTCCACGTCACCGTTGGGGCGGGTCACTTCGACCTGGCCCATGGCGCCGCTTTCGTGAAATGTGAAAGCCGAGGAATCCACCGCGTCGAATACCAGGGTCAGCGTCTTGCCGCTCAGCTCGATGCGGCCGTTGGTTGTGGACATGTCCCACAGCACCGGTCCGTCGATCTCCGCGCGCATCTGCATGCGGGCTTCACAGCCCGTGTAGTCCTCGTCGTGGAAATCGGTGGGCGGGACTGGCGCCCCGGTGCAGGCGTTTTTGTAGCCCGCGCACTCATTGCCAGTGATGGCATAGGGCACGTACTGACGCGACAGCGGAATCCGCTGGGTCGTACCCTGCAAAATAGTGATCTTGTGCTTGACGGGGGTAGTCATGCCCTGCAGTGTTCTGACTGCAGGGTGTGGTGTCGAACCCTACTGGGGGGTCGTTGCTGCGCCAAACGGGAAAAGAGCAGTCTAAATCCCAGCGCCACATCCAGAACATCACGGGGGACCCCCTCGGGTAGGATGAAAGTTCCCCAACTTTCTCCCGAGAGGGCTCCCCATGAAAACACCTGAGCAGAAGGCGGCACTTGAAGCGGTAGCTCGCCTGAGCCAAGTCGAAGTCTTGGACTTGCAGGTTTCCGTTGCTCACCTTGCCATCAAAGCACTGATCTATGCGCACCCAGAACCTGAAAAGGTGCGGACTTACTATGACCAACTGCTAGGCCAGATTATGGCTGGGCCAGGGGTTTTGGGCCATCCTGACAAGGCTCTAGTTTTGCGGGATTTGACGGCAACTTTATTTGCGCCTCCTGCATTGCTTGATACATGAGGACGTAGGCTGGGACTTCACGGTCGGCCCCTTGGATGGTTTGCTGTTGGTTGTCCATTTTTGGCTTTCTCTATGGTTGGCGTAATTTCAGTTGCAGAAAGCGAAGAGCTTCTGCGTGGATAGTGCACTGACCAGCAATCTCGACCAAACCCCACGGGGGTTAAACAGGGCCCTCGTTTGAGGGCCTGCCTTTTGGACAGCCTTGCCTACGCAGCCAGGCGGGTCGTTGCGCCGCGTTGGGCCAGGCGCTGCATGCAGGCGTAGGCCATGTCCAGCAGTTCGGCGGTAGTGCTCATGCACTCACCAGTTCCCACATCTCGCACCAAGCGGGGCCAGGTGGTGGTGAATGAGCCATGCTCCAGTTGGCGCACGTAGGCCGGAGAACCCTTGGCGCTGTCGTCAATGAAGGCCAGCACCCAGCGGCTGTATTTCCATTCATCGTTGCCCGACAGAACGGCGTTGAACACCGCGCTTTGAACTGATGCGGCGGCTTGTGACGCCGCATCGAATGCGGCCTTGGTGCGCGCTGCGTCGGACTGGGCAGGCTGGCTATGGCCGATCTTGCGCTGCACTGCCTCGACGATCGGCTCAAACAACACGGCTGGGTAGCCGTTGGGTGATTCGATCTTCTTCACCCAGTCGGCAACGATTTCTTGCACGGTGCCAGCCTTTGGCGCTTCGTCTACCAGCTCCCATTCAACCGTGTGGCGGTTGACGATGGAAATGGCCTCGGTCAGCTCATGGCGAGGGATCTCACGGTAGCTCACATGGAAGTGGCTCTTGAGCTTCGACCACGCCTGCATGATGAACTTGCCCTGCACATTGGTGTCGGCAGACAGTTTCTTTGCCATGCCCTCAATCGTCTGGCGCAGGGTGTCGGCCTCGGCCTTGGTCAGCACATCGCCTGGGTTCACCGAGTACAGCGCACGCGGGTTGATTGCGATGCCATCATTCCAGTATCGCCAGAGAACATCGTCGCACTCGTTTTGGTACTGGATGACGCGGGCGCGCACGTCTGGGTTCTTGACTTTGCCAGGTTCTACCGTGGCAAGCCATGCGGCCACCTTGCGCACGGGGATACACGTCAGTTCCCGGCTCTTGCCATCGGCAGACCCAACTATTGTCGAATCAACAACAGTTGCCGTCGAAGGTATTCTCAATTCGAGAACACCCCACCGCGCCTCGTTGGCTGCAACCTTGCGGAATTGGCTACCCCAGTCCAGCCCCATTGCCGTGACGATGGGCTTCATTGGGGTGTATGGCTGGCCGTTGTGCTCAACCACATACAGGTCCGCGCCGTGAAACGGCACGGTGATTGCGCGGGTTGCATTGTGTTGCGTAGAATCTGCCATGTTGCTTTCCTTTTGTAGAGGGTTTGCTTCACCTGAAGCCTCGGTGGGTCCAATCACCGGGGCTTCGCCTTTTTCAGTGCGCTGCGTCGTCATGCTGTGCCTCGCGCTTCTCGTCCAGCAGTCGTAGGAGCCAGGAATTCAGGCTCATGCGCTCCTTCTTGGCCTGCCCAATGGCCCAGGCCTTCATCTCATCCGGTATCCGCAGGCCAAAGGGCTTGAGGCTTCCCATCTGCGTTTGTGTTTGCATCTTCGATCCTTTCTGGCTTCACTTTGAAGCTGTCCAAAATTATGCCAGGCTTCAAAGTGATGTCAACTTTATTTTGAAGCCATGACCTAAACTCGTAGCCAATGGCTACTCAAGACGACTACATCCGCACGGCGCTGCGTGTGCCGCCGGAACTTCATGCGCGCATACACCAGGCCGCTAAAGCCAACACCAGAACGTTCAACGCTGAAATCGTCGCCCGCCTTGAGGCGAGCTTTGCGGCTTCGGTGTTCCCAGCGAGAGACCATGAGGATCTGAATTCCATGCTTGATATATCCATCGCGCAGATGGACTTCCACATGGCCCAGAACCACGTAGCTCAAGCGCGGGACGAGTTCTCCAGGGCCCGCATGCGATATGACGCACTGGTGATTCAAGAGCACGGGTATTCGCAGATAGATCCGCGCTCTGAAGCCGCTCGTGAAATGAAAGAGCGGCGTTTGGCGGCGCTTGACGAAGCAGAGCGAGCCCAGATAAAGCTGAAAGAGGCCGAGATTGCGCTCCAGATTGCTCAGCGGAAGTTGTCTGAGTCGCACGTAGCAAGAATGCGCCCCGCCGCCAGCTAAGTCACCCCTGACTTAGTGAGGCGCCCTGCTCCTTCCTGCCCTGCTAGAGTTGGGGCAGGAGGGAAACTATGCGCTTCGCCATGAAGATCATTTGCACAGCGGCGATTGCTGCATGCTCAGTCGCACATTCCGCTGACAGTGCGGGAAAGTATTATCACGGGGGTGGCGTTGGGTCCGTCGAATGCCCAGAGTTCGTAAATTCCATATCCCAAGCGAAGACTTACGGATTTGGCACTCCCGGATATGTCAACGCCATGCACGGGTACACCATGTTCGTATCAGGGTTCCAGTCGGCGTACAACATGCTGACACCAAATACCTGCGAGATTTTCCCTGCTGTAAGCTCGAATCAGGCGCTATCTTGGGTTGAAAATTACTGCCGCAAGAATCCTCTCGCAAAGTTCGCCACGGGCGTAGCAGCGTTGGCAATGTCGCTGCACTCCCAGCGCCTACAGTCCTGCCCTAGGTAGCCGAACGAGTTTGCTCAACGCCCAGCGCGAATACCCTGCATCACGCCCTTGGCGAATTCCCAGAGCACAAGGGCCACAAAGCAGCCGACCTTGAACCATAGGAAGGCGGTCATTTCATCAGAAGGATGATGGCGATCACAACGAGAGCGACCAAGATCGCCTGCAAGGTGCCGCGAACCGACTTCACCTCGGAAGTTAAATCAGCGAACCCAATTTCTACTCTGTCTTTTATGACAGGGTATGCCTGCTCAAGAAGGTCAGACAACAAGCTTGTGTTGAGGGCGATATGCCCAAGCTCCTTCAGCTCTTTGCTTTGTGATTCGCGAAAATCGTCCACAGAATTCTCCAGTCTGTCTGTGTGCAATGTATCACCGCTGCCCATTTGAAAGAAGCACAGGCGCCGCCCGCGCCGCCAAACTAGCCCCCTGGGATTGCCCCAGCCGCTGAAGCAGATCCGGCCGCTTCGCCAATTCCATGAGCAGCGCAGCGGTGCCTGGGTCAAGCATCGCCTCTCCAAGCCGATCCTCGATGGCTGCGTTTGACCGCTTGGCAGCGAACCCGGCAACCCTCCCAAGGGTGTCCTGAGCCAGGCCACTCCCGGCCAGGCGCTTGCCTGCGACCTCAGAAAGAAACCGGTCGCTCCCCAGGTTTTGCACCGTGTTGCTGCCTACCGCCTTACCTGCGGTGCTGGCCAGGGTAGATGCATTCAAGTCAGCTTGCACGTTCCGGAGCGTCTGCAGTTGCTCCGGCGTCAGAGTGCGCGCCAAATCGTCCCCCTCATTCTTGAGGATGTTGTTCAGTTTCGCACTGCTCATCACCAAGTTGCCGCGTGTATCCATCGCTCCCGTCTGCACGCGCTTCATTACATCTTCGAGGGCTTTCATCTGGTCGATTGGAACGGACTGCTCAGAATACTGCCGAAGGTACTCCCGCCACGACGCCGCAGGCTGCGCGCCAGTCACGTTATCCGCAGAGGCCGTGCCTGCTTGGCGGGGCGCCATCCCGCGCTCGCCCGCACTGGCAATCCCACGCTCTGCCGATGGTGCAACGCGATTAGATGCTGCTTCAATGGATTCATCGATCATGTCCTTCAAACCGATCAGTTGCGATCTAGCGTTCTTCAGATTGCCTGATTCTCCCTGTAGCTTTCCTCCGAGAGCATCATTGATGTCCTTCCGGATTGCGTATAGTGCCCTCGCATTAATTGCGTCATTCTTCGATGCGCCAACAATCTGCCCTCGAAACTGACGCAGAGCACGCTGCGCCAAAAGCCCCGCATTATTTGGGTCCGCCAGCAGACTGTTGATTCCTCCGATCAATGTTTTGGCTGGCACATCCCCCGCCCTGTCAAGAGCCGCCTCTCTCATCGCGCCCGTCGCAAGGTTGCGCGCCTCCTCCGCAGCAGCGATTTTTCCGCGGTTACCAGCAATTGCCTCAATCGCTCGGGTTCTTGCTTCGTTCTGAGCTGTGGCGCGTTCCGCAAGCTCTGCGGCCAAGACCGGGTTCCTGTTGATGACAGTTCGCTGCAGCCCTGCCAATCCGACATCCCCGGCCGCTGCAGCGGTAGAGGGTGCAGATCCTGGGACGACCTCGGGCGCAGCGCGCAACGCGGTCTGCGCCGCGTCGGGGTCAGTTGCAAATTGGCGCAACACACTTCCGGCGATCTTGTCCTTGCCTCCCTGCGTGAATGGCGCGACTGCAGAGCCCACCACACGTCCTACCTTGCCAGCAGCGGCAAGGGAGGGCGGTAGTGCTGCGCCGATACCAGCACCAAGCGCCGCAGAGTCTGGGTCCACAAGAGCAGCGGATGCGCCGCCAGCAATAGCACCACCTGCCATCCTTACGCCCATGTCAGCTGCCCTTGCCACAAGTGATGCGTCTGCCGCAAGTGGCCCGCTACGCATTCCGCCTGTTGCGATAGCCTCGCCCAGCGGGATTGCTGCCTTGGGAAGAATACCCGCAACACCGGCAGCCTTCACCCCGGCGCCCAGCGCGCCACCCACCGGCAATGTGGCAACTATCTGGCCCCCTACCCTTCCCAGACTGGCCGCCGTGTTGTCCTTTCCGTACTGGGCGTCGAATTCCTTCTTTCCGGCAGCATTCATGTCTGCCACACGCTGGCCTTCGCTGGTGCCTGCGATCTTGTCGAAGCCTGTGGCCAAGAGCTGGGCGCCAGTGTCAATCACGTCCTTGGCGCCACGAAGCGCTCCCATGCCGAAACTCTCGGAAACGCCTGGCGCCGGTTTACGCGGCGTCCGCAGTTGCCCGGCAATGTCAGCATCGGAGTAGCCCGCCTTGCGCGCCCCAGCCACATCAAAACCCAAAGACTGTCCCATGTGATCGTTGATTTCTGCATCGGAATATCCAGCCTTGCGTGCAGCATCAGAATCGAATGTGGCCATTACTTGCTCCAGAAGGTATCCAAGGATGGACGATTAGCTGGCTGCTTTGCCCCGGCCGCCGCGGGCTTTCCTGGCTGCGGGTTGGCCACTGCTGGAGCCGCTGACGCGCCCGCCTCCCGGTTAGCAATCGCATTAATCCGCTCTTCGCTATGCCCTGCGTCGATTAGATCCTGCCGCGTGTTACCGAAAATCTTCGAAGACAGCGCGGCCCGGGTTGCGAGGTTCTTCTTGATTACATCGGGGTGCATGCCTGGGCCTATATCGGCGGACCTCCATGAATCCTGTTCGCCAGGGGTTAAGGATGCACCGAAAAGCGCGTGGCGCTCGGTCAGCTCCGCCTGCTTGCGATAGTTCTTCCACCAGTCCACGGCATCTTTGTCGATTCCTACAACCGATTTGCCCATCAACGAAAGATCGGCTCCGACACCCATAATCCCCTTATTGGCAAATTCCGGCTTGAACGTGTTGTTCAAGTTCCCAATGGTTACAGCGTTGTCGCGCGCTTCCGTAAGTTGTTTGAGCACTGGCCCGGCAAGTGGTTTCCCACCTGCAGATTCAGCCCTAGTGCGAGCCGCTTCAACTGCAGCGAGCGCCGAAATGCCAGCCCGCGTGTTGTTCCCGCGCTCGGTGATCAGCGTGCGGTCCATCGCTCCCATACGATCGGCGGCCCCGTTGGCTGCTGCGGCAGAGAGACTCAGGCCTGCACGCTGGGTATCTCCCTGCTCACGCATGGCGGACTCGGCCAGCCGCGGTGCCGCCATCTGCAGGGCCGCGTCGGTGGCCTGCGCCTGCTGGAGCGCGAGGCGATCTTGCGACTTCGCGCCCTCTCCGCCCCAGCGCCGGTCGTTCGTGATGCTGGATGCTGAAGTGGCAAGGTTCTCCAGAGCCTTGCGTGCCGCCCAGTCGTTCGTGCTGTTGCGGATCACCGGTGCCTGGACGGGTGGTGGCGCATTTGGCATGAGCGCCATGGCATCTGCGGCGCCACGGCGCGCCAGACCATCGGCAGCACCCGTGCTCTGGCCACTATGGGTGAACCCCTGGGTTGCCAGCGTGCTCAAAGCCTGCGTTGCTGTCTCTGGAGTTGGTGCTGGCGTTGCCAAGGAAGCGGCGCGGCTCAGGGCGCCGGATGGAGCTGGCGCAGGAGATGGTGCCGGAGCTGGTGCTTCCGCAGGCGCCGCTGCAGGAACGGCCGCAGCAGCCACCGGGGCCGATGCAGCCGAACGCCCGCCTCCCGTCCAACCGACAGGCCCACCGACGGGTGTCTGCTCGAGGCGCTTGGCCAAGTCATCCTGAACAACGCCACCGTCGGCGTAGCGCCGAGGCTGGTAGCCCGCAGGCGCAGCCAGCTTCGCGGCATTGTTTGCGGCATAGGGATTGGGGTCATACAGCGAGCTGCGCGGGTCAGAGTAGGAGCCCAGCCGCTGCTCAGCCGACTGAAATCCCACCGGTGCTGCCAATGCAGCTTGGGCTGCGCGCCGCTCCGGGCTGTCCAAGATGGAGCTGGCCGTCACCTGGGTATTGCGCTGGGCATTGCGTTCTGCCCAGCCCATGGGCGCCACTGGCGCTGGTGCTGGGGCAGGCGCTGGAGTCGTTGCAGACATTGCCGACATTGCCGCCGTCGGTGTAGCCGCTGGCGCTGACGTAGCCGAAGGGGCCGTTGCTGCAGGATTCGTCCAAGGAACAGAGCTGACTGTCCCTGCGCCAGCCTGCCCGTTGATCGTCACGTTGCCTCCGACATTGCCCCCGCTGTAGCTGTTGCCAATGCGGGTGATGTCGTTCTGCACCAGACCGCCATCGGCGAACGCCATGGGCATCTGGGCCATACGCTCACGGGCGCCAGGCCGGAAGCACAGGCCCTCTTCCTCCGTGTCGTCCTCCACGCCGCCCGCTGCGGCCTCTGCATTCTCATGGGCTGCGCCTTCCCCGATTTCCTCATCAGTCTGGCCGCCGTCCTCGCCGTGCACCGGCTCGTGGGTGGTGTCCTTGAGCAGCTTGAGCACGGCCATACCCAAGGCCATGACCTGTTCGGGCGGGAACTCGAATTCTCCGTTGCTCAACTTCACCGGAACCGTTCCCAGCTTCTCCAGCGCATCGGGACCGATGGTCTCGGTGCTGTCGGCCGGCATGATGAACGTGCCGGGCTCGGCCTCGGTCTCGATGGAATCGCTGGTCCCAGTGCCTGGGCCGCGCACCACACCGCCGCGCGCCAGGTACTGCGGCTGCTGCTTGTAGCCCATGGCTTCCACCTGGGGGATCATCGACCGCAGGCGTTCGGAAGCCGATGGTGCGGCAGGTGCCTGAGCTTGGGCGGCCTGTGGATAGCCCATGGCCTGCACCTTGGGGATAAGGTCGCGCAGTCCTGCCAGACCGCGTGCGCCGTATGGGACGGTGCCACCATCTGCATAGCGCTTCTGCTCAGGGGATGGCAATTGCGCCATTCGGCGCGCGGCATTGGGCTGGAAGCCGTGCATGGGTAGCCTTTCGAAATTCGATCTATGTCAGTCTCACCGTTCGCGCGCATTTGGTCTAACCCTACGGGGGGTCTATGCCATGATGGAGTCCCAATCCGTCCCATCCCGTTCTGTGCCGCTGTATCCAGCCTTTGCGCTGACCTGGTTCATGAGCGTGGTGACCATGTTCCCGAACAGGTCAACCACCTCGCTCGCATTGGCCAGCTTGAGCTTTCCTAGGACTTCCGCGCGGTCTTTTGACGCTCTCTCGTCAAAATCCAGCCCGAACCGGCGCGTGGCTGTGCGGCGCATCAGCTCGGCCGTCTGGGCATAGAACCGCTCGTTCATCCCCGTGATGTTGTTGGAGGCATCGACCACCTGGTTCTGGTCATTGATCCACATGCCGCGTGCGCGCAGCTTGAGCTTGAACGACTCTGCCACCTGCTCATGGATCTTTCGGACCCGGCGCATGCTGGCATCGAGCGATGCTGTTGCCATGCGCATTTTCTCCGCGCGCTCCTGCGCGAGCCTCTCGGCATGCGCCCGGGTGATGGCCTCAGTTGATGTGGCCACACTGCCACCGTGCATCCTGGCCAGGCCTTCCAGAGCTTGGCCATGGGCGAATCGGTGCCCAGCGGATGCCGCAGCGTCCAGTACCTGCCGCTCCTGGGCATAGGCCTGCCGGCGGGCCAGCAGAAACGCCGTGTTTGCCGGTGTGCTGTCCACCTGCTCGTTGTAGGAAACGCCCACGGCGGAAGCCAGCGCGGCGCGCACGAATGCATCGGCGTCCGCCCCGGCCGCGCCCAGGCCCGGGAAAAGCGCGTCCATCTTGGCGAGGTAGTCCTCAAAGAAGGAACCCACCGCGTTGTCGAGGAACAGGGGCATGCGGTCGATGTCGGGCGTTTTGCCAGCCAGGTCCGCCTTGGCCAGCGCGGACTTGGCTGCGTAGAACTCGCCGCCGTAGTTCGCGTCCATGGCATCCGGCCTGCCAGGGATTCCGCGCAATACGGCGTTGATCTCCTTGTCGATGTTGCCGCGCATCGCCTCGTCGGCCACACCGATCATCTCCGAGATGCGGTCGATGGCCGTATAGACGATAGCCGCAGAGATGCCCTGTGCTGCGATGCCAGTCGAAGGGATGTCCATGCTCATGCTCCCGCGTCGATAGTGTTGGATTCCTGCGCCGTGGAGTTCACGCTGACCCCTGCGCTGTTCAGTGCCGCGGCGGCGCGCGATGAGTAGCGCCGGAGCTGCTTGATGTGCGACTCGGCCGTCATCTCGTCAATTGTGTTGGAGCGAGCAGTCACCGACTTGATCTTCTGGATGGCGGCTGCGCGGGAGTCGTCTGTGGTCTGGATGCGCTCGCCCCATCCCGCCAGCTCTGCAGAGCGGATGTCCATGCGGGCCTTGATCGACTGTTCTTCGCGCTGCAGGCGGGTCAGGTAGTCGTTGTTCCGACCGAACACGTCGAACATGAGGTGCACCTGGGTGAACACGTAGTCCATGGTTGCGTCCAGCGCCTCATTGCGCGCCTTGATGAGCGCCTCAACGGCGTCTATGCGCAGCTTGTGCTGCTCGGCAACCCTGTCGGCCTGCATCTGGGCTTTGGCCCTGGCCACCAGCAATACGGCCTCGCGCGCCGCCACACCGCGCAATGCGGCAATGCCGCCTGGGGGCATGGGCAGGCCGCGCTGGTTCACGCCGGACTCGACCTGGGCGGCAAACGAGTCGGCCTGCGCCGCCCGGTGGTTGTACCCGAGATACCCGAGGCCATCCTGGCCGTTCGCTACCTTGTTCAGCCAGTCAACCGCCGCGGTGAACCCAGGCCCCACACCCGCCGTCAGCGTGATGATCTTCTGGAACTCGTCCGACCATTTGTCGGCCACCTCCTTCATCTGCCCTTCCAGCATGCGGTCGTGGGCTACTACCAAGGCGGCAGGCTCGTCGCCGGCGTACTTGGTCAGGAATGTCTCGATGGACGGCGCGCCGCCACCCATGCTTATGCCGGATTCCTGGGGTCCACTACCGCCAAGCCCATTGGAGCCAAGCCGCTCCGCGTTGGCGTAGCTCACGAGCGCCATGTTCCATGCCCGGCCCAGGAGCCAGTCGAACAACAATGCGGATGGGAGTGCGCGTCCGTTCGCCATGTCAGATCCTCCGCTGGCTGGCCAGCACTTCAAACCGCACGGAGTCAAGCTCGAAGGCGTCGCTCTCGTTGGTCAGCTCAAACGTGAAATAGTTGGTCCGCAGACCGCGTCCGATGTCAAAGCGCTGCACCTTCATGTGCGGGTCCACACGTCGGGCGCGGTAGGTGTAGCTGGAAGTCCCGTCACCCACCTTGAGGAACATGGACCCCTGGGACGAGACACCAACGTGCACCGCGCTGATGTGCTTGAGCGCCTGCGTGCCAAAGTCATGCTGGCCCAGCGAAACGCCCGAGGTGATGGCCTGTCCCGCATCCGTCGCGCCTTCAAGCAGGTACACACCGTCTGGCTTTGCGCCGAAATGCTTTCCACTAAAGGCTGCGAAGCTATTAAATCCATAGCTGCCGTATCGGGTCGTGGCGCTGGAGGCGGTGTTCACCACCCAGGCTTCCGAGTCGTCGATAGCCGGCCCTGGCGCACCGCCCGCATCGCGCAGGACCGCCACGCGCACGCGCTCCAGCACGCCGACTTGCTCCATGGTGCTGGCCAGATAGGTCTGCAGCGCGGAGATTTCGCTCTCGGCGCTGATCCGCTCCACGGCGTCCGCGGTCATGGTGAGCGACAGCACCGCCGTGGATGTCCCGTCGATGCGCTCGATGACAGCCAGCGTGACGTAGGTGGACTGCACCAGGTCGGCTCCGGCCCCCACGACTTCCATCACCTGCACCAGCGGCGTCATTTCTCCGCCGTAGGCCAGAAGCCGGAAACCTTGCATCGGCGCCAGCAGCTCGGAATACGATGACTCGGACGATGCGCGCATCTCGAACGGGCGCATCGAGGCCTCCAGGCTGGCCGTTGGCGCGAACGTCATCGACATCCCAAAGCGCTGCATTGATGCCGAAAGCACCGAGTAGCCCACGCCGCTGTCGGGCTCGCTCATGCCCGCCACCATGCCGAACGGCCCGAAGGAGCCCACCATGGTCGTGTAGGTCGCCGTGTCGGCCATGGCCATGGAGAAAGGCCCCATGGTGCCCGTGATGCCCTCCCCAACCCCTGAATCCATGCGGAACCCGCGCATTTCCCCGAACAGGTTGCAGGTCGCCAGTTCAGAGAACTGCGCGGCAAAGCCCTGCATGGGCAGGACCAGGCTGGAGTCGGTGTAGGCGTCCATCACCATGGAGAACCCCGACATCAGTCCACTCAAAACGCCGTCCTCTCCGAACGCTCCGGGGATGAACGCGGGGTTGTCCACCGCGTCGAACGCCGTGAAAAGCGTTGCGTCCAGGGCATACGACCCAGGCATGGAGAAAGCACCAGCGTGGAGGTACAGGCTGTTGACCTTGAGCGCGAAGCGGTATCCGTACATCAGAAATTCCACTTCGTCGGTGTAACCACCGATCCGGGCGCCCAAGATGTCCACGTAAGGGACCGTATCGACCTGGGCGCCGCCAGAGATCACCCGCACTTCGTCGGCAGTGAACACCAGCCCATACCGCAGGTGGGCGTATCCATTGCGGCCAGAGACCGGTAGCGCGGAGACTGGGGCGAGTCCGATTGCCACACCACCTGGGCGGGCGCCCTGCACGTCAGGGACATCAAAGACGATGCGCCCAACCCAGTCGCTCGGCAGTGTCTCTACGCTGTGCGCACCACTGTTCCATCCGAAGTTCATGCTGGCGTCGGTCGGCGCCGGCGCGGCTGGTGTGTCTGGTGGCGGCGGTGCGGCCACCACCACCGACCCCGTGGGATTCGTTGGGTCGTACTCGAACCCAGGCCCCGGGCCCGTGCTGATCCCTGAGCTGCCACCGCTGCTTGGGCTTCCGCCGCCCGTGGGTGGGCGGTATGTGTCGCTGCCACCGCCGGTGTCCAGCCAGCAGGTGGTGACCTGGCGGTATGAGGTCGGGGTCGTGGTGTAGTCGGTGACGGTCGATGTAACGCAGGGCACGGTGGCCTCCTTATCCAGCCGCTAGCCCGCCAGAGCGGACCTTCGTGTAGTCGAGGACGACATACCCGTTCACACAGGCCGCCCCATTGATCTGCCACACGTCTCCAGAGGGACCGATCGCCAGGATGACGCGCTTGCCGTCCTGGGTCAGGACCGCAGAGGTCTGGTAGCCCTTGAAAAGATCGCTGATGGCCAGCTGCATCGAGCCGTGGCACACGGAGCCTTCCGGCGGGAACGCGCCGCCGGCTTCTGCGCCGGGGATGCCGGTCGATCCTCCACCGCTCCCGCCGCCAGAGCCGCCGCCTGACGCGCCAGCGGGAGCCGCCGTGAAAATATCCTTGATGAGCGTGTTAGCCATAGGTCGGCTCCTTCACGGTGGTGTCCACCATCCACGGGCGGGCGGGGTTGGAGCGCGCGAAATTTCCCTTGGAGTCGCGCAGAACCTGCATGGGGTGCAGCTCTCCGCGGTTGTATTCAAGCCAGCAGTTGGCCACGTCCTGGCTCTTGCGCTGCGTCGATGGCGTCGATCCGATGATGTCCTCGCCGATCAGGATGTCGCCGTCAGCGTAGGTTTCCATCGGCATCGAGCCGGACGCCCTGGTCGGCTTCCACGTCTCCCCGCCGTCGCGGCTCAGGTACACCGTCACCCGCACAGGCTTCCCATGCTCCTTGCGGGCCGCATAGATGGGGACCGCCAGCGTGGAGCTGTCCACGCTCACCACGAATCCGGCCAAAAATGCCCATTTCGTGGGAAGCAGGCGCCGCGCCCAGGTAGCACCGTTGTCGTCCGACACCAGAATGATCGGGCGCGATCCGGGGTAGTCCAGCACGTAGCTCAGGCCGTCCTTGTAGATCCACTGCGGGTCGAACTGCATCCACAGCCGCTTTTTGGTTCCTTCCGGCGTTTTGCGGTACACCGCACCGCCGAAGCCGAACGCCAGATACGGCACGCGAACACCCGACACTGGGTCCATCAGGCCGTCCGCGAAAGTGGCGTATGGGATGGTGGTGACCGCGCTGAACCCTGCCGGCGTGATCTGCCACACCGGCACCGTGGCTGGGTAGGAGCTGGGCGAACCCAGCACCAGCACCGAGGTGGCGTCGCGCACGAGCAGCGCGCCGTAGGTGTGCACCGGGAACCCGGCTACCACGGGCTGGTAGGTCCATGTGGCGCCGTTGTCCTGCGTCCAAAAGAAAAGCACGTCGCCGGCCAGTGACGACAGGCTTCCTGGCACGCCGGACTGCATCACATGCACGATCACGCGCAGCAACGCATTCGTCGGGCTGGTGCGCAGCAGCGTGATACCGCGCGCAGCCAGGTAGTGGTTGGGGTACGCCGCGAGGGGCTGGAAAGTGATCTTGCTGGTTACCGTATCGCCTGCGGGCGTCGTGCGCTTGCACGTCAGGCGGTAGGGCCCAGAACTCTGCGGGTCATGCACGTCATCGTCGCCCGCATACACCGCGATCATGGACACGTAGGTTCCTGCGCCCGCCCCGGGCTTTGGAGCCACCGCGGGCTCGCAGAAGGCGAACGTGTCGCCCGCGTCGCCACCCAGCGGGGTCGCGTTCGATTCGGTGAGGCTCAGCGCGTCGCCCCACAGGGCGCCAGCCGCAGCCCCGTACACATAGAGGTCGTCCGCCACGGGCAGGCTCGCATCAGAGGCGAAAGGACCGGCCTGCAGCGTCTTGCCCGTCGCGTCCACGCCGAGGCCGCTATGCACCGGGAAGGAAAACACGGGCACTTTGCCCAGCTTTCCGCGCTCGTCCAGCTCGATGACCTCGATGCGCGAGACGCGGGGCGCTCGCACTCGGTTAGCCGAAGCCTTGCCCTGGCCGTAGTAGTAGCGCCCTCCCCGCTCCACCACGTCACGCACCACCAGCGTTTTGCCGTCTGGCTGCGGGAACAGGCGCCGCTTCCCGGCGATGGCCGTGTAGTTGGAGTCGTGCACCCCGTACAGCCGGCGCGCGAACGGAGGCGTGTGGAACTGCGTGTAGCGCGGCATGCGTACCAAGTCCAGCGCGCTGCGCAGGGGCCTGAACTCGGTGTCGGCGCCGGTGTCCTGGTCCGCATTGGAAAGCATGAGCCGCGTGCGCTGGCGAAGTTTAGCGGTCGCTGGCAGGCCGTAGAACTCGCCGTCGTCCAGGATCGTCATCGTGTCGCCGTCCACCCGGTACACGTCCGATGTCTCGTGCAGCAGCAGGAAGCGCGGCTTGGTTTCCGCAGCGCTGTCCATGGTGATGCGCACGAACTCGCCCGAGCGCTGGATCGTGCTCGTCTCGTCCGAGTAAGTCATGAACTCGTTGCCAACGGCCAGCATGGCGTCGAGCTGGTCGCGCTCCTTCGCTCCCGACTGGCCCTGGGTGTCATCGTTGATGAGCATCAGACGGCCTCGTGGGAACCGATGAAGCTGGTCCAGAATGGGGCTGGTGGCGTTCCTGGCACCAGGGTTGCGCGCCAGATTTTGATTCGCTCAAGGCCCGTCAAGAGGCCAGCCACCGAAGATCTGAGGGTGATGCTCTGCCCTCCGTCCGCACTGACATAGTGATGGACAGAAAAAGGCAGCGCTGGAGATCCAGTCGGGAGCACCACAAAGTCTGGTGCCGCTGCACCTTGAAGCTCCACGATGAATTCGCTGGCCAGCCACGGAGGCGTCCCATCGCCCCAGATGCCGTTGTCATAGGTCATCCCAACGGTGATGCTGGATGCGCCACCGCTGAAACTGTCATTCTTCGGATGCCCAGGAAGGAGCGCCGGTGTGCCTATGCCTGCGGGGACGGCGAGGTCCGCGACATCCCTTGAGCCAACCGCCGCCACGGAGGCGACAGCATCGCTGTGGGAGATCGACTGCCCACGGGCATTGTCTCCAGCCGTGGAATGCAGCCAGAAGTAGGCACCGCCGGGCGCAACCACGATGGACATTGGATTACCCCGGCAGGCTGATGGAAGCGAAGTTCACAGCCTGGGTGTTGCCAGCGGTCAGGGCCAACGAACTTAGGTTCAGCTCCGCACCAGACGTACCGCAGCGGCCCTGGTAGCGCGCCTCCGTGGTCGAGAGCGCACCGGTGTCGCCCGCGGCCACGTAGCGGAAGAACACGGCGTTGCCGGTGGCCAGCACAGGACCGGACCAGGTTTCGCCGGCTGCCTTTCCGATGGCGCGGCCCGAGGCCGTGCCGAGGTTCAGGCCCGCCGAGAAGCCGTCGCCGTACACTGTGAGCAGCTTGGTGTGCTTTGCCGGGTCGATGGCCGCGTCTGCCGTGGCGGGAATGTCGGCGACTGTGGACGAATAGACGTGGATGAACCCGCCGGCAAGAATGCTCTTGACCGATGCTGTGTCCAGAACCTTATTGCGCAGTCCAGTGGATGCAAGTAGTGCCATGGTGAATGCTCCTTAGAGAGAGACGAACTGAAAACCTGTGAGAATTTCGAGGTACACCGTGTCGTCCACGGTGCGTGGATTTGCGAAGCGCACGACAGAGGCCAACTTGCCCGTGTCTGCGCCCTTGGCTTGCACGGTGCTGAGGAATGCGCCATTGATCGTTGCCGTGCCCTGCATGTCGAAGCGCGCCAGAGAAGCGGCGTTGGAGACAGCGCCGTTGGCCACGGTGCCGAGCACCAGAGGAAGGCGCCCTGTCTGCAGGTAGGCGGTTGCTTCGGACACCATGGAGGCCAGGTTTGCCGCCGTCTCGTCGCCGTTGGGGATGTGCGATCCCGTCCACAGGCCAATGTAGAAAGCTGCCGGCGCGGCGCTGCCCTTGAGGTAGCAGTTCGCCATGTCGTTGAGCCCCTCGACCGGGACGCGGTTGGGCGTGCCACGCTCGATGTGCAGGATGCGGCCGTCGGCCTTGGAGCGGATGGCCAGGTCATAGATGAATCCGGGCCGGATGGTGGAGGACATACTCAGGTTCCTTTTTTGACGATGCGCGCCTGGGCGTAAGAGCCAACGCCCGCGCTTGTGCTGCTGGGATCGGAGAGGGCCGCGACGATGGTTTCCATGCCGCCCGCACGTCGGTACAAGGTGGAAGCGGCACCAGAGGCGTCGAGCGCCACCCGCTTTTCTTGGAGGTTGGCGATCTCGCCGTCTTTGGAGACAGAGACAATCCCACGCTCGCTCATCCAGTGCGCCCCGCCGTCCGGGCGGTTGCCTGCCTGCTGGTCGGGAGCGCCGTAATCGAGGACCGCGCGCACTGTCTGGGCTGGAAACCCGCCCGCGATGAAAAAGGTATTTCCGGCCACCACAAAAACGCCGGCCTCCACCGCGACGAGGCAGGTGATCGCTTCCGGGAAAAGCTCAAAGCCCTTGGCTTCGTCGCGCAGGTGGGGCGTGAAAGGCTCGCTGTAAATCAGCGCAGAGCCGACAGCTACAAGCAGGCGGCCGAAGTGGTAAGCGATGTGCTGGCCAGCCGGCATGGGAGAAAGCTGCTGGTCGCCAACCGTCGTCAGCATGGCCGCTGCCCAGATGGGTGTCGGTCCGATGGATGGGTGGTAGGAGCCGACGCGCAGGCCGTCAGTGAAATAGACAGCCTCGTTCACCTGGGCGTAGCGCACCGGTGTCGCGCTTCCGTAGCCGGGCTCGATGGTCGTCCGCGTCACGGCACCATCACCGGATACATCCAGCCGGCAGATCACGCCGTCGTCGCAGTACAGCGCATAGGCCCCACCAACGGGGGCCCACATGGAGTGGCAATCTGTCCCAGTTTGCGCAAGCGTGTAGCCAGGCCGCGTCTTGATCGTCCCCTGCTCGGTCACGTCCACATTCAGCGCGTCGCGCAGCAGGTGACCAGCACCTTGCCCAAGTGTCAGGCTGAAATCTGGGACTCGGGTGTCCATCCCCAATGGGAATGGGCCGATTGCTTGGGGTTTGGTGGCCATGCCGCCGATGATTCAGCGGGCAGGCTGATGGCTCAACCCAGACCGGGGGGGTTCTACCAATTGCTGCGCACCACTGGCAGCGCACGGTCTCGGCGCTTGCGGGCCATGTTGGCGTCAAGGCGGGTTCCGAATGCGCGCTCGAACTGCGCCTCAAACTCCTCCGACTTGCTTTTGTCGAATGTGTCTGCGTCCTGCTTGAGATAGGCGCAGCGGTAAATCCATGCTTTCAGGCGCGGGTGAAAGACTGCCGGGATCTCTGGGATGGCCGTATCGATGTCTGCCGTCAGCGTTTTCAGTGGCTGCCGATATACCGTCAGCTGCACAGTCAATGGCTGCGTTGGGATGGGAACCAAGCGCAATGTCCCCATGCCGTTGTAGATATAGCGCAGCGGCTCGGCTCCGGTGCGGTTCTCCCAGGTCATTTCGTTCTGATCCTCGGCCTCGACGCTGGAGAGTGTTAGTGCCTTGCCTTTGTAGGTCACGCGCTTGAGGTCGATGACGGATGGATGCAGGGTGTAGCTGTACTGCCCCGCCAGCACAGCCAAGGTTGTCACGGCCGGCGTGGTGCTGTCCTCGATCAGGCGAGCACGCTCGCATGCTTCCTTCACCGCCTCGTCCAGATACGCGGCAATGTCCTCGTCGCTCCACATGTAGGGCGTTGATGCATCCGCCATTTCTCGGCGGAACGTGGCGATGAAGTCAGCGACGTTCATTATTTTGCTGCCGTCAATTCAGACCATACCGCGTCGGCTTCTTCGCGGGCGATCTGGAAACCCAGGCGGCCATTGAGCTTGCGCAGGTCGGGCTTGCCATGGTTGGTGAAGTCGTTTTCATCGCCGCCATCCAGCATCTGGTTGAGCGCATCGACAATGGCCTGGTGCCGGTTGAACACGGGCTCGGAGCTGGGTTCCTCGACGGCAATGCCGCCTGGCAATGCGCCGCGGGCGATGGCTTCGCGGTGGAAGATGGCCGGCACATCGTTGCCTGCGGGGGTGATGACACAGGTGTGGCCACTGGTCAGTGCGATGTTCAGGTCTTCGGCATTCGGGGAGCGGAAAATCATGGTGCTGCCTTTTTTTCTGGTTCAAAAAACCCGGAGGCGGTGAAACCTCCGGGATAAAAGGGCCACGAAGGGCCCACCACTGAGAAA
The DNA here is from genome assembly GCF_000175235.1 of Acidovorax delafieldii 2AN. Lineage (GTDB taxonomy): Bacteria > Pseudomonadota > Gammaproteobacteria > Burkholderiales > Burkholderiaceae_C > Acidovorax > Acidovorax delafieldii_B. The sequence goes on along the minus strand of NZ_ACQT01000014.1, from coordinate 20,416 downwards.
GCGGTTAGCGGCCCGTGCCCCACGCCATGAGGGCGCGGCCTGCTACCACGTAGTCCACGCGAATACGCACAGAGCCAGCGGTAGGGGCAGCGCCGGTATAGGCCAGATTGGCCTGGATGAAGCGCTCGGTGGTGGTGGTCAGAAAGCCGGTGAGGGTCAGTGCCGTGCGGGCGGCGGTCTTGAGGTCCACCGCATTGGCATAGCGGGCTGCCGTGGTGACATCGCCCAGCGTCAGGGTGTTGGTCGTGCTGTTGAAAGCCGTGTCCACGACGATTTCGCCGCCGACGACTTCGGCGCCGGGCGGCAGTTCAATGGCGTTCTCGGCAGTGCCGTACAGGGCTGGGTCGCCAAAGGCGATGGTGAGAAGGGCCGACTCGACGTGCTGGCGAGCGGATTGTTTGACGATGGCCATGATGGAGGCTCCTTGAAGAATGAGGTGGATCAAGGAGACGGGGCGGCGAGCCCCGCCTCACGGGGCTGCTTATTGCAGGAAGTGGTCGATGGTCAGCACGCCGAAGTCTTCGACCGACTTGTCGTAGATCGAATAGAACTTTGGCTTGACCAGGCCCAGCATCTTGTCCACGTTGATGCCCTGCTGGCTGCCGTACTGGAACAGCTTCTCGTTCCATTCGGGGACGCCGATGTCAGCCATGCCCAGCGCCTGTGCGCCGCACAGCAGGGAGCGCGAGCCATTGACAGCGCCGGCGGCACCCCACTTGGAGCCAGAAGCCAGGCCGTTGGTGCTGTACACCAGGCGGTGCTCATGGATCACCACGCCGTCAATGGTCACAGTGCCACCGGTGAAGAACGGGCTGTCCTCACCCGACTTGAGGGCCAGGTTGGTCACGGCTCGCTGGTAGTCGGCGTCCTTCTTCAGTGCGGCCAGTGTGCCCGGCTGCACGAACATGACGTAGTACTCCTTGCCCCCGGCCATCAGCGGCTTGACGTAGTGGGTCTTGGCGTAGGCCACCGCATCCACGATCATTTTGTAGCTTGGGATGAAGGCGGTGGTGATGTTGCCCGTCACCGAAGGCACCAGATTTGTGCCGTTCCACATCATTGCACGCTTGGAGCTGGGCGCCGTAACGTCCGCTGCAAAGGCAAGGTTGGGGAATGGGCTGGCCGCACGCGCAGAGCCATCGTTGTTGAAGCTGAAGCTGATGCCCGAGAGGGTCAACAGGGCCAGCTGGTCCACGCGGTTGGCGAGCCAGTAAGCCAGGCGGTCGCGGCCCATTTCGCGGAAGTTGATGACCGTTTTCTGGTCGGCCAACTTGCCCTTGTTGCGCACCGAGTGGGTCAGCAGGTCAATGTTGATGATCTGGCTGTAGGACTGCAGCGCTTCCTCATTGCCTTCGCGCTCGTTGTCACCGATCACGCCGTCGCCGGTCAGATCGGCCACCAGTTGCATCAGCACCTGCTCGCCGCGCTCTGTTTTGGTCAACTCGGTGATGCGCTGGATGACAGCGTTCTCACCAGAGCCGATGAATTTCTTGATGAACATCTGGTCGCGCGCAGCGGCCCAGACATCACGGGACCAGACGATCTTTTGCTGCGGCGTGAGGGCCGCGAAATTGGTAAAGGCCATTGCCATTCTCCTGAATTGGGTTACGAAACTCAGGCGTTACGCAGCCAATAGCGGAGACATGACTTGAGGCAGCCAAGGCGCCGATCCTTTACCGTCTGATCTGGACGAATGCACCCGGATTAACCGGGGACTGGCGGGAGGGTGAGTCCCCGCCGTCCCCTGTGGCGATCTTCAGTCGCCGCGCAAACGCTTCTTTTCTTCCTGGGACAGGTTGTCGAACTGCTCATCATTGAGCGTCTCGACATTGACCCGTCCGGCCGTGGCCCGACTGCCGATACCGGCCTGGACTGCGGGCGGCTGCAGGTTGGAATCCGCAGCGCCACGCGCCATTGCGTTGCTGGTACGAGCATCGGTTTTTGGTGTTTCGTGAGCAATACCCGAGGGGGGGGCAAAGCGCGGAGCAATGGCTGCTACAGCTTGGCGCAGAGCCGTTGCAGGGTGAACACCCTTAGCAATACGCGCATCACGGCTGGCCAGGATCAACTCCAGCGCCTCGGCGCCTTCTTCGGTGCCAAGGTATGGATAGGCTTCCACGGAGGCCACAGATTCGGCCTGCAAGGCGCTTTCCTGCTGTCGCTGCGACATGTTGCGCTCTATGCTTTCCCGTGCCTCCTTCACAGCCTGCTGGCGCAGCTGGGCATTGATCTCGCGCCGGATGGCGGTGGCCTTGGCGGTGTCGCCTTCCATCAGCGCCTCGGTGTATTCGACCTCCTTGGCGTCGGCATCGAAGCCTGCTACAGCCGGAACTGTGGCTGCTGCAGTCGCTGGCTGGCGCAGGGCCTGCAGCTCGCGCGCCAGATCGGCGGCATGCTGGCGGGCCTCCTCGGCTTCGCGCAGTGCCGTCTTGCGCTGGTCGTTCACTTCATCGAAGCGGGCCTTTGGGATGCGTGCGGATGGCTTCGTGGCGTCGGGCTTGGCATCAGCGCCATCCGCATCGCCCGCGCCGCTTGAAGTTCCAGCTCCAGCTCCGGCAGCGTCTGTCCCACCACCAGCATCGGCGCCGTCCGCATCGGCCGCCGGGGTGAAGGTGTCACCACGGTCTTCCTGGTCATCGCCTGGGTCGGCGTCTCCGGTATTGGTCACCTGAATGACCTCGCCGCCCAGGTCGGAGCCGTCGTCCTCGGCTGACTTCATGAAACCGCTGTAAGGCTGCAGGCGGCGCTTGAGTTCTCGGATGTTCATGGTGTTGCTCTCCAGTGGTTGGTCAATTAATGAAGGTCAGTCGCGGCTCTGCTCGCGGGCGATGGCATGCACCACGCCGTGGAAAACGTAGGCTGCCGCGCGCTGGCTGGCGGTCAGCAAGGCCACGGAGGTGCCGTGGTGTGCGGTTGCGTGCAACTCAGGGTTGTTGAGGAACGCCGCCACCTTGGCGCAGGTGTGGTCCTTGTCCTTGTCGGCCAGTCGCTCCCACGGCGGCGTGGTGTAGTCGCCGTAGGCTGAGTTGTGTGCGGCCACGGTTTCATGCGCCACGCGGGCGATGGCTTTCACCAGAGCGTCCTGGGCAGAGTTGGCAGCGCCTGCGACTTCCTCGGCCTTGTGGTCCTTCAACTGACAGGCGTAGCACTGATGCACGCCGCCCGGCCCCATTTCGCCGCAAATGTCAGCCTCGCCGTGGCCAATAACTCTTCGGGATCCGCAATAGGTGGTCATGGTCTTCCTTCTTCAGTGGTGGTCTTTTGTGCCGAGCTCCAGATCGCCCGGGCGTCTTCCAGCGCGTTGTGAGGGATGGCCGATGCCTCGCTGTTCAGGTCTCGACGCACTTCGAGCGTCAGCGGTGGGGTGTCCAGACGCATGCCTGGGCCAGTAATCAGGGCTCGGCAGAAATGTGCGATGTCCTCCGGCCAGTCGGCCACGATGTGGACCGTCCGATATGCGGAGAGCCAGGCCTGCAAGCGCTGCTGCAGCATTCGCAGAGAGGCGTAAGGCTGCCCAAGCACGGGAATCACGTTGGCTGCCACCCATGGCGAAGGGTCTTGGCAGTTCAGGACAGCGTAGAAATCGCGCCCGGTTTCATCCACCATGCCCAGGGAAATCATTTCCCCGCCGAAGTCGTTGAACTCGGTGTCGATGTAGATATTCATTGGCCAACCCCAGGTTGCATGCCATCGGCTTCTGGCGTTTCGATGCCGTCAGCGAACCCAATTGCAGGGCTTGCTGGCGTGAGTGGGTCTGTGTTCTCAGGAATTAGCCCGGGCGGTGCAGCATCGGCCGGCACACCTCCGGCAAGCGCCGCGACTGCGGGCCCTGCGTCCTGGTCTTCGAACCCCTGCGAGCCCAGCATCTGGTCTGCGACTGCAGTGGTCTGCGGTGCTGCGACGACGACCTGGGCGCTCTGCATGGCGCTGTACATCGTGCGGCCTCGCACTTCGACGGTCTCCGCGCGTACCTTCTCTGCCTGGGCGGCCATGAGTTCAGCACCTGCCTTTGCCTTAGGGTCTTGCGGCTGCTGCTGACCGGCGAGCTGGTCCATGATCTGGTGCTTGTCGGCCAGGTTGGAATAGCGGATCACCGTCGCATCCGGGATGGCCACGCCCTTCTCACGCATCTCCAGCGCCTGCTGGAACTGGCTGTTCTCGAACGTCACCTGCATCGGCTGCTCGGTAATCACCACGTCATAGTCCCCTACGGTCACGTCATTGACGTAGGCGCCTGTGGACGGGTCGAACTTGTTGATTTCCAGCACGGAATCGATCGGCTTGCCGGTCACCGGGTCGGTCTCGGTGATGCGGAACATTCGATAGCTGTCGTAATAGCGCTGGATCAGCTTGAGCAGGCGCTTGGCCAGCAGGTTGCGCGTGTAAGTCAGGTTGTCCAGTGGCACGGCCAGCTGCTGCTGGCTGGCGAACTGGTCGGCCTGCTTGGCGATGCCCGAGACTGCATTGCCCTCCTGGCCCCGCATGGCGTCGGGCACCGTCACGTCCTTGAGCGCCTTGGTGGACATGGCGATCAGCTTGTCGATGCCGGGCGGGACTTGGTTGGGCTGGATCTTCTCGGGGCGCTGACTGCCCTTCTTGTATTCCACGATCAGGCCGGTCTTTGCACCCACATCGTTGAGTTCCTCGGTGCTCATGTTTGTGAGCGAGTTTTCCTCCACCGTCCAGCCTGAGTTGGCCGTGGTGTTGATGATGTGGACCTCTTGACTTACCGCCTTGTTCAGCACCTCCTGCGGGCCGATAGCGTCGTCCACCATGCCGCGTGTCTCGCCGCGGCGGAAGTATGCAAAGTACGGGATGACGGTGAAGTGGTCGTAAGGGCTGTACTGGTCGAACAGCGTGGTGCTGTAGGTCGCCACCACCCAGCGCACGCGCCGGTGCATGCGGCGGGCCTTGACGGCGCCATCCTTCAAGGCCGTGTCAATCGACTCCTGCGACAGCGTGTCCATCACCACGATGTTCCCAGCTTCGGGGAACACCAGGCAGTCGGTCATCTCGAACACAAAGCGCTGGCGGTCGATGACGCGAAAGCGCTTGAGCCCGTCATCGTGGGCGCCAAAGGCGTCGTACTGGCCTGGGAAGCGGATGCCGCCGAACTTCGAACGCTCTGTTTCTCCGTCCTGGAACCCCCAGTCGCTGGATTCGTCGCCCGACTTCTCGGCAAGGTCACGCGCATTGCGCCCGTATAGCGACTCGATCTCGTCCAGCGTAAGCCAGCGGGTCACCATCACATCGGCCCACTTGTCCGGGTCGTAGCTCTTGGCGTCCGGGTCGGGGATAACATCGCGCGGGTCCAAGGTAGCCAGGTCGATCTCGCCCTTGATGTTCTTGTCGAAGTTCATGCGCAGGTCGTAGTACCCGCGCTGCTCGATCAGTCCATCACCGAACATCTGGGTTTCGTGCCACTGGAACTGCGTGCTGTCCAGGACCTGCTTGACCAGCTTGTTCAGGATCGTGGCCACATTGCCATCGCCCTTCTCGCCGCGCGGGCGAAAGGCAACGTCCATGCGGTTGTGGATCTGGTAGCCCAGTGCCGTATTGATCGACGGCTTGATCTGGTTGAACTCGTAGAACGGCCGGCCCTGGTTGCGCAGGATGCTCTTGTCCTCTTCCAGCCACTGCTTGCCGCCGCCCAAGTACATGTTCTCGTTGCGGCGGGCGATTTCTGTGTATTCGAGGTGGCCGCGCCACTTGGCATAGAGGTAGCGGTGCCAGTTCTCAATGGCCTGGGAGTTGTCGAGGCTCTCGCCGGTGGCATGGCCCGGAGTTACGGCCTGGTTGATGTTCTTGAAGGTCGCCATGTCTTATGCGGCCTGGGCCGATCCTGCGGTTTGTGAGTGGATGCCCAGGCGGTCGCGCCAGCTAGTCTTGCGCTTGCCTTTGTCCAGCAGTGGTATGCCCTCGCAAAAGGTCATGGCCACGGAGTCGCCCTTGTCTGGGCTGCGCCCCAGCGCCTCGCGTATCTCGTCCTTGTCACGGATCTGGATGGCTGCGCCCTGCCCCATCGTCACCACCTTGTATCGGACGGCAGTCAGGTCGCCCAGCAACTCCTGGTCGGGCGGAAGTGCGATAGGTTGTTCTGCTGTGGGGTCCAGCGCCTCGCGCAGGCGCCAGTACATTTCTGCGCGGCGGTTGCGAAAGCGCATCGTTCCTGCCTTGTCCATGTGGTCGCTGCGCTCGCTGCCTACAACGGCATACACCAGCAGTCCCAGCCCTTGGATGAAATCAAGCGCGCTCGATCCAATGCCGATGGCGTCCACGGCGATAGGCGCACCATTGCGCACTAGCGGCGCGGTGAATGCGGCCGTGGTTGGGCCGTCCTTGGTCACAATGCCAGGCTCGGAAATCAGCACATCAAACCAGCAGTCATGCCGGCGGGCGACACTGGTCTTGTCTGTTCCACCACGGGCCGGGTCCAGTCCCAAGACTGTCATTGGTCCCTTGTCCTGGCGCGGTTGCCATCGGGCTTGGGCGGCCTTGACCCATTCAGTAGGGATCAATTGCCAGGCGGGATCAGCGGCGCCAGCGCTGAAATCGCCCCGCAGCATTTGCGAGCGCAATGGCTCTGGCAGTGATTGCAGCGTGCCTTTGTAGCCCGTGCTGGCCAGAAATAGGTTGTCATCCACGCTGGAAGGGATGAAGGTGCGGCTCTTGGGCTTCATCAGCTCTGTGCCGACCAAGACCATTTCCGGGCCGGGCACTTCCATGTCTTCGCCCTTCTCGTCCGTAACGTACCAGCGCAGTTCGCCCGGCTTGGCGCGGTTGGGGTGCTGTGGGTCAAGCCAGGCGGCCCAGAAACGTTTGACCCACTCCCCTTCAGCCGTTGTTGGCGGGTTGCCAGCGCACACTACGCGCTGCCGGATTTCAGGGCGATCCGTGCGCAGCCAGCCGATCAGGGTGCGGAATTGCAGCTCTGTGAAGTGGCAGATTTCGTCAAACAGCTTCGCGTCGTGCGGGCGCCCCTGGTACTTCACCCAGTCACCCGGCTCTTTGACGCTGCCAAGCTCCAGCACGCGATTGCCAGGCAGGCGCCATACGCCAGTCTGCGAGTTGTATCCCTTGCGGTGGCCAAGGATCTTGGTCATCCGTTCTTCGATGCCGGTCAGCTGCACTGCCTCGCGCCGGAAAATAATGCTGTGCTCTTGGGTAGTCAGCGCCAAGCCCATCAATAGGTCGGTCTTTCCTCCCCCGGCCGCGCCGCCATAAAACACAATGTCGGCCTTGGAGTGGTAGGCGGACTGCTGGGGGCCGGGCTGTGGAACCCACTTCTTGGCATCGCCAGCTAGCAGCAGGGTGTCCATGAGCGCCTTCGCCTCGGTCGTCATGGCCTGTATCTTCCCCATCAGCTCAGATACGGTAGGCGTCGTCATGCAGCACCGTCCCCGTTCATGAGATTGAACAGGCGCACGGCGCGCTCTGCGTCGGTCATGCGGCTGGCCTTGGCCTCGTCGTCGGACTCGCCGCCATCATCCAACCCGAACGCCTCGCGCTCACCCTTGCGCACCTTCTCGTCCACATCGGCCAGCTTCTTGAGGTCATCCACAAGGGCTGAGCGCCCCATGGCCTTCCTCAGTGCATCATTGGCGCGGTCGATGCCGTTCTCGTCCGGCTTTCGGACCATCTCAATCACTTCGGCCAAGTCCGCCATGTTCTCGGCGGCCTGCTCTATCTGTGCGAGCAGCTTTCCCTTGATCTCGGTGAGACGATTCAGCCCTGTGCGGTGGGCCAGGATGACGCGGGTATTGACCTCTGCCGCAGCAAGAACTGTCTCTGCTGCGTTTTGCTGCGCGCTGCTGCACTCTGCTGCAACGATCGACTCAACCAGTTTGGCATTGGTTGCCTGCTTGATAGCGTTGGACAGGTCTTGCGTCCATCCGCCCTTTGCTGCGCGCCTGGAGATCGTGGCGTTGTTGGCCCCATGCTTGGCTTCCAGTTCCCGCAGCGTGAACTTCCCCGTGCGGTAGTCCCGCTCTACAGCCTCCCAGTCCGTCCTGCGCTTGACGGGCGCAGCAGAGCCTGCGGGCTTTTTGGGCGCAGCAGGCTTTGTGGCTTGGGGTGCGGGCGTGTGGGCCGCTGGTTTGGATGCCATACCCCGGAGTGTTCCTGGTGCCAGTCCTGGCGTCGAACCGGAGTGGGGGGTAATCACTCAAGCAGTGCCATCTGCTTGGTTTGCGCGTCATCCACCCCGGCATGCACACGCAGCGCCTTGATCTCCCGGCGCGCCTCCTTGAGTTCCTTAGCCAGCTCGTGGCAGAGCACCACGGCCTTGTTTGCGGAATCCGTCTGGGCCAGTTCATGCAGGAACCCAGCGAACCACCGGGCTACGTCCCTTGCCTCGGTCGGCGTCAGCTCCAAAAGATCAGAGCCGATCTCCAGCTTCACCAGGCCACTGCGCAGGCCAGTCACGCTCACTGGGCGTGATGCGGGGAACTGCTCAATCACTTCCAGCTCGCCCATTCCGGCGCGGCGCAGCTGGTCTTTTTCTATCCATCGCTCGACGTGATCATCCACGATGCCCGGCTTCAGGCCCGTTAGTTCTGCCAGGGCGCGGCGGTTAATCCGACGGTCGGAGTTGCGCAACTCCAGAATCGTGGCCCAGATCAGATTTCTGTTCGCAAAGCGGTCCTTTTTTTCGCTTCCTGCATCGGCCGCAATGTCAGGTGTAGTCATGGTGTCGGTCCTCCAGGTAGAATGCGAGTGCTCGGTTCGCAAGAATCTGGAGGGCCCGCCTTGTGCGGGCTTTTCTTTTTCTACGGGTCCGGGTAGCGCAAGCCGGGCGGCCACACTCCCATGGCTCTGATGCGGCGCTGGGTGTCCGCTACCCACGCAGGCTCAATCAGGCGGCGTGCTTCCTTGCCAAACAGCGCGCCTTGATCAAAAAAACTGTGGCATCCACGCTGGCCGGGGCGGTCTGCGCACAGGGGGAAGGTCTGCAGATCGCAGGCCTTCGTGCCCATTCCCTTGCCCGTGTTGGCATGTGCAGCCTGGCTGTGACCACAGATTCCGCAGTGCTTGCAGGGGAGTTGGGCCACCAGGCGGAGGTATGCCTGGCTGCGGATGGGCGTGTCCTTTGGCGCTGAGGCGGGCGCATCCACCACCGGCTGCGGCGCGCGGAAGGCGCCGGGGGTGACGGTGGGCATGGCGCGCAGGCGGTCTGGGTCGCGTTGCTCACGGCGGGGTGCTCGGGGACGGAAGCCGGTTCTTTTCACGCCCAACCCTCCACGATCATCTCCATCAGGTGGTCGGCCATTTCACGCGGAATCGTCGGAAGGATGACCTGCAGCACGCCGTCCAACGCAGCGCTGTAGAACACCTCGAAAGCGTCCTGATCCATGGCGTCGTAGCTGACGCTGTGCAGCACCGGCACGATTTCGCCCGTGCGCGGGTCTGGAACTGGGTCAAAGTAGCCTGCAGCCAACTTCACGGCCACCAGCGCCTTCTCGGGCGTGTTGTAGGTTTCGCTGTTCTCGGCCACCAGCTGCAGCAGGGCGAACATCTTGCGGTGGTGAGCGCCATTGCGCGGTCGACTCCACTCCATCCGGAGCCAGGTGCCGGGCTTCATGGTTTCCAAACGGCGCTTGAACTTGGCCCATGCATCCTGATCGGCTGGAGTGCTTCCGACTAGGCCATTGGGGGACTTGATGAGCATGGCTTTCACTTTGCCCCCCGGTACGGCCATGCCACCATGGCGGCGTCGCGGGTGTGCTCGTTGCTTGCACCCGTCCAGCCGGTCAGAGCGGCGAAGCGCTCGGCGTTGACCTTGGCCCCCTTCCCTGCCGGGCTCACGCCGTGGGCCGCAATGCCCAGCTCACCACAGACAGCAGTGATGAGGAAGCACCAGGCATCCACCTGCCCCACGTTGCGGGCCATCTTGGCGCTGGCCGCCCCGCTCTTGCCTCGCGTCCAGGTGTGGGATTGCAGGCGCGAGTCCTCGAACACCACGCGGGCTGGCATCACCTCGCGCAGTACGCGCTCGATCTCGTTGGGGGCGATGGTGGCCAGGGTCGCCAGCTTGCCGCCAATGAAGGTGGCCACGCCGGTATTGGCGCCAGGGTCCATGCCCAGAATCGTGCTCATGCGTATTTCGCGCGCCTTGTCCATGTCCAGCTTCTTGTTGACATTGGCGCGGCGGGTACGGGCAATCTTTGCGGCGCGGGCCTTGCCCTTCCATGCACCGCGTTCTGCCGCACGCTTCCCTGCATCGCTGATGCTGGTCGCTTTCAAGTGCGCCGGATTGACACACCTAGCCTCTCCACAGGTGACAACTACAGGTTGCCGCGGCTGTGCTGGTCGGCCATCGAGCTCCACGACCATGCGACGCACCAGCTTGCAGCATCGGCCTTGAACCTTCATTTGCGGATAGCCATTCGTGCTTCCCTGCTGCCAGATCCAGCAGTCGCCCACTTCTTCGGTGCGGTCCTTGATGTGAGCGATGGTGAGGTCTTCAAACTGCATCAGAAGTCCTCCACATCACGCATACCGCGCTGTGGCGCGCGCTGCGGCGCTGCAATGGCCTTGCTGGGGGGCGGGCCCACCCACTCGCTGAAAGTTGTTTGCTCTCCGATGTAGCTCAGATTCAGGTAGCCGCACCGACCCTGGCGGTTTTTGGCCACACTCAGCTTGGCGTAGCTGGCCCAGGCTGGCCCCAGGTCTTGATTGGCCATGATCGGGCGCTTGATAAAAATAATCACGTCCGCGTCCTGCTCAATGGCGCCAGAGTCCCGCAGGTCGCTCATCATGGGCATCTGCTCTGGTCGTTCTTCGCTCTTGCGGTTGAGCTGCGCCAGGCACAGCACAGCAATGCCCAGCTCCTTCGCCAGCGTCTTGAGGCCCCGGCTGATTTCTTCCAGCTGGGTATTGCGATTGGCCTTCGCGTCCATCCCGGACATGAGCCCGATGTAGTCCACCACCAGCACATCCAGCCCGTGCACGCGCTTGAGGTTGCGGGCCTTCGAGCGGACCTGGTTGATGTTCAGACCGCCCTGGTCGGATGTATGCAGGTTTAGTGACTTTGCGCGGTCAACGCCATCCATCACCCGATCCCAAGCCAGTCCCTCGCCGCGGGTTGGCCGCTTCACCGACGACAGGCTCACCCGGCCCAGCATGGCGGTCAGCCGGTCATTCACCTCGCTGTGCGACATTTCCATCGACAGCAGGCCCACGCTGTACTCGGCAGCCATGTGCACGCCGATGGTCAGGCCCAGGGCGGTTTTTCCCATGCTCGGGCGTGCGCCGATAATCACCAGCTCGCCGGGGCGCAATCCGCCTTCCAGGTATTCATCAAGGTCTACCAGCCCGGTCGGCATGGCCCGGTTGGTGCCATCAGCGCGCGATTCCAGCACGCCCGTGTGCTGGGTCATCCCCTCGTAAGCGCCCACCCACTCATCGCGCGGCGCGTCGTCGATCAGCTTGGCCAGCTGACCTTGCGCGCGGTCCACGCGGTCGCCAATGCTGGTGCTGTGGTCCTGGCTCAACTCCAGCAGCTCGGTGCTCACGGCGCGCAGCTGGCGGCTTTTGAAGCGCTCGATCACCAGGTCGGTATGGCGGCGCAGGTTGGCAGAGCTGGGCACGTACATGGCCAGCTGGTGCACCTGCTCCATGCTGCAGCGGTCGCCCAGCGCCATCGCCACCGTCACCACGTCGCACGACTTTCCAGCGCCCAGCTGGCGGGCCACCTCGGCAAAGACCATGCGGTGCGTCTCGTCGGCAAAGTGCTCGGGCTTGAGCTTGTCGCCCAGGCGGTCCCAGCTGCCGTTGTCCAGCAGCAGCGCGCCAATCACGCCAGCCTCGGCCTCCATCGACCGGATGGCTTCCACGGGGAAATCTTCAAAGTTCATGCAGCCTCCAATTCACGGTTGTCGTAGTTGCCCTCAATGACCGCAGAGAACTTCGCCTCCGTCATCAGCCATCCAAGGTTGCATCCGGTCCATTTGCCGTCTCGACCAGTGAGAAAGTCACTCTTCGAGACGTAACCAAAAAACCGGTCGAAGAAGTCGATAGCCTCTTCGCGGCTTGACGCATACGGCTGTCCGTTGCGCTTCTTTGCCGTCAGAACCCACTTCCAGCGCGCTCGCATTGCATCCGCCTTCTTTCCGCTCCAAAGCTCTGGCTTCGGCTGAGACAGCATCGGGAGATGCTTTCCAAAAAGGTCAATCAATTCGACATGAGGGCAATCGAGTTGTCGGCTTGCCGATGACGAAGAAGCGATAGCTTCTTTAACGACTCCGACTCCGACTCCGACTCCGACTCCGACTCCGACTCCGACTCCGACTCCGACTAGACGGTTGTCCACGGTGGAGCACGGTGGATTTGCGTTTTCTTCGTCTGAATTACCGTGCTCTTCTGCTGGATCTGGGAACTTAGATTTGCTTTGCACGCGCTGACTGAACTTCACGATTTCTATGTATCGCTTCCCGTCCTGTGCCGGGTACACCCTTACAAGGCCCGCTGCCACACATGCGGTGGTCCACTTGCCAATGTCCGAGTCGGATACTTTGTCGATCTGTAACGGGTAGCACGCTGCGCGCAGCAGCTTGGGCATTGCATGGAACCGGCCGTGGTCGTCTGCCACCGACATGAGGCGCCGATAGAAGACTTCCTCAGCCCATGACAGCGCGCACACAGACTCGCTTGTCAGAATTCCATCGCGGACGATTCTGCTAGGCATCGTGCTTTTCGTCCGATGCGTTGGACTTGATGAAATCCCGCACAGCAGCGCGAAATCCGCCCATGTCCGTGCGAAGAATATCTGTCAAAACCACCAGTTCATCGCAGCTAAAAGAGTCGCGGCGCCAATCAGCAAGCTGGGCAGCCAAGGCCCCAACAAGGTAGGTATGGGGGTCATCGACATGCTGTGAATTCATCTCTTGCCGCGCGAAACCAGCCACAAGAGAAGCCGCCACGTCCCGGCTATACGGGCCGTCCGAAACGCAATAGGAGCAAGCAAGCAAAAGCTTGTCCTCATCTTCGTGGGTGGCTGCGTGGCATTCCTCGCACAGGACTGCAAGCTGCCCCACCTCATAATCCCAGGGCTCACGCCCTTTGAAATACTGCCGGTGGTGGACATGCAATGTGTTCTCTGCATCCATGCACCGCTCACAACGCCACTCGCTCGACTCAAGCACCTCCAGGCGCTTTTTCTGCCAACGTGGGTCTTTCAGCTTCTCAAAATAGCTCTTGGCCATTTGCATCTCCGTCATGCCCGGCAAAAGACACATCGGCAGAGCGGGCCGGAAGACCGCCTTTTCGGGAGCTACCCTAGCCGAGCGCAAAAACATCAATGCGCCCCCATGGCGCTGCACATGGCCAGCCGCGCTGCCTTGCGCGCCTCGGTCTGCGCGTTCATCTCTTTGAGGTGCCTACGGGCTGCATCGCGGTCGCCTACAGCCATGGCAATCTGCAGCTCTACGCCGGCAAGCTGTGCGGACAATGCGCGGCGCTTGTCGATCAACTGGGCGAGTTCGTAATCTGTGGTGGTCATGTCGTAACCCATCCTGGTGACAAGGAGCCATTGCCCAGCGAGCGCGAGAAAAGCACATCGCTGCGGCGGATATGCCCATCGCGGGCGGCTTGCGTGAAGATCGAGCCCCAGGCGCGCAAATCAGGTGGCGCAATGCCTCGGTCCATGGCGGCCAGCGTGACCTGCTCAGCGCTGAATGGCTGGCCACGGTGCTTGCGCGCAAAGGCGATCAAGAAGCCCAATGCCTCCTGGTCGAAGTTGCGCGGAGCTGGGGCCGCGCCAAAAAGGTCGTGCTGGCTGGTGCGCATCACTTGGTGCCTCCCTTGCTGATGCGAGCACGCCGGTCGGCGCTTGCCTGCGACTGCTCGCGGCTTTCAATTTGGATAGAGCCCATGGCGCGCGGCGCCAGAGAAACAGTGCGGCGGCCGTTTCGATCCAGGGCCTGCTGCACATTGCCCTCAATGGGTGCACGGCTGTGGTTGGTCTTGCGGGGGGCTGCTGCGGTGATGTCCAGATCGGGGCCGCGTGGTCTGACGCTTTGAAAAGCGTTGAGGGGGAGGCTGTGCTTCATGCTGCAACCCTCCCGGCCAGCAGTTGGCGCATCAGGCGGTTTTCAGCCTCGGCAGCCTGGGCACGCTGCTCTGCCAGTTCGGCGCGGCGCTCTGCCTCGGTCTTGATCATCACCAGCGTGCAGCCGACTTGGAATGCGGCCCACTCGGGATAGATCGTGTTGCCCACCAGCTCACAGAACTGGGCCACCAGATCAGCCTGCAGCGTGGCCTTGCCCTTCTTGATGTTGGAGAAGTACCCAGCGTCAATGCCCAACGCCAGATAGATCTCCTTGTCTTCCAGGCCGGAGACGCTGCAGGCCAGCGTGAAAGCTGCTGCGGCCGTCTTCTGGGCGCGGATCATTTCGAGTGGCACTGAGGCCCGCTGCGGCGCGCGGGCAAGTGCCAATTCGTGCTGGGTATCAGGCTGAAACATGCTGCGCTCCTTGAGTGCCGGCAATGAATCGGGCATCGTTGCCATAGACGGCAAAGAGAGTGCTGGCAGCTGCCTCTGCTTGCGCAAGATCGGCAAAGAAGCCGAGGTAGTGCATTTGCTTTCTCACCTTGGCCTTTACGACGTATCCGCTGCCTTGGGCGTAAACGCCCTTCGCCAGATCGCGAACGGATTGGCGGTTCAGGTTGTTTTGGGTGTAGTCGCAGGGGCGAAGATTGGCCCGCGTGTTGTCGAGGCCATCGCGGTTGAAATGGTCTACCAACAAGCCATCGGCGCCTGCCAGAAGGCGGTGCATGTACAGCCGCTTGTACCCGCCGCCATCCTTCGGCACGTTGGTAGCCGCGTAGCGCTGCTGCCCGCATCGGACCATGTGCCAGCGGTGCTGCGCTACCAGTGGAAGATCAGCGCGATCGACCTTGGCAAAAGTGCCCTGGGACAGAGGCACTTCAACCGGCAAAGAATCATTTGAGTTCATTTGAGTACCCTGTCAGGGCAAAAAAAAGCAACCATCTGGGCATGCAAAACGAAACACAGATGGAAGTTCATGGCTCATGCCACCTGCACGGGGTTGGCCAGTTCAGGCCAGATCAGGTGCCAGTCGTCGGGGCGCAGGTCGCGGCGGGACACTGCGCCGTTGGTGGCGCGTTCGATGGCCAAGCAGTGCTGAACAGGAACAGGGCGAACCCCGCTTCGCCACTGATGCACGATGGCTGGGGCCACATCAATCGCCTTGGCAAGGCCTGCTTGCGAACCCAGTTGCTCGCAGGCCTGGTGAATGGCTTGTTGGTAGGTCATGAGCAGAACTTTAGCATTGCTAAAGTAAAAACACAAGCCATGCTAAACACTCATGCAAATAGCATTGCTATATGAATGAAGGCATGACCCCAGAACAAGAAGGCGCCCGCCTCAAAGAGCTTTTGGGTACTCGCAACAAAACTCAATTTGCCAAGGATGCAAAAGTACCTGGCGGAGCATCCATGCTGTCGCAGCATTTGAGTGGGCACCGGCCGATCAGTCTGAGTGCAGCAACGGCCTATGCGATTGGCCTAGGGGTGCGGGTTGAAGACTTCAGCCCCCGGCTTGCGAAAGCCATAGCTGATGCGGCTCAGACAACCACAGTCCAAACCCTAAGCCCCTCACCATCGCCAGGCGTGCCGGTGGTTCATGTCCCCCTGCTGGCCAACGCGGGAAGCATGGGCCCAGGCACAGACATCCAGCACGATGACATCCTGGTGGGTCAGATCGCTCTGTCAGAGCAGTGGGTGGCCAGGCGCCTGCAGCCGACGAAGCTGAACGCCCTCCGCTTTATCCACGCCTACGGCGACAGCATGAGCCCGACCTTTGAGGACGGAGACATTCTTTTGGTGGACACGGGTATCAAAGATCCCAAAATCATTGATGGCGTCTATGTCATGGCCGCCAACGACCGCGTTTACATCAAGCGCGTGCGCCAGCGCATGGATGGGGTTGTGGAGATCAGCAGCGATAACGCCACGGTGAAGACGGTGGACGTGCTCAATGGGGACCACCGCATCGACATTCTGGGTCGCGTGGTGTGGTGCTGGAACGGGCGAAAGCTGTAAAGCTCACCGAACTACGCAATTTGCGGTGGATGAGTAGTTACCGATGCGCTGGCTGCTGATTCTGCTGGCCCTGACCAGCTTGGACGCTACGGCGCGCATCGACCGCGACCGCGCCCAGGTGCGCGCCTTCCGCGCCGAGAACCCCTACCCCGCCACCGGTCGCACGCGCGGGGCCTGCCCTGGATACCACGTTGACCACATCACTCCACTATGCGCAGGCGGCGCAGACCGGCCCGAGAACATGCAGTGGATCACTCGGGAAGACCACCGGTTCAAGACGCTGGTGGATGTGAGAGAGTGCAGGAAGCTGGAGCGGGCTGCGCGAAGGCCTGCGGGGTGAGGCTGTGGCGCCTTGGGACTGGCGAAAGCGCAAAGGATCGCCAACTTGAAATGCTTGCAAATATCTTGCACAAGCATGAATGCTTGAATTAACATTGTGCATGCATGCTCAAGAAAGGAAGCAACATGCTGCCAAAGGATCCAAAACGCCAAGCCGCAGGCAAGGCTAGAGCGGAATCTCTTACTCCCCAAACACGGCGCGCAATCGCGAAGCGCGCTTCAGGGCTGCGCTGGGCAAAAGAGTTTGGGCTACCGCAAGCCATCTACGGATCGAAGGAGAGCCCGCTCAAGATCGGTGATTTGACTGTCGACTGCTATGTTCTTGAGGATGGAACTCGCGTTCTAACTCAGGAGAGCTTTCTAACCGTCCTGGGCCGTGCCGCCAAGGCAAAAGGTGGACACGGCGTGAGAACAGCAGTCGACAGCCTCCCTCCTTTTTTGGCAGCAGCAAACCTTAAGCCGTTGATTGATAAGGAAGTTTCTCGGTCGACAGCACCAATTGAATTTGTCACCCCCGCTGGGGCCCGCGTGTTCGGATACCCAGCTGAGCTTTTGCCAGAGGTGTGCCGCGTCTACCTTTCAGCGCGGGACGAAGGTGTTCTGCTTTCTAGCCAAGAGCACATCGCGATGCGCGCAGACATGCTGGTGCGAGCTCTCGCAAGTATCGGGATTGTGGCGCTTGTCGATGAAGCGACTGGATACCAAGAGGTACGCGATAAGAAGGCACTGTCTGCACTGCTCGACAAGTACCTGCTTCAGGAGTTTGCCAAGTGGGCGAAGCGCTTCCCTGACACCTTTTATAAGGAAATGTTCCGACTGCGCGGCTGGACCTATCCATCCATATCTGGGGGAAAGCCTGGGGTTGTTGGAAAGTACACCATGGATATCGTCTACCAACGACTCGCTCCTGGACTTGTAAAAGAACTCGAAGCGCGTAACCCAAAAGAAGATACTGGCCGTCGTAAAGCGGCCCATCACCAGTGGCTTACAGAGGATGTTGGGCATCCAGCTCTTAGCGAACACATACACGCCGTAACCGGCCTCATGCGTGCAGCAGATGACTGGGACCAATTCAAGCGAATGCTCGACCGATCGTTTCCAGTAAAGGGTGACCAGTTGCAGTTGAAATTCGATGACATGTAAAGGAACATCGCCTATCGCGCAAGCCACCTCCGGGTGGCTTTTTCATGGGCGCAAGAACGTAGGCACCCACGTCGGGTCGTAGGCCCCGCCTGGCCCGCTGTGCAAGTCCCAGATCGTCGCGCCGATCTTCACCAGGCGTTCCATGTCCCGCTCATAGCTGTCTGAGCACACGTCAAGCTCATCGATCAGCGCCGCCACATGCGCGATGGCGCTCTCCGGCGGCAGCGCACCGCCCACCTTCGCCATCTCCACGATCTTGAGCATCACATCGGTGTGGTTCATGCCGGGACTGTGCGCCATGACTGAAACCAGTGCAAGTCAGCCCACCCACTGAGGTGGTCTTTTTTTCGCCTGTGCGGCCCAGAAAAAGAAAGGCCATCTCGGGCTACGATGGAAGTTCCTCAACAACCATCCCGAGAGGGCATTCAAATGAGCTCACGGCGTGCCGCGCCCTGAATGGGCCTTGTTCTCACGCTACGACAGGCGCGCAGACAACGTGGAGATGTACTTCACACCAGCAGCAAGTGCTCTTGCCACCCAATTTGGCGCCACAGCCTGCGACAAGCCTACGCACAATGAGTTCAGCCTTGGTCTACTGTGCGGCGAGGCAGACGGATTGCTTTTCCACTTCCCCGACCACCCGCGCATTCCAGGCTAGAGCAAAGTTGGACACCAGAGTGCCTGCAGGGAACCCCTCAGTGCGGCCGTCCAAATACAAGCGCCACACATGCCCCTCGAGGCTGCGCAGCTCATAGAGCAATTCGTCGTTTCCCATAACAACCTTCCAACCGCCCTTGAGGCGGTTTTTTGTTGCCCGCCCGGATTGGGCGTGAAGAAATTTTAGCAATTCATTTAGCAATGCTGTTGACAATTAAATTTAGCATTGCTAAAGTACACTCATCGCAGCAAAACGCAGCGACAGGGTGAGCGGATCGGCGGTCACCACGGAACGGTTCCTTAAAAACTAACCATGAGCAATAGCCGCACGCAGTGATCAACAGCGCGCAGCGCGGGAAACCGTCTCCAGTCCCCGAAGTGGGTAAACGGAGTAAGCGAAGGCGCCGCGAGGTGCCGACGACGCGGCAGGGCACACCGCGTGAGACAAAAGAGCCGCCCTTTCCGGTGCGGGCGATAGCACCTAACCACCAGGCAGCCAAGCGCTGCGAAGGAGAACACATGACCACTCAATGAGCCGGACAACCCGGCCGTACAGCAACAGCACGCGAAAGCCACGCGATAGACGGCATGGGATTCAAGTTGGCCGATGGCTGCGGGAGCGCCCACCCCGTGATAGCCAGGAGAAGCCGCCCTACTGCACACCGCCTCAGAGCGTCATAGCTTGGGCCTAACCCTTCCCACAGTGGAGCCGGATTGAGTAACCGGCAGCCCTGCTCACGCGGGGCAAAACCAGAGCCTTGCGTGCATGGCTGTGGTTTTCAAGGAGATTGACATGGCAATAGAAGGCACGACATTCACCGTTGCGGGCACCAGCGATTACCCGGTGTGCGACTGCTGCGGAAAGACCAACCTGACACGCGCAGTGATGGTGCGCAATGAGTGCGGCGAAGAGTTCAACGTGGGCTGCATCTGCGCTTCCAAGGTGCTGCGCCAGCGATACCAGGGCAAGAAAGTGAAGCTCAGCACTGCCGCCGTGATCTCCATCGGCAAGGCGGCCAGAGCCAGCAAGGAATGGAAAGAGCGCAACGGCTACGGGGCACACAGTTTCCAACTGGTGGCGGCATGAAAGTCACCGACCTGACCGCCCGCCGCAAGGTGGCAGAGCGCACCAACTACGCCTCCATGGTGATGGAGGAGTGGGACCGGCAGAACCCCGACAAGAAGCAAGCCAAGCGCGTAGGCAAGCCCTCCACGCTGGACACAGATGCCAATGTGCGCCGCAAGGCCAAGTCTGCGTTGTAACCCACCGTCCCGGCCAAGCGCCGGGGCCATCGCCCATCTTCATTCCCTCCAGCGGCGCCCCCACAGCGCCCTTCCCCGCTTCGGCGGGTTTTTTATTCCAACCAGCCCGCACCACGCGGGCTTTTTCTTTGGAGCACACGATGGGCTACGACACGAAATTCAGCGGCGCTTTGAAACTGTCCCGCGCGCTCACTCTGCCCGAGGCAGCTGTGATTCTTGAGGCCAACGAAGACCCCGACACGATCCCCGCCGAGGACCGCCCGGCGCGCAGCTACATGCAGTGGGTTCCTTCGGAAACGCTGGACCACATCGTCTATGACGGCAACGAGAAGTTCTACGACTACGTGCCCTGGCTGACTTGGCTGCTTGCTCACCTCAAATCGCTTGGCGTAACGGCAACCGGAACCCTCCACTGGAGCGGCGAATCCGCAGGCGACACCGGGACCATCGATGTTCTTGATTCAGACATCACCGTGCGAAGCCGCAAGTCCCCAGCGGGCGATCCTCACAAGCCGCTGACCCTACAAGCCCTGCAGGCAATGGCATTTGCTGCGCTGAAAAAGCCAGCCGCCTGACCGACTTCACAGCCCTCCCCGTGAGGGCTTTTTCTTTTCCCGCCCAGGAGGCGCAATGCAAAACGTAACCCAAGGAGCCAGCATGGCTGATTCGACCGCGACCACCAACAACATCCAGATCACCAAAGACCGCGTGAAATCGTGGGCAGCGTGCAGCGATGGCTACCGCTGGTTTCTGGGCAAGTTCCCCGAGGGCGCAGAGTTCGTGCCGGTGTACCGCGCGCTGATCGCTGATAAACGCGGTGACGACGCTGATTGGCTGGTGGGCAAGTTGTTTGACGAGCTGGACACTACCACCCGCGTAAAGCAAACGGCCATCATTGCTGGCGCTGATGCGGTAGCGATTGCGGAGCAGGTTGCCGCAGGAGCAGAAGCCG
>NZ_ACQT01000015.1 GCF_000175235.1 Acidovorax delafieldii 2AN | reverse complement strand
GCTGGCTGGACGATGCCCTGGCGCGCAACCAGCCCGAGGGCTTGCCGCTGCGCATGGAAGTCAGCGTGGGAACGCTCGACAGCCGGTTGCGGCTGGCGCCTTGTGCGCGGGTCGAGCCCTACCTTCCCGCAGGGGCCCGGCTCTGGGGCCGCACACGCCTGGGGCTGCGCTGCGTCGAGGGCGCCACGGCATGGAGCGTATTTTTGCCCGTCACCATCAAGGCTTTCGGGCCCGCCTGGGTGCTGAACAACAATGTGGCGTCAGGCGTGGCATTGACGGCGGCAGACGCGACCGAGGCCGAGGTGGACTGGGCGGCCGAGGCCGCGCCCGTGCTGGCCAACCCCGATCAGTGGGTGGGGCAGGTGGCATCGCGCCAGTTGATGGCCGGCCAGGCCGTACGCCAATCGATGGTCCGGGCACCGGCGGTTTTCCGCGCAGGGGCACAGGTACGGGTAGTCACGCAGGGGCCGGGCTACATGGTCACCTCGTCTGGCCAGGCCCTCTCCAATGGCGCGACGGGCCAGACAATCCGCATTCGCATGGATAATGGCCGCACAATATCGGGTATTGTTAACGAAGATGGAACGGTTGCCGTGACTCTTTGATACGCCCTGGTCCAAAATTGGCTAAAGTCTGCCCTGATTGGGTCGAAAACATTGCTACTGTGCCCCACATCGATCGGGGTGGTGGAGAGAGCGATGAAGATTGGTCAAAAACCGGAACTCCCGGGCGCACTTGCGCAGACAGGGCTTGCCAAGCAGGCAAAAAGCCCCGCTGCAGCGGAAGAAGCGGCAAAAGGCGCTAATTCCGCGCTGGCCGCCGGTGTGCCCGTTACGGTCTCCATGACCGCCCGCACGCTGGCCCAGAACGGGCGTGCTACCGCTGACTTTGACGCAGGACGCGTCAAGGCCGTGAAGGCTGCCATCGAACAAGGTACGTTCACCGTGGACGCCGAAGCCATCGCCGACAAGATGCTGTCCAACGCCCAGGAAATCTTCTCCCGTTCGCGCGGCTGAGCTATTGCCTGTTCGCGGCTGCATCCCACCCCACAGACACCATGCAGACCGGACAGGCGCTCGCCGCCGTAGAACAGCAAATCCAGGACGTTTCCGCAGCGCTTCTGGCCGCGGATCCGCAAACCCTCGAGAAATGCAGTGTGCAACTGCGCGACGCGGCGGCCGGACTGGCCCGCATGATGGCGCAGTCGGCGCCAGCTGGCGCGTTTTCTCCCGCTGTGCAAAAGCGCCTCGAATCCGCTGCTGCGCAGCTGTCGGTCCAGCGCGAAAGCCTGGCACGCCTCGCTGCCGTTGCGGACCGGCAACTCAAAGGGCTGCTTCCGTCCTCGGATGCCGCCGCCACCTACGGCAATGCCCTCGGCGGCAAGACGCAGGGCGGGGTGGCCCGCATCTATCGCTCTGCCAGCTGACTGGATTCCGCGCGCACCGATCTTCGGTCAAGGCCGTCTCCCGGAGAGCCGCAAGCCTCAGGCTTTCGGTGCGGTCCTTCTTCCATTTTGGTTGGGCGTAGCATCCTGGTCTTTGTAGCAGTTTCAGATTGACGGGTTGCCCAAAACAGTCCACGTCATTTCTGCACCATATACGCCCATATCCAGCTCGGGGTTCGGGACCTCGTTTCCTTGGTCGCGTTTTACGATGGAGTAATCGCCGGGCTATGCATTCTGCGCGTGGCGGATCTCGGCAGTGTGGCGCCGGCCGGTGTGGTGGGGCGCCCTCCCGCAGCGCGGTGGCCCCAGTTCGGCATATGGCAGCCGCTTGACGGTCCCCCTCCCGGCACCGCCGATGGTTCGCAAGGCAGTTTTCTGGTCCCTTCCAGGCTTGCCGTCGAGCGCGCTTGGAAGGCAGCACTGTCGATGGCAGCTAAAGACCTGGGCCGCGCCGGGCTGCGCTTGAAATATGCAGAAGATTCCTATGCCGCTTACTTTCGCGATCTCGAGGGGCATAAGCTGTGCTTCGTTCATACCGCCGAGTGCGAGCGACAACCCTTGCGCGTACTGCGCTCCATGTTCAGTGGCTGCGCATTTTGGCGCGCAGGCGTGCTATCGACTGGCTGTGCAGCTGGCACACGCGGGATTCGGTAACACCCAGCACCGCAGCGATTTCCTTGAGGTTCATGTCATGTTCGTAGTACATGCCCATGATGTGCTGCTCGCGCTCGGGCAGGCTCTGGATGGCTTGGACCAGCGAGGCGCGCAACCGGTGGTCGCGCAGTAGCTCCAGCGGATCAGCGCTGCTGTCGGCCACGTGGCGGTCGAGAAAGCCTTCGTCTCCTTCGTCGCCATGGGTCATGTCCTCGAGGTACACCAGTTGGGTGCCCCGCACCTTGCCGAGCAGACTCTGGTATTCGGCCAGGCTCATGCCCATGTCGGCGGCGATTTCGGATTCGAGCGGGGGGCGCCCCAATTTCTGTTCGAGCCGCCGCAGGGAGTGTTCGATGTCCTTCTGGCTCTTGCGCGAGCTGCGGGACATCCAGTCGCCCTCCCGCAGTTCATCCAGCATGGCTCCACGGATGCGCTGCGTGGCGAAGGTCTCAAATTGCACGCCCTGCGTTGCTTCGTAGCGGGACAGCGCGTCGGCCAGTCCCATCATGCCGACCTGGATCAGGTCGTCCAGCTCAACGTTGGGCGGGAGCTTGGCAATCATGTGGTGCGCAATCCGCCGGACCAGCGGTACATGCTGGCGGATCAGCGCATCACGATCGAGCTGGCCTTTGGCGGTGTACATCAGATCAATGGCTCCGGGCGCCATGCGCAAGCATGCCTGTCAGGTTGCTGGTGGGCATTGCGCACAGCGATCCGCTGATGGTGCCCGCGTTTTCCAGCAGTTGCAAGGCCAGGCGTTGCATGTCCTGGCTGCTGTGGGCGGATATCGTCGTGGTCTGCAGCCGCCCTCCGAGGTGGCGGTCTGCGCATTGCTGCAGGGTTCGCAGGGCGCCCGAGGCTTTGGCGCGTTCGGGTGCGGAGGCGCCCTGCAGCACGGCCGCGACGGTGCAAGGAAGTCCTGCGTCCAGCGCGATTTGCTTGAGGTGCCTGTAACTCGCCAGCACCCCTGCGGCACCCGGCTGCATCACGACCAATGGCGTGGTGGCCGTGTGCGTCAGCAGGGGCCCCAGCACGCCGGCCGGAGCATGCAGAACCATCAGGCCGTAGGCGCGAAAGTAGGGAAGCAGGGCTTGCAATGGAGGCTCGTCGCGGGTTTGTGCTGTCCGGGCCAGCTCGCGCAGCCCCAGCGCGGCCGGGATCACTGCAAGGGATGAGGCGATGGCGCCCAGATCAACGCTGGCACCTTCGTGCCAGGGCGCTTGCCGCAGCAGGTGGTGCAGTCCTGGGGATGCCTGCGTTTCGTATGCGGTTGCATCCAGCACGACGACCGGGTAGCCCAGGCGCTGCAGGCTGGCGCACAGTTGCCACAGCGTCTCCAGGTCGCTCCCGGCGTTGGATTGGCTGGCCACCGCCAGCACCCGAAGTTCGGATTGCGGCGTGAAGCTGTGCAGGCCAGCGCCCTGGTGAAAGCAGGCATCAAGCATCCACGAGTCCTCGTTCGGTCATGGAGTCGGGAGAATGTGAGAAAAAGAAATTCAGGTCGGTGGCCCGGGGGTCAAAGGCCGACTTGGCGGGCGCGCGCATAGACGTGCTGATGAGCTTGTGCGCATCGGCCGTCTCCCAGTCTTCCGGAACCCGCTGGCCATTCGTGACGCCGCGCAGCACCATCTGGTGGCGGATCAAGGCGTCGAGCGCAGGGCCCAGCTTCACGGCTTCGTCCACCTTCGACAGTATCGCCTGTTGCGATCCCGTGGTTTTGAAGGCGGTCAGCACATCGTCGAGCGTATCGCCGTGGCAACCGGCGTTGAGCACCAGCAGGCGGTTGACATGCGGCAGGTCCAGCACATCCAGCATTTCGCGCTTGCGCGGGTCGCGCGGGGCCACGCCCGTGGTGTCAATCAGCACCATCTTCTTGCCGCTGAGTAGCCCCAGCAGATCTTGCAAGGCGGCGCGGTCGTGGGCCAGATGGGCCACGATGCCCAGCATGCGGCCATAAGTGCGCAGCTGTTCGTGGGCTCCCACGCGGTAGGTATCGAGGGTGATCAAGCCCACGCTGCCAGGGCCATGGATGCGGGCGCAGTGGGCAGCGAGCTTGGCGGTGGTGGTGGTCTTGCCCACGCCGGTGGAACCCACCAGCGCGAAGATGCCGCCTTCCTCGTAGAGAGGGGGCGCGTGCATGTCGGTCTTGAGGTTGCGTTCGAGCACCTCCATCAACCAACGAACCGATTCGGCGGCCGAGAGTTCTTCGGGCATGCGTTCGAGCACGGCCCTTGCGAGGGCTGGGGAATAGCCTGCGCGAATCAGCTTGAGCATCAGGTTCGAATGGATCGGGTTCTGCCGCGCCTGGCCCAACCACGCCAGGGTGTTGAAGCGGTCTTCGATCAGCTCTTTCATGGCCTGAAGCTCGTTCATTACGCTCTGCTGGCCGGCCGATGCGGCGGGTGCCGCGGCTGGGGCATCATGGCGGCGCCGGGGTGCGGTTTCTGCAGGCGTGTCCATGGGAATGGTGCGCAGCGGGTTGTGGCGCGCCACGTGCGCCGTGGGCATGCGTTCACGGTCGGAGGTGTGATCCCTGCCCCGATCGGTAAAGGCCGGACTTTCGGCGGGGCCCTTGAGCGCCTCGTGGCGGCGACGCAGCATGCGCTCGCGCACGTAGTCCTGGAAGGACAGGGTGCTCATCGCGAGCTGTTCCGTGTCTTCTTCGACTGGATTGCGGGAGGTCGGTTGGGCTGCGACCGGCGCGGGGCGGGCATTGCGTTGGGGAGCAGGGGACAGCAGAGCCTGCGTGTTGGATGCTCCACCACCGCTATCGAGCGCAGACAGCGTGTCTTCGGCCGTTGCCACCACCTCGACCCCGTTGGCCGTGGGCCGGTTGGACAGGATGAGCGTGCCGTCGCCAAACGCCATGCGTGCCTTGGCCAGGGCCTCGCGCGACGTGGGGGCGTGAAAGCGTTTGATGTTCATGCTGATGCACCTTTGAGGATGGGTCCAATACGGATGGTGTGGGTCTCTGGAATTTCACTGTGGGCAAGCACTTGCAGGCGTGGTGCCACGCGGCGCACCAGCCGGGAGATTGCGGTGCGGATCTGGTCGGGAACCAGCAGGCAGGCGGGCAGCCCCATCTCTTCCTGCTTGAGTGCCACCTCGGCGGCCTTCTGGGTCAGGATGTCGGCCACGCCCGGGTCCAGCGCGGGCCCTGCGGCATTGCCCAGAGCCTGCACCAGCAGGCGCTCCAGGCCGGGTTCGATGGCGATGACGTTGAGCTCGCGCGTGGGGCCGTAGATCTGCTGCACGATGGCAGGCGACAGGGCGATGCGCACGCGGCGGGCCAGTTCCACCGGGTCGGAGATGCCCACGGCATGCTCGGCCAGCGTCTCGATGATGGTGCGGATGTCGCGAATGTGCACAGACTCCTCCAGCAGCAGCTGGAGAACCTTCTGGAACGTTGCGATAGAAACCATCTTCGGGACCACTTCTTCGATGAGCTTGGGGGCCAGCTTGGCCACGTGCTCCACCAGCTGCTGGGTCTCTGTGCGGCTGAGGAGTTTGGCTGCTTGCACTTGCATCAAGTGTGACAAATGGGTGGCCATCACGGTTTCGGAATCAACCACGGTAAAACCCGCCATTTGTGCGGCTTCCTTTTGCCGTTCGTCGATCCAGTGTGCCGGCAGCCCGAAAGCGGGGTCGGTGGTGGGGGTGCCGATCAGCGGCGTGGTGATGCCGCCGGGGTTGATGGCCAGGAACATGCCGGGGAAAGCCTCGCCTTCGCCCACCACCACGCCGCGCAGCGTGATGCGGTAGCCGCTGGGCTTGAGTTCGAGGTTGTCGCGCACATGCACGGCAGGGGGCAGGAAGCCCACCTCTTGCGCAAATTTGCGACGCACGCCCTTGATGCGGGTGAGCAAGTCGCCCTGGCGGCTCTTGTCCACCAGCGTGATCAGCCGGTAGCCCAGTTCCAATCCCAGCAGATCGACGGGCTGCAGGTCGTCCCAGGTGGCTTCTCCGTCGCTGACGGGGGCGGCCGGCGCTTCGACCTCCTCAGGTACGTTCTGGCGTTGCTGCAGCAACCACGCTCCGTAGCCGATGGCGGAACCCATGGCCAGGAACACCACGTGGGGCATGCCTGGAATCAGCCCCAGCAGCAGCAGAATGCCGGCCGTCACGCCCAGCACGCGCGGCGACATGAAGAGCTGCTGCACGATCTGGCGGCCCATGTCTTCTTCCTTGCCGACGCGCGAGATCACCATGGCGGCGGCCACCGAGATCAGCAGGCCAGGGATTTGGGCCACCAAGGCATCGCCGATGGCCAGCAGGATGTAGCTATCGGCAGCCTGCGCGGCCGTCAGCCCATGCTGCAAAACGCCAATGGCAAAGCCGCCCACGATATTGATCAGCAAAATCAGGATGCCGGCGACGGCGTCGCCGCGAACGAACTTCGAGGCGCCATCCATGGAGCCGAAGAAGTTGGCTTCTTCGGAGACTTCGGCGCGGCGGCGCTTGGCTTCTTTTTCGTCAATCAGGCCGGCGTTCAAGTCGGCATCCACCGCCATCTGCTTGCCGGGCATGGCGTCCAGCGTGAACCGGGCCGACACTTCGGCAATGCGTTCGGCACCCTTCGTCACCACCACGAAGTTGATCACCACCAGGATGGCAAACACGATCAGGCCCACGGCAAAGTTGCCGCCGATCAGAAAGTGGCCAAACGCCTCGATCACCGCGCCCGCTGCGCCCGGACCGGTGTGGCCTTCGAGCAGCACCACGCGCGTCGAGGCCACGTTGAGCGACAGGCGCATCAACGTGGTGAGCAGCAGCACCGACGGGAACGCCGCGAAATCCAGCGGCCGCACCATGTACGCAGCCACCATCATCACCATCAGCGCCGTGGCGATGTTCAGGGTAAAGAACGTGTCCAGCAGCCATGCTGGAATGGGCAGCACCATCAGTGCGAGGATGGCCACCACCAGCAGCGGGGCCGACATGCCCTGGAAGGCAGCGGCGTTCTTGCCTGCCCAGCTCTGCAGCGACTTTACGGAAGTGTTCATACGGCGGTGCCTTGCGGAGCCACCCGGTTCAACGGGTCGAGTTCAGGGGGAACGTGGGGCTGCACCAGCGCGTCGGGCATCTTGCCCTCTCCACGCATCGCGGCCTTGAGGCGATAGACGTACGCCAGGACCTGGGCCACCGCCGTGTACAGCGTGGCGGGAATGGCCTGGTCGAGTTCGGCGTGCGCATACAACGCGCGCGCCAGCATGGGCGACTGCAGCACAGGAATTCCGTGCGCGCCTGCCAAGTCGCGGATCTTGAATGCAATCAGGTCGGTGCCACGGGCGATCACCTGTGGTGCGCTCATGGTCTTGTCGTCGTATTTCAATGCGACGGCATAGTGCGTGGGGTTCATCACCACGAAATCGGCTTTGGGCACGGCGCCCACGCTGGCGCGGTCGGCCATTTCGCGCTGGCGCTGGCGGATGCGGCCCTTGGTATGGGGGTTGCCATCCGACTCCTTGTGCTCCTGCTTGACCTCCTCGTGCGACATCTTGAGGCGCGACTTGAAGAAGTAGGCCTGCAGCGGCACGTCGATCACGGCTGCGAGAAACACCACCAGCAGCAGCAGGCTGGCGCCGGATGTCAGCCATTGCGCAACGTGGCGCAGCGCCAGTGGCGAGGGCTGCAGCACCAGCATGGCCATGCTATCGATGCTGTTGCCCATGAATTTCCAGGCCACGAACGAGAGGATCGCGGTCATCAGCACCATCTTGGCCACATTGGCCATTTGCTGTTTCGAAAACAGGTTGGCGGCGCCAGAGATCGGGTTCAGACGGTTGAATTGCGGCGTGATGGGCTTGGCGCTGAAGATCCAGCCCCCCGCGCCGATCGCACTGATCAGTGCCGCGCCGCTGGTCAGAACTGCGAACACAGCGCTTGCCACCAGGCCCACCATCACCATGTCCTTGAGGCGTGTGAGCATGCTGGCGGGCGCCATCACGGTGGATGAGTCGAATCTGAGCTGCTGGCCCAAGGCCCTTTGCATGTGCTCCATGAGCTGGGGGGTCAGCACCAACAGGCATGCAGCCCCTGCCCCGAGGATGGCCAGATGGGAGAGATCCCGCGAACGCGCACCCTGGCCGTCTTCACGCGCCTTCTGGAGCTTTCGCTCGGTGGCGGGTAGGCTTTTTTCTTGGCTGGATTCCATGGTGGCATGACGGCTGGTGTCATGCCATTGTCGTGAGCGACCTGGAAATCTAAAGCCCGATAAGCAGTGCGCAGGGCCTGCTTATCGGTGGGTGCGGGTCAGAAACCCAGGCTTGCCAGCAGGTCGTCCACCTGCGACTGGTTGGTGACGATGTCCGGGGTGTGCTCGGGGTCCACCACAGGGCCGGCCAGATGTTCGCGGGGAACCTCAATGGGGGGCGAGGGAGCGCTTGGCGGGGCCGTCTGGATGAGCAATTGCACCAGTTGCTCCTCGATGGTGGCTGCAAGGTTCACCACCCGGGCAATCACCTGGCCGGTAAGGTCGTGGAAATCCTGGGCCATCATGATCTCGGTCAGATGGGCATCGGCCTCCTTCGTGACCCGCTCCACATCGGTGAGGAAGTTCATGATCTCGCCCTTGGCCACTGCAGCCACGGGATCCTTCACCAGGGACGCGACAACCCGGCGCGTCTCGTCCGCAATGAAGTCATGCTGCGCCTTGGCCAGTTCCACGCGGCTGAGCACCTTTTCGGCGGCTTCACCCGTGAGGCGGGCGATGTACGACAGCCGGCTCTGGGCGTCGGGCAGTTCGCCCATCGAGCCGCGCAGTTTTTCAGCGTAGCCCAGTTCGTTCAGGGAGTCGTGCAGCTGGCGAGTCAGTTGCCCGATCTTGTGGTGCACATCGGCAGAGTCCACCTGCGGATTTTCGGAAGACGCCATGGTTTCATAACCCCATCTTCTTGAGAATCAGGGTGACCTTTTCCTCAAGGGTGGCCTTGGTGAAGGGCTTGACGATGTAGCCGGCCGCGCCTCCTTGGGCGGCGGCCACGATGTCTTCCTTGCGCGCTTCCGCCGTCACCATCAGGACGGGCAGGTGCTTGAGCTTTTCGTCCTTCTTGATTTCCGCCAGCAACTGAAAGCCGTTCATGTTAGGCATGTTGATATCGGTCACGACGAAGTCGAACTTGCTGTTGCGCAATTTGTTGAGCGCGGCAACACCGTCTTCTGCCTCGTCGGCGTCGGCAAATCCGCTTTCCTTGAGCAGATTGCGAACGATGCGTCGCATGGTGGAAAAATCGTCAACGATCAAGAAGCGAAGGGCTGTGGTCACGTGGGACCCTTTCGGTCGGAATTGGCTGTATGTATTGTCATGGGATGCAGGTTTTGTGACAAGTCGTAACGTTTACCTGCGGGAAACGGGATTTTCCTGCTTTTCTTCCAGCAATTGCGTGGAAGTGACGGCGGGAATGCCCTTGCCCATGAGTCTCTCTTCGGCTTCGCGCGTCAGAACCGTGATGGTGATACGCCGGTTGGCTGGCGCGCGCGGATTGTCGGGTTCCAGCAGATCGCTGGCGGCCAAGCCTACTACGCGCCCCAGTTTAGCGTCTGGCATGCCTGCAGAAACCAATTCGCGGCGGGAGGCGTTGGCGCGGTCTGCTGACAACTCCCAGTTGCTGTAGCCGCGGTCGCTGTTGCCGTAGGGCGCAGCGTCGGTGTGTCCCGCCAGGCTGATGCGGTTTTCAACCCCGCCCAGCGCGGCCCCGATCTCGCGAAGAATGTCGCGCATGTAGGGCTTCACCAGCGCGCTGCCGCTGTCGAACATGGGGCGGTTCTGGTTGTCCACGATCTGGATCTGCAGGCCGTCAGGTGTGACGTCGATGCGGATCTGCGACTTGTATTCGTTCAGGCGCGGATTTTCCGTGATCATGGCGTCGATCTTGGCTTGCAGGGCCTTGATGCGGGCGGCATCCTGTTTCGCACGCTCTGCCCGCGTGGTGTCGATGCTGGCGCGGCGCTCCTTGTCCTGGTCCGAGTCGGAACGCCGTACCTGGCCGTGCACCTTCGACAGGTCATTGCCCCCGCCTGGAATCACGCTGGAACTGTTGCCGGCCCCGTCGCCGCCCACCATGGCCACCTTCAGCGGAGAGTTGAAATAGGCGGCAATACCCTGCAGTTCGCCCTTGGCGGTAGAACCCAGCAGCCACATCAGCAGGAAGAAGGCCATCATGGCCGTCACGAAGTCGGCATAGGCGATCTTCCACGCGCCGCCATGAGCGGCATGGCCGCTCTTCTTGATCCGCTTGATGATGATGGGCTGGAGCTTCTTTTCTGCCATGGCAATGCGGGCCTACTTCTTGCCCTTCACATGCCCCTCCAGCTCGGAGAAGCTGGGGCGCTCGGTCGAGAAAAGCACCTTGCGGCCAAATTCAATGGCGGTGGCCGGGTTGTAGCCCTGCATGCTGGCAAGCAAGGTCGATTTGATGCAGTGAAGTTCCTTGGCGGCGTCCTCGGCCTTCTGCTCGAGCAGGCCCGCCAGGGGCTCGACGGCGCCATAGGCCAGCAAAATCCCCAGGAAAGTGCCCACCAGGGCCGAGGCGATCATGCCGCCCAGCACCGAAGGGGGTTGCCCGACCGACCCCATCGTGTTCACCACGCCCAGCACGGCCGCCACGATACCGAAGGCGGGCAGGGCGCCCGCCAGACGGGTCAGCGCGGCCACGGGGGCGTGCGCCTCTTGGTGGTGGGTTTCGATCTCGCTGTCCATGAGGGACTCGATTTCGTGCGAATTGAGGTTGCCCGACACCATCATGCGCAGGTAGTCGGTGGTGAACTCGATCACGTGGTGGTCACCGCCGACGGTCGGGTATTTCTTGAATATCTCCGATTCGGCGGGTGCCTCGACATCCTTCTCGATGGCCATCAGGCCTTCCTTGCGGGCTTTCTGCAGGATGTCATAGAGCATCGCCATCAGCTCCATGTAGCGCGCCTTGGTGTACTTGTTGCCCTTGAACACCTGCGGCAGCACCGCCATGGTGGATTTGAGCACCTTGGTCTGGTTGGTCACGATGAACGAACCCAACGCCGCACCGCCGATGGTGATCATTTCAAAGGGCAGTGCTTCCAGCAGAACCTTGATATTGCCGCCATGGGCCACGAAAACGCCAAAGACGCATCCGAAGGTGATGAAGTAACCAATGATGACGAACATGGGGCTGGCGGCTGTGAGCGAAGAGGTGGCAAAAGGTTAAGGCGTCTACGGTAAATGTATCGGATCGTTGTGATGAAAATGAAGCGTGGACCCGGCAAGTGAATGGCGCGCGCGGGGATCGGAGCAAAAAAAGAGGCCAAAATGGCCTCTTGTCCTTGTTGGGTATGCGGCGATTGCTCTTTTTATTGTAGTAAAGGGGCGGGCTCAACCCTTGAGCAGGGCCAGCACGCCCTGCGGAATCTGGTTGGCCTGGGCCACCATCGCGGTGCCGGCCTGCTGCAGGATCTGCGTGCGCGAGAGATTGGCCGTTTCCGCCGCAAAGTCGGCGTCCTGGATGCGGCTGCGGGCGGCCGACATGTTTTCCGAAGACACGTTCAGGTTGGCAATGGCCGTTTCAAAGCGCGACTGCAGGGCGCCGTAGTTCGCGCGCTGGCCGCTGATGGCAGCGATGGCGGAATCCACGATAGCCAGGGTGCGGTTGGCGCCGTCGACCGTGCTCACATCCATGTTCTGCACCGTCTGGATCTGGCTGCCGGCTGCGGCGGCAACGTTCAAAAAGCCGCCGCCCGCCGCTGCACCTGCTCCATCGACCGCGCTGAACGATTTGGAGGAGTCGAGAGTGAGCTGGCCGGTGACCACGATGTCATTGGTGCCAAAAACGCCCGCACCGGCCTGCCCCGCGATGCCCACACCGGCGCCACCCACCAAGGCGCCGCCTGCGGCATCGGTGATATTGATGGTATTGGCTGCCACCGAGTCGTTAACGATCTTGATGTCGTTACCAGCGGCATTCGTCAACACGAGGCCCGTGCCCGTGTCATTGACCCGTGCCACTACGCCGGTCTTTGCGGCTGCGTCGTTGAAGGCTTTGGCGGCATCTCCCAGGCTGTCGTTGTTCAGTGGGCTGCCGACGGTGAACGAAACAGTGACCGCTTGGCCGGAGCCGTTGTCCGAAGCCACTTTCAAGGTGTACGACGTGGCCGGGCTCAGGCCAGAAAGGCCGATTTCGGTGCGCGCGCTTGCACTGACGCCCGTTTTCTCGGTCTGCGCGTTGACGAGGGCCGCCATGTCCTTGGCAGAAGCTCCGGCGGGATAGGGAATACCGACGCTGCCGTACGCGCCATTGACGGTCAACGTACTACCGGTAATGCCCGATGCGCCCACCTTGCCCTGCGCCACCACGGCATTGGGCGTGCTGCCCAGCGTCAGGTCGCCCGCGCCGCCCGTGGTCGTGGCCGCCGTGCCGCCGATACGGTAGTTGCCATAGGCGTTCGTGCTGAAGTTCGACGAAGTGGCCGTGATGGTCTGGTTGGCGTTGGCGCCCACCTGGAAGGCGGCGCTGGTGAACGAGCCGTCCAGCAGCTTGCGGCCGTTGAATTCGGTGGTCTTGGCAATGCGGTCCAGCTCGGAGGTGAGCTGATTCACTTCGGCGTTCAGGGCCTGGCGGTCGGAGGCGCTGTTGGTGGCATTGGCCGACTGCACGGCCAGTTCGCGAACGCGCTGCAGGATGTTGCCAGCGCCGCCGAGGGCGCCTTCGGCCACTTGCGCCAGCGAAATGCCGTCATTGGCGTTGCGTGCGGCCTGGGTCATGCCCCGGATCTGGGTCGTGAACCGTTCGGAAATGGCCAGGCCGGCGGCATCGTCCTTGGCGCTGTTGATGCGCAGGCCCGACGACAGGCGCTGGATGGAGGTGTTGAGAGAAGATTGGCTGATGCCCAGGTTGCGCTGGGCGGTCAGGGAGGCGATATTCGTGTTGATCGTCGATGCCATGGCGGTACTCCTGCAGGGCTGAAAACAAACATTTCTGCCGGCTCAAGCGCTACCCCTCCGGCGGACTTTTTGGGAACGATGGAGCGATTGTGGAGAGACGCCGTCGCCCTGTTGGCTGGATAAGCGGCCCAAAAACCGGCCAATCTGCGAATTCACCCCTAAAGTTTTCCAAGCACAGCCCGAAAACATCTACAACGGGTCGTTTGAAACAAGAAGTGACACCCGCCGTTCAACAGAGGTCCCTTGGGGCGCTGTGAACCCTGCGGCCAGACGGTTCTGGGCCCAGTTGGCGGCAACGCCATATCCAGTGAGTTCTTTTCAGGAGATTTGCAATGGCTTCCACCATCAATACCAACGTCGCCTCCCTGACCGCCCAGCGCAACCTGGGCATCAGCCAAGGGTCGCTCAACACCTCCATCCAGCGCCTGTCGTCGGGCCTGCGCATCAACAGCGCCAAGGACGACGCCGCTGGCCTGGCCATTTCCGAGCGTTTCACCAGCCAGATCAAGGGCCTGAACCAGGCCGTGCGCAATGCCAATGACGGCATTTCGCTGGCGCAAACGGCTGAAGGCGCGCTCAAGAGCTCGGGCGACATCCTGCAGCGCGTTCGCGAACTGGCCGTGCAGTCGGCCAATGCCACCAACAGCGCCTCCGACCGCCAGGCCCTGAACGCCGAAGTGAATCAGCTCACCTCCGAGCTGGACCGCATTGCCAAGACCACCGAATTCAACGGCCGCAAGCTGCTGGATGGCTCGTTCACCAGCGCCGCCTTCCAGGTGGGCGCCAACGCCAACCAGACCATCACGGCCACTTCGTCGAACTTCAGCACGAGCTCGTATGGCAACTACCGCATTGGCGGCACGGCGGCCACGACCACGGGCGGCGCGGGCGACCTGACGCTGGGCAGCACGGCAGGTGCCCTCACCGCGCAGGGCAAAGTGGGTTCGTCAGGCATTGCAGCGGCGGGCACCATCACCGTCAATGGCGCCTACGGCAGCGCGGTGGCAAACTATGCTGCTGGTGCTTCGGCCAAGGACGCTGCTGCCGCAGTGAATGCACAAACGGAAAAGACTGGCGTGAGCGCCACGGCGCGCACCGAAGTGGGTCTGTCCGGACTGGGTGCAGGCAATTCCTACACCCTGAAGCTGGCTTCCGACAATGCCACGGGCCAGGCGGTGACGATTTCCTTCACGGTGGGCACCAAAGTTAATGCGGACGGCCTCAGCGACGCTGCCAAGGCCTTCAACGATGCAGCTGCAAAAACCGGTGTGACGGCCCGCATCAACGACAAGGGTGATGGACTGGTGCTGACCAATGCCTCCGGCAATGACATCAAAATCGTTAACGATTCGGTGGCTGCCAATACCATTGACGTCACCAATGCGGATGCCGCAAAGACGGCCTTGGCGGGCGCCGGTGCGGGCATTGCCGGCAAGGCTGGCGCTGGTGCCTTCGGTACCGATGACTTGGTGGTCACCGGCCAGCTCACGCTGGATTCTTCCAAGTCCTTCAGTGCCGTGGACTCGAAGGGTGGAGCGACCGGCGGGTTCCTCCTGGCTGCTACTTCCACTGCCAGCCAGATGCAAACGGTGCAGAACATGGACGTAAGCACGGTGGACGGCGCCAACCGCACGCTGGCTATCGTGGACGCAGCGATCTCGGCCATCAGCGGCCAGCGCGCCGCCTACGGTGCTCTGCAATCTCGCTTCGAAACCACGGTGAACAACCTGCAAGGCACCTCGGAAAACATGTCTGCATCGCGCAGCCGTATTCAGGACGCTGACTTCGCGGCTGAAACCGCCAACCTGTCGCGTGCCCAGATCCTGCAGCAGGCCGGCACTGCGATGGTGGCCCAGGCCAACCAGCTGCCCCAGGGCGTGCTGGCTCTGCTGCGCGGCTAAGAAGGCAGAGGCCGGGTTCCACCAGGAAGTCGGCCTTCCGAAACCAGGGGCGGTGGCGATGCAGATCGCCACCGCCTTGTCGCTTGGCAAAGACGGGGTGACCTTGTAGATTGGCGGCATTCTCGGGTGCTTATCGGGGGGATGTTTCCGGCCGTGACCCGGATAATCCCTGGTGATGCGAATTCAATGCGCTTTCCCGGAGGTGGATCATGGCTAGCTTTTCATCGATTGGCGTGGGCTTGGGCGGCAGCGTGGATGTCAACAAGCTCATCCAGGCTTCCGTGGACCTGGTGCGCCTGCCCATCACCAAGACCAATGGCCTGACCGATCAGCACAAGCTGGTCGAGGCCAAGATCTCCACCTTTGGCCAGATCAAGTCGCTCGTCTCCACCCTGTCGGACGCCGTGGGCAAGCTCACCAGCGTGACGGGATGGAATGCGGTGGGCGTCACGTCGTCGAACACCTCGGCCATCACCGCTTCGGCGGTGGGGGGCACGGTGGCAACCACCTTCAGCGTGGAGGTGCAGGGGCTGGCCAAGGCGCAGAACACCACTTCGGCCGCCATGCAGCCTGTGGGCGGGCCGGTGGGAGCGGGCACGCTGCGCCTGGAACTGGGCAAGTGGAGCAATGCCTCGACTTTCGTGGCAAGCGCGGCGAACCCCGTGGACATCACCGTCAGCGCCACCGACAAGCTCTCCGACATCGCGGGCAAGATCAACGGCGCTGGCGCGGGTGTCACGGCCACGATCCTCTCGGACGCTTCGGGCGAACGCCTGCTGCTGCGCAGCAAGACCACGGGAGAGGAGGCGGGCTTTCGCGTGTCCGTGACGGACGCCGACGGCAATGCCACCGACGCTTCGGGCTTGTCGCGTGTGGTGGCGGGCGCCACCACCGATCTCGCCGCCAACGCCAAGGCCACGGTCAACGGCATCGCGGTGACGTCGGCCACCAATACCTTCGCGAACACGGTATCGGGCGTGACGTTCAATGCCCTGCAGGTGACCACAGCGCCGGTCGAAATCGCGGTGGCCAAGGATTCCACGGCCGTCAAGCAGAACATCGATGCCTTTGTGAAGGCGTACAACGCGGTGAATCAGGCGCTCAACCAGATCACCAGCTACGACAAGGACACCAAATCCGCCGGCCTGTTGCAGGGTGACTCGACGGCGGTGGGGTTGCAAAACACGCTGCGTGCGGCGCTGCAGTCGGTCGCGTCGGGCACGGGCGGCGCATTCAAGACGCTTTCGGATGTGGGCATCACCCTTGCCAAGGGCGCGGACGTGCTCAAGCCCACGGGCGATCTGTCCGTGGACACCACCAAGCTGAACAAGGCGCTCGAAAACCCCGACGCCTTGAAGGCGTTTTTCAGGGGCGCCGATGGCGGCAGCGTGACCGACGGCGTCGCAGGCAAGTTCAAGGCCGTGACGGACAAGCTGCTGGCTTCCACCGGCTATTTCGCAAGCAAGGACAAGCTGCTTCAGAGCGCGCTCAAGCTCAATGAAAAAGAAGTGCAGAGCGTCGAGGACCGCGCCAGCGGCGTGGAAACCAACCTCAAGGCCCGCTATACGGCGCTCGACTCGCAGATGAGCAAGCTCAATGCGCTCAATGCCTACATTGCGCAGCAGGTGACAACCTGGAACAAGTCGTCGGGCTGATCTTCAGTTTTTGGGCCATGTGCCGATAAATGAAGTAATCAACCAAAGGAACACCAGCCATGTTCACCGCCTACAACCCCCGTGCCGCATCCGCCTACCAGCGGATCAACGTGGAAACCAGCATGCACACGATCGACCAGCACCAGCTGGTCAGCCTGTTGTTTGAAGGCCTTCTGGGTGCGATCGCCACGGCGCGCGGCGCCCTGGCGCGTGGTGACGTCGTGGCCAAGTGCAACAGCATCGCCAAGGCCATCCGCATCCTCGAAGAGGGGCTGAGCACGGCGCTGGACCGCGAGGACGGCGGTGCGCTGGCCGAGAACCTGGGTGCGCTGTACGACTACTGCCTGCACCGCCTGATCCTGGCCAATGCCCGCAATGACGACGCCCTGATGCAGGAGGTGATGCGTTTGATCGAACCCGTTGCCCAGGGCTGGAACGAAATCAAGAAAACCGGTTCACTTGCCGTTGCTGCGACGGAAGGGGCCGAATCGCGCCCCGTGATGGCGGAGGCCTGAACCATGTCCCACATGCTGATTGACTATTACAAGGCCATTGAAGACAGCAGCGCCAAAATGCTGGAGGCCGCCAAGCTCAAGGATTGGGATGGCGTGGTGCGCTACGAAGGGGCCTGTGCCGTGCTGATCGAGCAATTGCGCTTCAAGTCGCAAGAGCATGAGCTGCTGCCGGAACACCGGCGCGAGAAGACGCGCATCATGCAGCGCATCCTGCGCAACGACGCGCAGATTCGCTGCTTGGCCGAACCCTGGCTGGCGCAGTTCGAGCATCTGTTCGACGGACAGCCGCAAATGATGCACTGAGGCGGCATTGCCGCAGCCCGGTGCCTTGAGGGGCGGTTTTTCAGGCGAAATATGCCTGTAGCGCTTGTCCCATCAGCGCCGACTGCTATGAAAATGTGACAAGACCGCGTGGCGACGGAAATCCGTCACCCACCGCACGGTACAAAAAGGCCACCCCATCGCAGGGTGGCTTTTTATGGGTGAAATGGGGTTGTGGCGCTTGCCAGTCAAGCGCTGGCAGCTATGAAAAATAGAATGATGGGCAATGGGCCGTCTGCGGTGGGCCGCCCACGGAATGCGGCGCATTCAAAAAGAGCCGGGGCGTTGCTCTCGCCGATCGTGACGGCTGCCGGTTTCGATGCACTGCGGCAAGGCTGCTGCTTGGCAGCCCGGGCGTTCTGGGTCCGCCGAGACGCCGCCGAAAGTGCGGCAACGCGCCCCGCGCGCCGCGGCTTCAGACCTGCATGTTCATGATGTCGGTGTAGGCCTGCACCATGCGGTTGCGCACATGCAGCGTGGCCTGGAAGCCGATCTGCGCCTTCTGGATGGCCACCATGGTCTGCTCAAGGCTGACCGAGGGGTTTTCGAGCTGGACTTCCTGTTGCAGGTCGGTGGCGCGGTTTTGGGCGGCGCTGACCGACTGCAGTGCACCCTTGAGCGCACCAGAGAATCCCACCTCGCCGCCATCATTCTGGGGCGCTGCGGCACGGCGCGCCAGGCCGGTGCCCGAAAGGGGCGCGGTAGAGCTTGAAATGCGGAGGTCCATGGTGTGGTGGTGCGTGGCGGGGGATGGGGCAATCGTAGGGCCGTGGGCGCGGGCTATCGGGGGGAAATGATGGTCAAATGCGCGGCTTATCCAGCGAACATCCGGGTGGCGTGCCCGAATAATCGACCCAACGTCAGGACCGTCTACCGGCCCTGCCATACTGGAAAGCCAAATGTCTGCAGTTGCCGAAATTCCTGTCACTCCTCCCGCAAGCCCTGGCTGGCTGCAGCGGCTGTCGACGCTCGACCGGTCGCAGCGCATGCGGCTGGGCGTGGGCGTTGCGCTGCTGGTGGCCGTGGCCATCGCGGCCATCGTGCTCGGACGCCAGCCCGACTACCGCGTGCTGTTTGCCAACCTCAGCGACAAGGACGGGGGCGCCATCGTGGCCCAGCTGTCCCAGATGAATGTTCCCTACAAGTACGCCGACGGTGGCGGTGCCATCCTCATCCCATCCGACCGCGTGCACGACGTTCGCTTGCGCCTGGCGACCCAGGGGCTGCCCAAGGGTTCGGTGGCGGGCTTCGAGTTGATGGAATCGAACCGCTTCGGCATCACGCAGTTTCAGGAGCGCCTGAATTTCCAGCGTGGCCTCGAGGGCGAGCTCACCCGGTCGATCCAGGCGCTGTCTTCGGTGCAGGGAGCCCGTGTGCATTTGGCGCTGCCCAACCAGAACGGATTTTTCCGCGAGCAGCAGAAGCCGTCGGCTTCGGTGCTGGTGAGCCTGCACCCCGGCCGCATTCTGGACCGCGCGCAGCTGGCGGGCATCGTGCATCTCGTGGCCTCCAGCGTGCCTGAACTGGCCCCCTCTGCCGTGAGCGTGCTGGACGACACGGGCAAGCTGCTGTCGCAGTCGCCCGATACCGCAGCAGGCACGGGCGTGGATGCGCAGCAGCTGCTGTACGTTCAGCAGATCGAGCAGCAATACACCCGCCGGATCATGGACATTCTGGAGCCGGTGGTGGGGCGCAACAACGTCAAGGCCCAGGTGTCCGCCGAAGTGGATTTCAGCCAGACGGAATCGACCTCCGAGCAGCACCGCCCTAACCAGTCGCCCGACGCGAGTGCCGTCCGCAGCCAGCAGGTGGTGGAAAGCAACGGTCCCCAGGGCAATCCCCTGCCCACGGGCGTGCCGGGTGCTGCATCGAACCAGCCGCCTGCTGCGTCCACTGCTCCCATCAATGGCGCCAATCCGGCTCCGACGGCTGCCGGAGGCCAGCAGCAGGGCGCGCTGGGCGCGGGCAGCAAGCGCGAATCGGTCATCAATTACGAAGTCGACAAGACCGTGCGTGTTACGCGCGGTGGCAGCGGCGCCGTCAAGCGCCTGACCGCAGCGGTGGTGGTCAACTACCAGTCGGCCGAAGACAAGGGCAAGACCGTGGCCAAGGCGCTGACGCCCGAGCAACTGGAGCAGATGACGGCTCTGGTGCGCGAGACCATCGGCTTCAACAAGGAGCGTGGCGATTCGGTCAACCTGATGAACACCCCGTTCCAGGTGGATGTGACGCCTGCCAACGATGTGCCGCTGTGGAAGCAGCCCGAAATGCTGGAATTGGCCAAGAGCTTTGCCTGGCCCGTGGGTGCCGTGCTGTTCGCGGCGCTGGTGCTGCTGGGCCTGGTGCGCCCGGCCCTCAAGGGGCAGGAGCGCCCCCGTGCCATCGCCGTGGCCGGCGGCTCGATCGACGCCTTGGAGGCTGAGCAGCCCGAGCGTCCTGCCTTGCCGGCGCCTGCCAAGAAGGACGAGCTGCTGCCGGTGACGCCCGAGCAGCTGCGCCTGGAAGAGGCGCGCATGCTGGCCAAGGAGAACCCCATGGCCGTGGCCAATATTCTGAAAACCTGGGTGAACGGCGAACCCGTCTGATCCCGGACCTGAACGGACAACTTTCCTATGGATGAGCAGGGCCTCAACGACGCCGCCATCATGCTGATGTCCCTCGGTGAAGAGGAGGCGGCCGAAGTGTTCAAGCACTTCTCGCCCAAAGAGGTGCAGAAGCTGGGCGAAACCATCGCACGCATGCGCTCGGTATCGCGCGACAAGGTGGACATGGTCATCAACCGGTTCTCGGATGCGGCGGCCGCGCAGAGCCTCTTGGTTTCCGACACCAGCAACTACGTGCGCGCGGTGCTCAAGCGCGCGCTGGGCGACGACAAGGCCGGATTGCTGATCGACCGCATTCTGCAGGGCGGTGATGTCTCGGGCATCGAGAGCCTGAAGTGGATGGACCCGCTTTCGGTGGCCGAATTGCTGCGCAATGAACACCCGCAGATCGTCGCGGCCATCCTGGTGCACCTGGATTCCGACCAGGCCGCCGCCATCCTGATGCAGTTCACCGACCGCCAGCGCAGCGAGGTGCTGCTGCGCGTGGCCACCCTGGAGGGCATCCAGCCCACCGCGCTGAAGGACCTGAACGAAGTGCTCTTCAAGGTATTGGCCGGTGGCGACAAGATCCGCAAGAGTTCGCTGGGTGGCGTGAAAGCGGCGGCCGAAATCATCAACATGCTGGGCGGCAACATGGACAGCGTGGTGCTCGAATCCATCCGCGGCTACGACCCCGACCTGGCCCAGAAGATCATGGACAAGATGTTCGTGTTCGAGGATGTCCTCAAGATGGACGACCGAGCCATCCAGACAGTGTTGCGCGAGGTGGCCTCGGAAACGCTCATTGTGGCCCTCAAGGGCGCGGTGCCCGAATTGCGCGAGAAGTTCCTGTCGAACATGTCCACCCGCGCTGCCGAAGCGCTGCGCGAAGACCTCGAGTCGCGCGGCCCCATGCGCCTGTCCGAAGTGGAAGCCCAGCAAAAGGAAATCCTCAAGACGGTGCGCCGCTTGTCGGACGAGGGGCAGATCGTGATTGGATCGGGCGGTGATGATGCATTCGTCTAGCCAGCGCGTGTATTCGCGTTTTATTCCCAGCGAAGAGGTGGGGGACGTCACGCACTGGAAGTTCGCTGCCGTGGACGGATCGGATCTGGTCGAGCCTGAACCTGAACCTGAAGCGGTTCCCGAATTGCCGCCGGCGCTGGATGAGGCACAGCAGCAGGCGCTGATGCAACAGGCCTGCGACGAGGCCTATGCCAACGGCGTTGCCCAGGGCGAGGCGCAGGCCACGCTGGAATGGCAGCGCCGCATGGACGACTACGTGGCGAGCCAGGGGCAGGAAGCGGCCCGGCGGCTGGCTGACGTGGTGCAGTCGCTTGAAACTTCACTGGCCGACATGCAGCAGCAGATGGCGCAGGATGTCCTGCACCTGGCCTGCGACATCGCGCGCCAGGTGCTGCGGCACGAGCTCTCGGTCAATCCCAACGCGGTGCAGCCCGTGGTGCGCGAGGCCGTGGGTATGCTGGTGGCGGAGGGGCGCCCAGCCATGGTGCGCTTGAACCCGTCCGACATGGAGACACTGGCCGAGCCTCTGCGGGAAGAGTTCGAGGGTTCTGCCGTGCAGTGGATGGCCGACGTGGCAGTGGCTCCCGGCGGGTGCCTTGTGGAGTCGGCCGGCACGGTGGTGGATGGCAGCCTGGGCAACCGCTGGCAGCGCGCCGTGGCCGCGCTGGGCTTGCAGTCGGCCTGGCAGGACGACGGCAATGACCTCTGACAACCGCTCAGCGTGGGGCGCATTCATGGACGATGCCCGCGCACGCGTGCAGGCCGGCGCGCCTCTGGAAACCCGCGGCACCCTCACCCGGCTGACAGGCCTGGTACTGGAGGCGGTGGGCATACGGGTGCCGGTGGGCTCCCAGTGCATGGTGCAGATGCCCGGCCACGCGCCCGTGCTCGCCGAGGTGGTCGGATTCTCTGCCGACCGGGCCTTTCTGATGCCCGCGGGAGACATCCATGGCCTGTCGAGCGGCGCCAGCGTGGTACCCGCGGCGCCGTACGTGCCCATGCCCCGGCTGGGCGAACCCCCGCGTCCGGTTCAGCGGGCAGGGGTTCTGAGGCTCCCGATGGGGGAAGGCCTGCTGGGCCGCGTGGTGGATTCGCAGGGGCTCCCGCTGGACCATGGCGGCCCGGTGCAGGACGTGGCATCCGAGCCCATGGACCGTCGGCAGATCAATGCAATGGACCGCGATCCGGTGCGCGAACCGCTGGACACCGGTGTGCGCGCCATCAACGCGCTGCTGACCGTGGGCCGCGGGCAGCGCCTGGGCCTGTTCGCGGGCTCGGGGGTGGGCAAGAGTGTCTTGCTGGGCATGATGGCCCGATACACCCGCGCCGATGTGATCGTGGTGGGCCTGATCGGCGAGCGCGGCCGCGAAGTCAAGGAATTCGTCGAAGACATCCTGGGCGAGGAAGGGCGGGCCCGATCGGTGGTGGTGGCAGCGCCCGCCGACGCGCCGCCGCTGCTGCGCATGCAGGGCGCGGCCTACGCCACGGCGGTGGCCGAACATTTCCGCGACAAGGGCAAGCATGTGCTGCTGCTCATGGATTCGTTGACGCGCTATGCCATGGCCCAGCGCGAGATCGCTCTGGCGATTGGCGAGCCCCCCGCCACCAAGGGCTATCCGCCATCGTGCTTTGCCAAGCTGCCCCAGTTGGTGGAGCGCAGCGGCAATGGGCTGCATGGTGTGGGCTCCATCACTGCGTTCTACACCGTGCTGTCGGAGGGCGACGACCAGCAGGATCCGATCGCCGATGCTGCGCGTGCCATTCTCGATGGGCACATCGTTTTGTCGCGTGCCCTGGCTGAAACGGGGCATTTTCCGGCCATCGATATCGAGCAATCTGCGTCCCGGGTCATGCACAACGTGGTGTCCCGCGAGCACTTCGATCTGGCGCGGCGCTTTCGCGCGGTCTATTCGCGCTACCAGAAGAGCAGGGACCTGGTGCAGGTGGGGGCCTATATGAGCGGATCGGACCCGGCGCTGGACGAAGCGATTCGCCTGCAACCCCAGATGGCCGCCTTCCTGCAGCAGGACATGTTCGATGCGACCTCGATGGAGCAGAGCATCCATGCCATGGCTGGCGTGCTGGACCGTTGACGCGTAGGAGTGTGAACAGGCATGTCGTCCCTCACTGCCCTCACCGTTGCCGTGGAAGTGGCATCGCGCAAGCGCGATGAAGCCCGGCGCCTGCTGCAGGACGCCCAGGGCGCGCAGCGGGCGGCGCAGGACCAGCTCGACCAGTTGCAGGGGTATGCCCGCGAGACCGAGGGGCGCTGGGGCATGCGGGCAGATACCGCCGTGCAGCCCGAGGTGATGTTCCACC
Organism: Acidovorax delafieldii 2AN; assembly: GCF_000175235.1. Lineage (GTDB taxonomy): Bacteria > Pseudomonadota > Gammaproteobacteria > Burkholderiales > Burkholderiaceae_C > Acidovorax > Acidovorax delafieldii_B. The sequence goes on along the minus strand of NZ_ACQT01000015.1, from coordinate 16,790 downwards.
ACTACCAGTTCATGGACCGGCTGGGCCATGCCGTGGGCCTGCAGAACGGGGTGGTGGCAGATCACGCTGGCCGCGTGCAGGCGGCCACCCGCGCTTTGCTTGATGCGGAGTTGCGGCTGGCCAGCCTGCGCAAGGTGGTCGAGAAGCGGCAGCACGATCAGCAACGTCAGCAGATGCGCCGCGATCAGAAGCAAACCGACGAGCGCGCCTCGCTGCAGATCCGAAACGCGATCAATGGCCCGCAAGGGCAGGAGTATTGAAATGGAACCGACACGCGTCTCCAGTCCACAGGGAAGCCAGGGCACCCAGGGGGCTCAGTCCACCCGCGGCAAGTCGCACGCGCAGCAAGCGGGAGCGGCGGTGGATCCGTCCGCCGACGGGGGATTTCTTGCGCTGCTGGCCTCGCTTGAAGGCACGCTGGCGACCGACGCGCCGGAGGCCGCTGTTGACGCGTCCGCTCTGGGGGTCCTCCCGGTGGGGGCGGACCCCGCACTGCTGGCTGCCTGGCAAGGGTTGCTGCCGCCCGGCGGTCTGCCTGCGAGCGCCGGGGCTGCGGTGTCCGGTGCGGTGGGCAATGGCGCGCTGGCGGGCCTTGGCGGTGTGGCGGGTCTGGCCGGGGCGGGGTTGCCAGCTCCGGACGGGCTCGTGGCCCAAACGGCGCTGATCGATGGCGCTGCCGATGCCGCAGAAGGTGTGGCGCCCACGGGAGTCGTTGCGGGGTACAGCCGCATGTTCTCGCGCCTGCAGAGCGCGCTGTCGCAGAGTGCAGATGCTGCGGGCGCTGCGTCCCCTCTTGCGGCGGCTGCCGAGAAGGTTGACAAGAAGTCGACGCTGATGGTGGCCGCCGCCGCAGCGCAAAGCGCGCAGCCAGTCACCGATTTGCGCGCTGGCGTTGGGGTACAGGCTGAAGCAGGCACGCGTGGCAGCGGTGATCCCCTGGGTGCGCAGGGTGCCGGGTTGCTGGCCCCGGCACTCGAAGCGCTGGCTGAAAGCCGGGGGGCACACCAGGGTAGCGCTGGCGGCGAGACGGCGGGCCGCCCTTCAGGGGAGTCGGCGTGGAGCGACAGCGGCGCTGTCCATGCAGGCTCTGAAGCGGCACCCGCAGAGGGCGCTCCAACGTTCACCGACCCGGCAATGGGTGGCGCTGAGGAGCAGATTGCGGAGCAGGTGGCCTATTGGGTGAACCAGAAAACGCAGAACGCCGAAATGACGCTGGACCGTGACGGGCAGCCCGTGGAGGTGACTGTGTCGCTGTCGGGCAGCGAGGCCCACGTGACGTTCCGCAGCGACCAAGCGCAAACCCGCGAGCTGCTGGACGCCAGCATGTCGCAGCTGCGGGACCTGCTTCGCAACGAAGGTCTGGTGTTATCGGGCACCACGGTGGGGACATCGGCGCGCGACGGCGCGTCTTCCGATGCGCAGCCACAGGGCCGGGAGGGCAGCCGGCGGGCCCAGGTGGTGGCGCCCGTGTCGTCAGGCGTGCCGCCGCTGGCGCGCTCGGGCAGTACGCCGGACCGCGCTGTAGACATATTTGTGTAAGTCTGCTGCTCCGCACAGCGGCCGTGGCAGGTGCCATGCCGTGGGGGGGGGCTGTCGCCCGCTCTGGGGCAAGGTGGGGGAATGCCGTGTTTTTGGGCTTTTATTCTGGCTATTATTGGCCAGCCACCCTCCCATAATCAGTTCCAGCGGATCGTGCGTTCCCCGGGGCGCAGGCGCTGCATGCTCTTCACCCCCAAGGAATTTCAACGTGTCTGCCAACAATACCGCCGCTGCACCGGCCGCGGCAAAAAGCAAGAAGCTGCTTGTGATCGGCGTGGTGATTGCCTTGCTGGTCATTGCAGGCGCAGGCGCCGCCTGGTTCCTTTCCAGCCGCTCGCATGCCGAAGAGGAGGATGGCGCGGCCCCGGCCCGCAAGGATGCGGCAAAGGTCGTGCCCACCTTTTTGCCCATGGAGAACATGGTGGTCAATCTGGCCGACCCAGGAGGGGACCGTTTCGCACAGATCGGCATCACGCTCGAGGTGTCGGATGCCAAGACGGCAGAACAGATCAAGCAATACCTGCCCAGCATCCGCAGCGGCATTCTCCTGCTGGCCTCTCAGCGCACTTCCGAAGAGCTCCTGCAGCGCGAGGGCAAGGAGAAACTGGCCGCCGACATCCTGCGCGAGGTGTCGCGCCCACTGGGCTACGCTGTGCCGTCTGCCAAGGCCCGCAGCGAGGCCCAGGACGAGGACCCGGAAGACCGCGCGGCGCGCCGCAAGGCCGACAGGAATCCGGTGCAGCGCGTGCTGTTTTCCAGCTTCATCATCCAGTGAGCTGGCAAGGATATTCCCATGAGTGATTCATTTCTGTCCCAGGAAGAGGTCGATGCCCTTCTGGAAGGGGTCACCGGAGAGAGCCAGAAGTCGGTCGAGGAAGTCGCCGAGGCAGGGGCTGTCCGCAACTACGACATTTCCAGCCAGGAACGTATTGTCCGGGGCCGCATGCCGACGATGGAAATCGTCAACGAGCGGTTTGCGCGCAATTTCCGCATCGGTCTTTTCAATTTCATCCGCCGCAGTCCCGAGATTTCCGTGGGTACGGTATCGGTCCAGCGCTACAGCGCCTTTCTGCGCGAACTGGCGGTGCCCACCAATTTCAACATCGTGGCCATTCGCCCGCTGCGTGGCAGCGGGCTGATCGTGTGCGAGCCTTCGCTGGTGTTCGGCATCATCGATACGCTCTATGGCGGCGTGGGCAAATTCCAGACGCGCATCGAGGGCCGCGATTTTTCGCCCACCGAGCAGCGCGTCATCAACCGATTGGTGGATGTCATCTGTGCCGAATACAAGAAGGCCTGGCACGGCATCTATCCGCTGGAGCTGGAATACCAGCGTTCGGAGATGCAGCCCCAGTTTGCCAATATCGCCACACCCAGCGAGATCGTGGTTTCCACGGCCTTCCAGCTGGAGATTGGCGATCTCTCGGGCGCCATCCATATCTGCATGCCTTACGCCACGCTCGAGCCTATCCGTGACGTGCTGTATTCGTCCACCCAGGGCGATTCCATTGAGGTGGATCGCCGCTGGGTGCGCGTTCTCACGCGTGAAATCCAGGCCGCTGAGGTGACCCTGGTGGCCGAATTGGCGCAGGCAGATGCCACCGTCGAGCAATTGCTGGCCATGAAGCCTGGCGACTTCATTGAGCTCGATCGTGAACCCCGAATCCGGGCCTCCATTGGTGGAGTGCCCATTTTTGAGTGCCAGTACGGCACCCACAATTCCAAGTATGCGATTCGCATTGAAGAATGCCTGCGCAATGCAGACATGAACTGGTTGGGAGAAAAAGATGTCCACTGAAGACAACAAGGATGGCAAGGACGGGGCGGATGATCCGTTTGCCGGATGGGCCGAGGCGCTGGAGGAGCAAAAGCGCTCTGACGATGCGCCGGCCGACGCGGAGCAGGGGGGGCCACTGTCGGGCGAGCCCGTGCGGCCGTTTTCTTCCGGCGGCGAAACTGTCAACGACATCAACATGGTGCTCGATATCCCCGTGCAGTTGTCTGTGGAGCTCGGGCGCACCAAGGTTCCCATCAAGTACATCCTCCAGCTGGCCCAGGGGTCGGTGGTCGAGCTTGACGCACTCGCGGGCGAGCCCATGGACGTGCTGGTCAACGGCTACCTGATCGCGCAGGGCGAGGTGGTGGTGGTGAATGACAAGTTCGGTATCCGCCTCACCGATGTGGTGACGCCCTCGGAACGCCTGCGCCGGGTCAGCCGTGGATAGTGCCGGCATGACCCAGACGCTCGTCATCGTCGTGCTGTTCGTGGCAGCCATGGCTGCTTTGCCTTGGATGGTTCGGCGGGTGCAGGCGCGCCAGGCTGCCGGTGGTGCCACTGGCAGCGTTTCATCCAGGGTGATCGGCGCGGTGGCTGTCGGCCCGCAGCAGCGTGTCGTCACCGTGGAAGTGGGGCCCGAAGGTGCGCGCACCTGGCTGGTCCTGGGGGTGACGGCGCAGAGCATCCAATGCCTGCATGTTCTGAACAGCAGTGCGGCGACGTCTGGAAGCGCGGTGGTCTCGTTCGCCGGTGAGATGGCGCGGGCCGCGCAGGATACGGACAAGGCATCCCATGCATGACACGGCCCAGGGTTTGTGGATGAGGGCGTTGCGCGCTGGGCGACTGGCGGCCTGGTTGTGGGGCGTTGGCGCTCTGGCGATGGTCCACCTGCCGGCGGCGGCGCAGAGCGCTGGCTCGTTGCCCCTGCTGGTCGGCTCCGGCAATTCCGGCACGAGCTTCTCGGTGCCGATCCAGACGTTGCTGTTCTTCACGGCGCTGTCTTTCCTGCCGGCGGTGCTGTTGATGATGACGGGGTTCACCCGTATCGTCATCGTGCTGTCCCTGCTGCGCCAGGCGCTGGGCACGCAGTCCGCGCCTCCGAACCAGGTCATCATCGGCTTGTCCCTGTTTCTCACCTTTTTTGTTATGGGTCCAACGCTGGACAAGGTGTACCAGGATGCGTATTTGCCCTACACCACCAACACCATCAGTTTCGAAGCAGCACTCGAGAAGGCCGAAGCGCCCATGCGCTCGTTCATGCTCAAGCAGACGCGGCAATCCGACTTCGCCCTTTTCTCGCGCCTGGCAAAGCTTGATGTGTCGGTCACGGCTGAAACAGCGCCTCTGCGGGTGTTGGTGCCGGCCTTCGTGACCAGTGAACTCAAATCGGCTTTCCAGATTGGGTTCATGATCTTCATCCCGTTTCTGGTGATCGACATGGTGGTGTCCAGTATTCTGATGTCGCTGGGCATGATGATGCTTTCGCCCGTGCTGGTGGCCCTGCCGTTCAAGCTGATGCTTTTCGTGCTGGCCGACGGCTGGAATCTGCTTATTGGCTCGTTGGCGGCCAGTTTCGTTACCTAAAGGACCCTGTCGTGACTTCCCAACTGGTATTGACCATGGGCAGCGAGGCCCTCACTCTGTTGCTGATGATCGCCATGCCCGTGCTGGGCGTGGTCATGGCTGTCGGCTTGCTCGTGAGCATTTTCCAGGCAGTGACGCAGATTCAAGAGGCCACGCTGGCCTTTGTTCCGAAGCTCATTGCAGCGATGGTGGTTTTTGCCATCGCGGGGCCTTGGATGATCAGCACGCTTGTGGATTACATCCGCCGGGTCATCGAGTCCATCCCCTCGGTGATTGGCTGAGGGCTCGTATCTGTGCAGAGGGAATGTGTGTTGCCCATCTGCTGCGCCTGCGGAAGGTGCAGGCACACGCTTTGGGCGGCAGTCGGAGCAGTGATTAGACCGTGATCACCTTCACCGAGGCTCAGCTCGTCGCCTGGCTTTCGCCTATTCTCTGGCCCTTTTTGCGGGTGCTGGCCGTTTTTACGGTGGCCCCGGTTTTTTCGATGCGCGCCATTCCCATGCGGGTGAAGGTGGGGCTGGCTTTTCTGGTCGCGTTGTGTGCCCAGGCCGTATTGACCAACCAGCCGGTGATCAGCGTCAACGGACGCGAGGCGCTGGGTGCGGTGGCCCAGCAGGTGACGGTGGGGCTGGCGATAGGTTTTGCCGTGCGGCTGGTGTTTTCGGCGGTCGAGTTGGCGGGAGAGCTCATCGGCCTGCAGATGGGGCTGAACTTCGCTTCGTTTTTTGACCCCGCCAGCAACGCGCAGGTGAGTGCTGTGGCGAGGTTTTTCGGGCATATGGCCACGTTGCTTTTTGTGGTCATCAACGGGCATCTCATGGTGCTGATGGCCGTGGTCAAGAGCTTCGACAGCTTCCCTGCGGACGGGAGCTTTCTGCAGGCGCTGGGGCAGATGCATCTGCACGAGCTGGGGGCGTCACTGTTTTCCAGCGCGCTGTGGATTGCTCTGCCAATGATTGCACTGTTGACGTTTGTCAACCTGACGCTGGGCATCATTTCACGCGTGGCACCGCAGATGAACATCTATGCAGTGGGTTTTCCGGTCACCCTCACGGTCGGGTTGCTGGGCATTGCGGCGACCTTGCCCATGCTGGAGCAGCCCGTGCTCACCTTGATGCAGCAGGCAATGGACATTTTTGCCGCCCCGCGTTAGCCGCGCGGGTCTCTCAGACCAGTTCGTTGCGGATGGCGTAGACCGTCAGTTCGGCGTTGTTGGAGAGTTTGAGTTTTTCCAGGACGCGCGAGCGATAGACGCTCACGGTCTTGGGACTGAGCATCAGTTCTTCCGCGATATCCGAGAGCTTGCGGCCCGAGGCAATCTTGATCAGCGTCTGCAGTTCCCGCTCGGACAGCGCTGCGTGGGGTGCTTCGGGCTCCGGTTGGGCCAGGCTTTCTGCCAGCATTTGGGCCACTTCCTGTGTGAGGTATTTGCGGCCCTGCACCAAGGTGCGCACGGCCGCGATGAGTTCCACGGGGTCGCTGGCCTTGTTGGCATAGCCCTGCGCACCCGCACGCAGGCAGCGCAAGGCATATTGGTCCTCTGGGTACATCGAAACCACCAGCACTTTGATGGCGGCGTGGGTTTCGCGCACGCTCGCCAGCACCTCAAGCCCGCTGCGTCCGGGCATGTTCAGGTCCAGCAAGAGAACGTCGCAAGGGGCTGTGCGCAGCACTTCACGTAGCTCCGCGTAACCGCCTGCCTCTGCAGTGACCTGAATGTCTGGCGCTTCCGCCAGGGTGTCGCGTATGCCTCTGCGCAACATGGCGTGGTCGTCACACAGTACAACGTGGATCACTGGTGTATTCCTCCTGGGGGTGCATTGTCGTGCTCTGGCAGGGGCACCGAGAGGATCACACAAGTGCCTTTGCCGGGCTGACTGCTGATGTCGAGCCAGCCATCCACAGTGCGGGCGCGCTCCTGCAGCCCTTTCAGGCCAAATGCCTTCGGCTTGTCCCGCATGCCGGGCTGAATGCCGCAGCCATCGTCGGCGATTTCGAGGGTGAGCACCCCTTCGCTGTCGGCCAGGTCGATGTGGACGTGGCTTGGTGCGGCATATTTGGCGGCATTGGTCAGTGCTTCCTGCGCCGTGCGGTAAGCAACCAGTTGCACTTCAGCGGGAATGTCTACCGAGCCGTTGCTCGTGCGGACTACGGTGGGTACGCCCGTGCGCCGTTCGAAACTGCTGGCCAGCCACTGGATGGCGGCCACCAGCCCCTGGTCCAGGATAGGGGGGCGCAAATTCATCATGATGCGCTGGCTGGCGCCGATGGCGTGCTGGAGCATGTCTGCTGCTGCAGCAGCGTGTTCTTGCATCGCGGGATCGGTGGCATGGCGCCCAATCCACGCGATGTCAAACCGCACGGCAGTGAGTGCTCCGCCGATGTCGTCATGGATCTCGCGGGCAATGGCCGCACGTTCCTGCTCGATGGATGTCTGCAGATGTTCGGTCAGATCAGCCAGCCGTCGCTGGGATGCTGCCAGCTCCTCCACAGCCTGCTCGCGTGTGCGCCTGGCCTCCTGTACCTCGATGGCTCGTGATATCACGTGGGGAAGCCGCACCATGTCATCTTTGGACAGGTAATCCGCGATGCCCAGGCGCATGGCGTCGACGGCAGCTGCTTCGCCAATCGCGCCTGAGAGCAGGACAAAAGGCGGGTGTTGAGGCAATTGCGCAACATGCTGCCACGCGTCGAGTGCGGTGAATCCCGCGAGCCGGTAGTCTGCCAGGATGATGTCGTAGAGGTTGTGCGCCACGAGCGCCTGAAACGCCTCCAGCGTGTCCACATGCTGGAGCGTGAACTCCATTCCCGACCGCCGCAGCGCCGCCTTGACCAAGCCGTGGTCAGCGAGCGAGTCTTCGAGATGGAGGACCCTCAGGGGATGGTCCGGTATTGCTGTGACCATAGGGGCGCTATCATAGGATACATATTGGAACAAATAGTGATGGTCTCGTAGAGCCTTTGTGGCGGGGCGCAGCCCGGTGCCAGTGGATAGATTTCGCAGGCCCCCCGCTTTTTCGCGTGCTTTGCAATATTTGCCGGGATGGAGAAACGATGCAACCTACGTTCACACCTTCCGGTGGCCCCGGAGTACAGGTCCCCGTCATGGTGGCGGCGGAACTGCAGGATTCGTTGCTGGTTGTCATGCATGATCTGCATCGCCTCGAAGGCCTGCTGAACCACGCCACCGACAACCTGCTGGAGCGCTTCGAAGAGGCCAATGCCGCGCTGTCGAATGCATTGGTCGCCAATGCACCCGAATTGACGGCTGCGCGGACCGCGTTGCGCAGAGCGGTGACGGAACTGCAGTTTCAGGACATGGCATCGCAGTTGATCTGGCACACCACGAAGGTGCTCCAGGGCTGCGCTTTTCGGCTGGCGTCGGAAGCGATGGGCCACGACGAAGGCGAAGAAGCTGCGCCATTTGCCGAGATGGCTCCCGATCGCCCGAATCCTGTCACCCAGAGCGAGATGGATGCAGGTTCTGTAGACCTGTTTTGATGTGCACATCACTGGTTAACCTATACATTCAAGTTTGTTGGAGCCTTACATGCAATCGATCCTTGCCGTAGATGATTCACCTTCCATGCGAAAGATGGTGTCTTTTACCCTCACGGGTGCTGGCTACCATGTGGTGGAAGCTGTGGACGGGCAGGATGCCCTGGAAAAGGTGGAAACCCACGACATCCATCTGGTGCTTGCCGACCAGAACATGCCCAGGCTCGACGGCATCGGGTTGACCCGCAAGCTGCGCGAGCATCCCAAATTCAAGACCATTCCCATATTGATTCTCACCACCGAGTCCAGCGACCAGATGAAGCAGGCGGGCCGCGCCGCGGGCGCCACGGGGTGGCTGGTGAAACCCTTCGATCCGAATCGGTTGATCGAAGTGATTCAGAAAGTCATCCGCTGATCCGTCAGGGCAGGGGTAAGCAAGACAACAGGAGCCTCCATGGCGGATACGTACCAAGAAGGATCGGGATCTGGCGCTGATTTTGATCTGAGCCAGTTCTATCAAATCTTTTTCGAAGAAGCGGGCGAGAACCTCGACCAGATGGAGCACATGCTGCTCGATCTGGACCTGACCAGTGCCAACGACGAAGAGCTCAACGGAATCTTCCGTTGCGCGCATTCGATCAAAGGTGGTTCGGCCACGTTCGGCTTTGCCGATGTGGCGGAACTCACGCACCAGATGGAGTCGCTTCTGGACCGCTTGCGGCGGCATGAGCTTCAACCCATTCCCGAGATGGTGGACGTGCTGCTGGAATCGGCCGATGCGTCCCGCAGCCTGCTCGCGCGCCACCAGGCGGGCGAGCAGGGCGAAGCCATTTCCACCACGGACCTTGTGCACCGCATCAGCGAGCTGGCAGCGGGCAGGGTTCCGGGGAATGCACCCGCGCAGGTGGCGCCCGCTCCTGCACCTGCACCTGCCCCGGTGGCGGTTGCACCGGCGCCAGCGCCTGCAACCATGGCTGCAGCTCCGGCAGGGCCTGGGCAAGTACGGCAGCTGCAAATCCAGATCGGGCCCCTTGAACGGCCCGAGCAGGCCGACGCTATCAAGGAGCTGTTCCGCGACATTCCCGGCCTTGGCGCCATTTCGGATTTACCTGGCGCCGAGGCAGGCACCCGGCGCTTTGCCGTCGAAACAACCTCCACCAACGACGATCTGCTGGACCTGTTTGCTTTCCATGTGGCCAAGGAGCAGGTAGCGATCAGCGAGGGCGGTGCGAGCGGCGGTGCCGCCGTGGCAGAGCCGGCGCTGCAGGCGGGTGAGACGGCGGAGGTGCCTTACGGGTTTTTCCATGATGCACCCGGCGCGCCAGGCGCCCCTGCCGTCGGGGCGGCTCCGGTTGCGAGTGCCTCCATTGCCAACGCAGTCAAACCGGTGGCGCCCAAGGCCGCCGCGGAGCCACGTGCGCAGAGCCAGGCCCAGATGGAATCCACCACGATCCGCGTGGCGGTGAACAAGGTGGACCAACTGATCAACTTGGTGGGCGAGTTGGTCATCACGCAGGCCATGCTGGCACAGAACAGCCGCGGGCTCGATGCGGGCGCCTACCAGCAACTGCTGGCGGGGCTTGCCGACCTCGACCGCAACACGCGGGATCTGCAAGAGTCGGTGATGTCGATCCGCATGATTCCCATGTCGATCGTCTTCAGCCGCTTTCCGCGCATGTTGCGTGATCTGGCCAACAAGCTTGGCAAAAAAGTCGATCTTGTAACGCTGGGCGAGGCGACCGAGCTCGACAAGGGCTTGGTGGAGAAGATCACCGATCCCCTTACCCATTTGGTGCGCAACAGCTGCGACCACGGCATCGAGTTGCCGGCCGAGCGCCTGGCCAAGGGCAAACCCGAGCATGGAACCATCACGTTGTCGGCCTCTCACCAGGGGGGCTCGATCGTGATCGAGGTGCGTGATGACGGCAAGGGACTCTCGCGTGAAAAGATCCTGAGCAAGGCCCAGGAGCGCGGTCTGGATGTGTCCGAGCACATGAGCGATGCAGATGTGTGGCAGCTCATCTTTGCGCCGGGCTTCTCCACCGCCGAGGAAGTGACCGATGTGTCCGGCCGGGGCGTGGGCATGGACGTGGTCAAGCGGAACATCGCCGCGCTCAACGGTTCTGTCGAGATCGATTCGGCCGAGGGCTATGGCATGAGGGTATCGGTGCGCCTGCCCCTCACTCTGGCCATCATGGACGGGATGTCCGTGGGAGTGGGTGACGAGGTTTACATTCTTCCGCTGTCGTCGGTGGTGGAATCGTTCCAGGTCAATGCCGAAGATGTCAACACCGTGGCCCAAGGCTCGCAGCTGGTCAAGGTGCGCGACGAATACATGCCCGTGATCGCGCTGGAGAAGATTTTCCAGGTGCCTCGCCTGGATCTCAACAAGACCAGCAACATCATGGTGGTGGTCGAGGCGGATGGCAGCCGCGTGGCACTGCTGGTTGACGAGTTGCTGGGGCAGCACCAGGTGGTGGTCAAGAACCTTGAGTCCAATTATCGCAAGGTGCCCAATGTGTCGGGCGCCACAATTCTTGGGGACGGCACGGTGGCCCTGATTCTGGATACCGGCGGTCTGGTGCGCCGGGCGCGCCACTAGGTTTTGGGGCCCGCGCAGCCCAGTGCGGACCCTGTCTTGAAAGGAAAGCTCACCATGAGTGTGATGGAAAAAACAGAAGAAGCCACCGTGGCCGGGGCCCGCGAATACCTGACCTTCAGGCTGGATCAGGAAGAGTACGGCATCGATATTCTCAAGGTGCAGGAAATCCGCGGCTACGAACCACCGACGCGCATTGCCAACGCGCCAGAATTCATCAAAGGCGTGGTCAATCTGCGCGGCACCATCGTTCCCATTGTGGACATGCGGCTCAAGTTCAACTGCACACAGGCCGACTACAACACCTTCACGGTGGTCATCATCCTGAACTTGCGCCAGCGCGTGGTGGGGATTGTGGTGGACTCGGTGAGCGATGTGATGGAACTGGAGCCCGGCAGCGTGCGTGCAGCACCCGATATCGAAAGTGCTATCGACAACAGTTGCATCCTGGGGCTGGGCTCCGTGGGTGAGCGCATGCTCATCCTGCTGGACATTGAAAAATTGATGTCCAGCGAAGACATGGGATTGGTGACCACCGACGAGTAGTGCAACCGGGCACAGTCCCATCGGTGGCTCCGGCACGCAAAGGCAGGTGAATCTCATCGCCTGCCGCTCGGAACGAACAGGACGTCCTTTTGGAACAAAACATGTCCCAGACCACCAGCATTGCATCCTCGGCGCAGGCACGCGCGGGCCATGGCAAGACGGAAGCCGGCGCCGCAGGCGCCGCACCGTCCGGCCCGCTGTCGCAGGGGCGGGAATTCGTCTGGACCACCGCGGACTTCGCAAGGGTTCAGGGGCTGATCTACCAGCGCGCCGGCATCAGTCTGCACGACGGCAAGCACGCCATGGTCTACAGCCGGCTCTCGCGTCGGCTCCGTGAGACGGGCTACACCAGCTTCAATGAATACCTGGGTTGGCTGGAGAACCACGACGGCCCTGAATGGCAGGAGTTCGTGAACGCGCTGACCACCAATCTGACAGCCTTCTTCCGCGAGCAGCACCATTTCGAGATCTTTGCAGCGCACCTCAAGTCCAGGCCGGCGGGCACGCCCTGGCGGGTCTGGTGCAACGCTGCTTCGACGGGTGAAGAGCCTTATTCGATTGTGATGACGGCGTTCGAGGCACTGGGGCCGAATGCTCCGTTCAAGCTGACGGCGAGCGACATTGACTCCCGCGTTCTGGCAACAGCGGCACAGGGCGTCTACCGCCTGGACAACGTGAAAGGCCTGAGCCCCGAGCGCATGCAGCGGTTCTTCCTGCGCGGAAAGGGGGGAACGAAGGCATGGTTCGCGCCAAACCCGAAATGCGCAAGGCGATCGACTTCATGAGCGTGAACCTGATTCGCGATGACTGGCCATTCCGGGAGCCTTTCGACGTTGTCTTCTGCCGGAACGTCATGATTTATTTTGACGCGCCTACGCAGCGCAAGGTGCTCGAGCGAATCCACCGCGTGCTCAAGCCCGGTGGAATGTTGTTTGTCGGGCACGCCGAGAATTTCAGCGAATCGCGCGATCTGTTCACCCTGCGCGGAAAGACCGTGTACGAGCGTCGCTGATCACCCCCTTGATGTTTTGCCGACTCCATGTCCACCATACCCTCCGGCTCCCACGCGTCTGCTGTCTTTCAGGGATCTTCCTCCATGGCGTTTGAGCCTACCGAGCGCCGGCGCGCGCCGCGCATCGCCCCTTTGAGTGCAGACATCTACGCGAGTACGCCCAGGGTGGCCAAAGAGTCGTCCCTGCAGGAGCTGAAGGCGCAGACGCGCAAGCCAGGCGAAGCGTCATTCTTCTATCTGGACCACCATTTTCAACACAACGCCGTCAAGGTGTTGCCTGGTGAGTACTTCGTTTCCGACGAGAGTCTGATCATCATGACCGTGCTGGGCTCGTGCATCTCGGCGTGTCTATGGGACAGCCGGGCGCGGGTTGGCGGGATGAATCACTTCATGCTGCCGGATGGGGATTTGGCCGACGTGTCCGGCCGCTATGGTTCCTACGCCATGGAATTGCTGATCAATGAAATGCTGAAACTCGGTGCACGGCGTGAGACGATGCAGGCCAAGATCTTTGGTGGGGCGCAGGTCATGCACAACTTCACCACGATGAACGTGGGGGAGCGAAACACGAATTTCGTGCTGAACTATCTCCAGACCGAGCGTATTCCCGTGGTGTCCGAGGATGTGCTGGACATCTATCCCCGCAAAGTGGTGTTCTTTCCGGTGACCGGCAAGGCGATGGTGAAGCGCCTGGCACATACCCATCCCGAGACGCTTGTGGCTCAAGAAGTGCGGGGGAATGCGGCCACTGTGGCCAAGACCACATCCGGTGGATCGGTGGATCTGTTTTGAAGAAGGCGTGAGGGAATGAGCAGCAAAATTCGAGTGGTGGTGGTGGATGATTCCGCGCTGGTGCGCAGCCTGCTGGCGGAAATCATCAACCGGCAGCGGGATATGGAGTGCATCGGCACGGCCAACGACCCTCTGGTCGCGCGCGAAATGATCCGTGAGTTGAACCCCGATGTGATCACGCTGGACGTGGAGATGCCGCGCATGGATGGCATCGACTTTTTGGGCCGCCTGATGCGCTTGCGCCCGATGCCTGTGGTGATGATCTCCACGCTCACGGAACGTGGCGCGGAGGTCACGATGAAGGCGCTTGAGCTGGGTGCAGTGGATTTCGTGGCCAAGCCGCGCGTGGGGTTGGCGAACGGGCTCAATGAGCTGGCCACCCAGATCGTCGACAAGATCCGCGTGGCCGCAGTGGCCCAGGTGCGGCGCGCGGCCCCGCGGGACGTAACGTCTTCACCCAGCCCAGGGGGAAGCGCCCCCGCTGCACCGGCAACCACACTGCTCGGCCGGCTGTCGACCGAGAAGCTGATTTGCATAGGCGCCTCTACCGGCGGAACGGAGGCCATTCGGGAAGTGCTGGTGCAGATGCCCGCCGATTCGCCTGCCATCGTGATCACACAGCACATGCCCCCCGGTTTTACTACCAGTTTTGCTGCGCGGCTCAATGGTCTCTGTCAGATCACGGTGAAAGAGGCGGTCAACGGCGAGCGCATTTTGCCGGGGCATGCGTACATTGCACCCGGCGGCACCCAGTTCCATCTCGCCCGCAGCGGGGCCAATTACGTGGCGGTGGTGGACGATGGTGCGCCGGTCAACCGCCACAAGCCTTCGGTCGAGGTGTTGTTCAAGTCGGCGGCGGCCGTGGTGGGGCGCAATGCGTTTGGCATCATGCTCACGGGTATGGGCAACGATGGCGCGGCCGCCATGCGGGAAATGAAGGATGCCGGCAGCTACAACTACGTGCAGGACGAGGCCAGCTGCATCGTGTTTGGAATGCCCCGAGAGGCCATCGCCCATGGCGCCGCTGACGAGGTGCTTCCTTTGAACCAGATCGCGCCCGCCCTGATTGCACGCCTGCGCGGCGCCACCGAGCGGCTGCACCACCGCATCTGAACGCCTGCCCGGCGCAAGATACCGTGCTGGTGCCTTGCGCGGGCAGCAGCACTCACGAAGAAAGTGCAGACCACCGTTCCAGGGCGGCCATCAGTTCTTCCTCGATCTTCCCCTCGCGCTGGTGCAGGGCGGCCGCACGGGCGGCGTCCCGGGTGTAAAGCTGTCCATCGGCCAGTTCCTGCTGCAGGGCCTTCTGTTCCGCTTCCATTTCGGCGATTCGCGTCGGCAATTGATCCAGCTCGCGCTGCTCCTTGTAACTTAGCTTCTTCTTTTGTAGCTGCTCCGGCTTATCTGGTGAGCGCTGCGGGGTGGTTTGGCTTGAATTTCCCTCGGCGGGGGGTCGCGCCGGCTGCGCGGCACTGGCCAACGCCCGACTGCGCTTGGACTGCAGCAGCCAGTCCTGCACCCCGCCTTCGTATTCGCGCCAGCGACCGTCGCCCTCGAAGGCAATGGTGCTGGTCACTACGTTGTCGAGGAATGTCCGATCGTGGCTGACCAGGAAAACCGTGCCTTCGTACGATTCGAGCAGTTCTTCCAACAAATCGAGGGTGTCGATGTCCAGGTCGTTGGTGGGTTCGTCGAGCACCAGCACGTTGGCTGGGCGCGCAAACAGACGTGCCAGCAGCAGTCGGTTGCGCTCGCCGCCCGAGAGCGACCGCACGGGCGAGTGCGCGCGTGCGGGGGAAAACAGGAAATCGCTCAGGTAGCTTTTGACATGTTTGCGCTGTCCGCCGATCTCGATCCACTCGCTGCCGGGACTGATGAAGTCCTCCAGCGTGGCATCGAGATTGATGGCATGGCGCATCTGGTCGAAATAAGCCACCTGCAGGTTGGCTCCTTGGCGTATCGTTCCGGTGTCGGGTGCGAGTTCACCCAGGATCAGTTTGAGTAACGTGGTCTTCCCCGCTCCATTCGGTCCGATCAGGCCCACCTTGTCACCTCGGAGAATGGTGGCGCTGAAGTTGCGAACAATCGTCTTGTCGCCAAATGCCTTGCTCACCCCGCTCAACTCGGCCACGATCTTGCCCTGGTAGCCGTTCTGGGACCCCGTTGCCACGTCCATTTTCACGCTGCCCACGACATCCCGCCGCGCCTCTCGCTGTGCGCGCAGATGTTCCAGCCGGGTGATGCGGCTCTGGCTACGTGTGCGCCGTGCCTCGACGCCTTTGCGAATCCACACTTCTTCCTGGGCCAGCAGCTTGTCGGCCTTGGCTGCAATCACGGCTTCCTGTGCCAGTTGTTCCTCTTTCTGAACGAGGTACTGGGCAAAATTACCGGGGTAGGAGCGCAATTGGCCCCGGTCGAGCTCCACTATGCGTGTGGCAACCCTGTCCAGGAAGGCGCGGTCGTGGGTGATGGTGACGACGCTGCCCGGAAAATCCAGCAACAGGTCTTCCAGCCATTCGATGGAGTCCAAGTCCAGGTGGTTGGTCGGCTCATCCAGCAAGAGCACATCGGGTCGTGCAACCAGAGCCTGCGCGAGAGCCACGCGTTTTTTTGTACCACCAGAGAGTGTGCCCACCTTGGCGTTCGGGTCCAGGTGCAGGCGCTGCAGCGTCTCGTCAACCCGCTGCTCCCAATTCCAGGCGTCGAAGGCTTCGATGACGGATTGCAGCGCATCCAGGTCGAGTCCCTCCGCTCCGGAAAGATATTGCTCGCGCACGGCAATCACTTCTTGCAGGCCTTCCGACGCAGCCTTAAAGATCGTGGCGTCGGGGTCCAGCGCGGGTTCCTGCGCAACATAGGCGATGCGTACACCCTGCTGAACCTGCAAAGTGCCATCGTCCGGCTTTGCTAGACCGCCGAGGATCTTGAGCAGGGAAGATTTGCCCGCGCCATTGCGCCCGATCAAGCCGATCCGCTCTGTGGTTTCGAGAGCGAAGCCGGCGTGGTCCAGCAGTGCGACATGCCCAAATGCGAGTTGGGCGTCCAGTAGGGTGATAAGTGCCATGATGGCGCCGATTATCAGGGTCGCTACCTTTTCGGCATTGAGTGCACTCACCGTCCCGCAGGCGCCTTTGACCGACGCGTCAACGAAAGTGTGTGATTGATGGCGCAGTCTGCTTTTTGCGTGTTATAGTCGAGGGCTTCGCTGCCTGGAGGACTTCTTTGGAAGGTTTTTGGTGGTGGAGAAAAAAGAAGGCGGATTTGGGTTGGACTGAGAAAAACCCGGTATATAATTCAAGGCTGCGCTGAGACGAGCGGGTTGCTGGAGACGGTGGCTGGCGAGGAAAGCGAAAAAACCTTCGGGTTGACAGGGTTTTAAAAAACCTGCTAGAATACAAGGCTCTGCTGATCACAGCGGGTCAAGATAGTGAAAGCGCTTCGGC
>NZ_ACQT01000016.1 GCF_000175235.1 Acidovorax delafieldii 2AN | reverse complement strand
TAAAAACAGCTATTGAAAAAGGAGCGATTGCTTGCGCCCATAAGCAGGCGCAGGCGGGCTGCGCCAGCGCTGTGTTTACTGCGCCGCCCAGCCGCCGTCCATGTTCCAGGCCACGCCGCGCACGTTGTCGGCAGCGGCAGAGCAGAAGAACGTGGCCAGTTCGCCCAGCTCATCGGGCGTGGTGAACTGCATCGAAGGCTCTTTCTCGCCCAGCAGCAGGCGTTTGGCTTCCTCGTTCGAAACACCGCGTTCGGCTGCCTTGGCATCCACCTGCTTTTGCACCAGCGGCGTGAGCACCCAGCCAGGGCAGATGGCGTTGCAGGTCACGCCGGTGGTGGCGTTCTCCAGCGCGGTCACCTTGGTCAGGCCGACGATGCCATGCTTGGCGGCAACATAGGCCGACTTCTGCGCCGAGCCCACCAGACCGTGCACCGATGCCACGTTGATGATGCGCCCCCAGTTGGCGGCCTGCATGGCCGGCAGGGCCAGGCGCGTGGTGTGAAAGGCACTGGTGAGGTTGATGGCGATGATGGCGTCCCAGCGTTCCACGGGAAAGTTCTCGATGCTGGCCACGTGCTGGATGCCGGCGTTGTTCACGAGGATGTCCACGCGCCCGAACTGCGATGCGCAGTACTTCATCATGTCCTCGATGTCGGAAGCACGGCTCATGTCGGCACCGTGGTACGCCACTTGCACGCCCATGGCCTGGCCTGCAGCCAGCACTTCGGCGCGCGGGCCCTCCACGTCGCCAAAGCCGTTGAGCACGATGTTGGCGCCCTGCCGCGCCAGGGCCTTTGCAATGCCGAGGCCGATGCCACTGGTGGAGCCGGTAACGAGGGCGGTTTTGCCTTTGAGCATGAGAGTCTCTCCGAATGAATTACGATGCAACGCAGACATTATCGAACGCTGCCGACAGACCCCGCCCCCATGATTGAACCTACGCTGAATTACGTACTGTGCCCCGGCGCCGCCTCTGCGGCAGGCCCTTCGCGAGAGGGCAGCCCAGCCCCCGCGGCGCAGCACCGCATGGCGTACTGGGAGTGGAATGGCACCGGCAACCCGGCGCACCCGCATGTGGTGCTGTGCGTGCACGGACTGTCGCGCCAGGGGCGCGATTTCGATACTCTGGCGCGGTCGCTGTGCCGGCATGCCCGCGTCGTCTGCCCGGATGTGGTGGGCCGCGGGCAGAGCGACTGGCTCGCCGACCCCGCCGATTACCAGCTGCCCCAGTACGTGGCCGACATGCTCGCTCTGTTGGGCCACCTCAACCAGCAGGCCCCGGTGCGGGTGCTGGACTGGGTGGGAACCAGCATGGGCGGGTTGATCGGCATGGCCCTGTGCGGACAGCCGGGGCTGGGCGCGGCGGACGGGGCTGCTGCGGCTCCCGGGCCGTCGGCCAATGCTGTGGGCAGCATGTGGCCTCTGGCGGTGCCGGTGCGCCGTCTGGTGCTCAACGATGTGGGGCCCGCCATCGAATGGGCGGCGCTCGAACGCATTGGCCAGTACCTGGGTGCGCCGGTGCATTTTGATTCGCTGGCGCAGGCCGCCGACGCCATGTGGGCCATATCGTCGAGCTTTGGCCCGCACACCGCCGCCCAATGGCTGGAGCTGTCTCGGCCCATGGTGCGGGCGTTGCCTGAAGGTGGCCTTGCGCTGCACTACGACCCCGCCATTGCGCAGGCCTTCGCGGCCATGACGCCAGAGGGCGCCGCCGCAGGGTCGCAACGCTTGTGGGAGCTTTACGACCGCATTGCCGCGCGCACGCTGCTGCTGCGCGGTGCGCAATCCGATCTGCTGGCGCCCGCCACCGCCCAGGCCATGGCGCAGCGTGGGCCGCGCGCGCGTCTGGTGGAGTTCGATGGCGTGGGCCATGCACCGACGCTGGTGGCCCAGGACCAGGTGGCGGTTGTTGTTGATTTTCTGCTGGCCGCGGAAGAAAGGGTGGACGGATGAAAACGCACCCTCCTGTGGCTGCCGCACACACCTCTGCGGCGGATGCCGTACCGCAACTGATTGCCGCCACGGCCCATACACTGCCCGAGCAGGTCAATGCGCTGGCGCGGGCCCGCGCCTTCGCCGAGCCTCTCATGGCCGGCGAGACCCTCGATTCCGGCGAAAACACGCTGGCCCATGCAGACGCTGTTGCTGCCATTCTGAAGGCCATCGGCGGTTCCGAGGCCATGCAGGCGGCCAGCTATCTGGTCCATGCCTGCGGGCACCTGAACAAGCCCGAAGAGGTGATCGCCAAGGCCTTTGGCGAGAACTTTGCGGCGCTGGCGGTCGAGACCACCAAGCTCATGCGGGTGCAGCGCCAGGCGCGCGGCGCGCAGCAGGTGGACGATCCGGCAGTGCAGACCGAAAACGTGCGCAAGATGCTGCTCGCGTTCTCGCGCGACTTGCGTGTGGTGATGCTGCGGCTGGCTTCGCGCTTGCAGACGCTGCGCTTCCACGCGGCCAGCAAGCGGCCGGTATCACCCAGCCTGGCGCGCGAATCGCTGCAGGTGTTCGCGCCGCTGGCGAACCGGCTCGGTATCTGGCAGGTGAAATGGGAGCTGGAGGATCTTTCGTTCCGATTTCTCGAACCCGATACCTACAAGGAAGTGGCCCGTCTGCTCGATGAAAAACGGGGTGAGCGCGAGGTCTACATGGAACAGTTGCGCGCGCGGCTGGAATCCGACCTGCGCGCACGCAGCATCAGTGCCAGCGTGCAGGGCCGCCCCAAGCACATCTACAGCATCGTCAAGAAGATGCGCGGCAAATCGCTCAACTTCGACCAGGTGCTCGACATCCGGGCCCTGCGTGTGGTGGTGCCGTCGGTCAAGGACTGCTATGCCGCCCTGAGCTGGGTGCACGAGCAATTCACGCCCATCGTCGAGGAATTCGACGACTACATCGCGCGCCCCAAGCCCAACGGGTACCAGTCGCTGCACACCATCGTGCGCGACGCGGCCGGCAAGCCCATCGAAATACAGATCCGCACCCAGGCCATGCACGACCACGCCGAGCATGGCGTGGCCGCCCACTGGGCCTACAAGGAGGCGGGCAGCAAGGGTTATGCGGGCGTATCGGCCACGGGCGAATACGACGCCAAGATCGCAGTGCTGCGCCAACTGCTCGCATGGGAGCGCGATCTGGTCGGAACCGCGCAGAACCGCGGGTTGTTCGATGACCGCATCTATGTGCTGACACCGGATGCGGCGGTGGTTGAGCTACCCCAGGGTGCAACCCCCGTCGATTTCGCCTATGCCGTGCACACGAGCGTGGGCCACCGCTGCCGCGGTGCGCGGGTTGACGGCGCCATGGTGCCCTTGAACACTCCGCTGCAGAACGGCCAGACCGTGGAAATCACCACCGTCAAGGAAGGCCGCCCCTCGCGCGACTGGCTCAATGCCGAACTGGGTTATCTCACCAGCAGCCGCGCCAAGGCGAAGGTGCGCGCCTGGTTCAATGCCCAGGCCACCCACGAGACCGTGGCGCGTGGGCGTGAAGCGGTGGAAAAGCTGCTGCAGCGCGAAGGCAAGACGGCCGTCAAGCTTGACGATCTGGCCGTGCAGTTGGGCTTCAAATCGGCCGATGCCCTGTTCGAAGTGGTGGGCAAGGACGAGTTTTCATTGCGCAGCATCGAAACCCTGCTGCGCCCGCCCGAGCCGGTGCTGCAGCATGACGACTACCTGCTGCTCAAGAAGACCCGCAGCCACGAGTCCGCGCCCAAGGGAGGCGTGCTGGTCGTTGGCATCGACTCCCTCATGACGCAGCTTGCCAAGTGCTGCAAGCCGGCGCCGCCCGACGACATCCGTGGATTCGTCACCCGTGGCAAAGGTGTGAGCGTGCACCGGGCCGACTGCAGCAACTTTCGCGAGATGGCGACCCGCAACATCGAGCGGGTGATCGAAGTGGAGTGGGGCGCGCCCAAGTCCGCTGCCGCGGCGGCCGTGTATCCGGTGGACGTGGCGGTGGAAGCGGCAGACAGGCAAGGCCTGCTGCGCGATATCTCCGAGGTGTTCGCACGCGAAAAAACCAACGTCATCGGAGTGCAGACGCAATCGGTGAAGGGAACGGCCTGGATGACCTTTACCGTGGAAGTCGCCGATTCGGGCCGGCTCAACAAGGTGCTGGGCATCGTAGCGGGGGTTTCCGGCGTGCGCTCGGCGCGGCGGCGATGAGCTGTGCGTTTGCGTCCTTTTTTCTTGGATTGGGGTGCGTGTTGAGAACAGGGGATTTTTACTGCTACAATAGCTTTCTCGAATACAAACAGGCGCGTAGCTCAGCTGGTTAGAGCACCACCTTGACATGGTGGGGGTCGTTGGTTCGAGTCCAATCGCGCCTACCAATTCCTGACCAGAATTGGACATCACTGAAGGACTTAGCTGTAGCGGCTAAGTCCTTTTTCTTTGGCCGCGTGCCGGGCAGCGACAGTCGGGCCTTTCGTCGTTTCGCGCCGACCGTATTACCTTCTTCGCTTTTCGTCGTTCGGCCGTGGTCGTTCGCGCGACTTCGGGTATGGCTCCAGCATGGCCGGGCTACAACGTCCCGCGGTTCTCTGTGTATTTCCCGACACCGCAGTACTGCGTACCGTGGCAGCGGCCTTCTTCACTGCCTGGGCTTCAGGACAGCGCCGCCTTTGGCTCTTCTGCCTCCTGGACTGTCGCGGCAAGCATCGCCCTGCACTGACATGCATGTCAGCCCCTGCCTACTTATGCGTTCTCCAGCACCTTGGAGACTGGGTGCTCTGGCACGGGGAATCCGCCCCGTGCAAGGCCGCAGCAGGGCTGCTTTTCTTTTTGGAGATTGCAATGGCTTCACGTGATTACGAGGATTATCAACGTCGCAACCAGGGGCGCGAATATGGCGAGAACCAGTTTGACCGGTCGTACCAGAACCAGGGCGGCGGCCAGGGGTATCGCCAGCAGGGCGAGTACGACGGCGGTCGCTACGCGGGGCAGCAGTCCCAGGGCCAGGGCGGTTACGGCAACTACGGCATGCGCGACCGCGGCGACAACGGTTCGCAATTCGGCCCAGAGCGCTATGGCAACACAGGCAACGCGGGGTACGGTGGCGGTTACGAGGGCGGTGGAAACAGCCACGGCGCCGGCGGGGGTAACTTCGGTGGCCGAGGCTACGGCGGCAGTAGCGGCGGTTATGGCGGTTACGGTGGCGGCGGCAACTCGGGCTACGGCGGGGGCTCTACTGGTGGGCAGTACGAGAGCGACTGGGGCGGGCGCCAGCAGGGTGAGTTTGGCAGCCGCTCTCACCAGAACTTTGGCGGCCGCATGGGTTCCCGTTCGGGTTCCGGAGGCCAGGGGCAGGGCGGTTAGGGATCGTCTACCGGGTATGACCAGCAGGAGGGCTACGCTCCCGGCAACCACCAGCAACAGGGCAGTTCGTGGGATCCGGACTACCAGCAGTGGCGCAACGAGCAGGTGCGCAATCTGGACGATGACTATCAAGCTTGGCGCGGCGAGCGCTTCAAGAAATTTTCGGACGAATTCAACACTTGGCGCAGCGACCGCAGCAGCGATTCCGGCAAGGGCCAGTCGGGTGGCGGATCGTCAGGCAGCCAGTCCGGCTCCAGTGCTTCAGGCAGCCAGAGCAGTTCGTCCGCAAGCCAGTCGGGCAAGTCCAAGGAGCATTCCTGAATTTGCCAGGCTGAGCCCACAACCCCCTGAAAACGCAGGCGCAACGCGCCTGCGTTTGCCTTGATGGACTTCACAGAGTCGGCGAACGCCGCTCCATCAGGGTAATCCTCTGCCGGAGGCCGGCTTTGCACTCTCTAGAATCTGCTGCACTGCAATACATGGGTGCCAGCCCGAGGAGTCTGCCGTGCAAGAGAAGAAAAGCGCCCCCGCCGCCAAGTCAGCGCAGCGGGTGATCAAGAAATACCCCAACCGCCGCCTGTACGACACGGACACCTCCACCTACATCACGTTGGCCGAGGTGCGCCAGTTGGTGATGGACCATCAGCATGTGGTGGTGCGCGATGCCAAGACCGGCGAAGACCTCACCCGCAGCATCCTGCTGCAGATCATTCTCGAAGAGGAAGCCGGCGGCGCGCCGATCTTCACCGAATCGGTGCTGGCCAACATCATCCGTTTCTACGGCCACGCCATGCAGGGATTCATGGGCGCCTACCTCGAGAAGAACGTGCAGGCGTTCACCGATGTGCAGGCCAAGCTCGCCGAGCAGTCCCAAAGCGTCACTCCCGAGATGTGGGCGCAGTTCATGAGCCTGCAGTCGCCCTTGCTCAAGGGCATGATGGGCAACTATGTGGAGCAGTCGCAATCGATGCTCACCCAGATGCAGGAGCAGATGCAAAAGCAGACCGAGCAGATGCTGGGGGCCTTCGGCATAAAGAGGTAATCCCCTGAGCCGCCTGCAGCGCCTTCCTTCAAGGGAGACGCTCCAGCGCGGCGGCCGTTGGCCTGGGCGGTGCCAGTTTCACGGGTTGTGGCGAGTGGCAAACCTTGCGGTGAATAGGCATCCCCGCCCGCGCAACGCCGGAACTGGGACAATACGGGGTTATGAGCGAAGCACTTGCCCCCACCAAAACACCCAAAGTCGGATTCGTCAGCCTGGGCTGCCCCAAGGCGCTGACCGATTCCGAGCTGATCCTCACGCAACTGTCCGCCGAGGGTTACGAAACCTCGAAGACCTTCGAGGGCGCCGATCTCGTGATCGTCAACACCTGCGGATTCATTGACGACGCCGTCAAGGAAAGCCTGGACACCATTGGCGAAGCCCTGGCCGAGAACGGCAAGGTCATCGTGACCGGCTGCCTGGGCGCCCGCGCGGGCGAAGGCGGCGGCAACATGGTGCGCGAGATGCATCCCAGCGTGCTGGCCGTGACGGGGCCCCACGCCACGCAAGAGGTGATGGATGCCGTGCACCTGAACCTGCCCAAGCCGCACGACCCGTTTCTGGACCTCGTGCCTGGCAGCTTCGGGGTGGCGGGCATCAAGCTCACGCCCAAGCACTACGCCTACCTCAAGATCAGCGAAGGCTGCAACCACCGCTGCACCTTCTGCATCATTCCCTCGATGCGTGGCGACCTCGTTTCGCGGCCTGTGGGGGATGTGCTCAGCGAGGCCAAGGCGCTGTTCGAAGGCGGCGTGAAAGAGTTGCTGGTGATCAGCCAGGACACGTCGGCCTATGGCGTGGATGTGAAATACCGCACCGGCTTCTGGGACGGCAAGCCCGTCAAGACGCGCACGCTCGAACTCGTGCAGACGCTGGGTGAGATCGCTGCGCCCTACGGTGCCTGGGTGCGCCTGCACTATGTGTATCCCTACCCCAGCGTGGACGAGATCATCCCGCTCATGGCCCAGGGCCTGGTGCTGCCGTACCTCGATGTGCCGTTCCAGCACAGCCACCCCGACGTGCTCAAGCGCATGAAGCGCCCCGCCAGTGGAGAAAAGAACCTGGAGCGCATTCAGCGCTGGCGCGAGGCCTGTCCTGAAATCGTGATCCGCAGCACGTTCATCGCGGGATTTCCTGGTGAGACGGAAGCGGAATTCCAGCATCTGCTCGATTTCCTGCGCGAGGCGCAGATCGATCGTGCCGGCTGCTTTGCCTACAGCGACGTGAGTGGCGCGGTGGCCAATGAGCTGCCCGGCATGCTGCCCCTGGAAGTGCGCGAGGAGCGCCGTGCGCGCTTCATGGCGGTGGCCGAAGAAGTCTCGATTGCCAAGCTGCAGCGCCGCGTGGGCGCCACCATGCAGGTGCTGGTCGATTCGGCCCCGGGCCTGGGGCGCAAGGGTGGCGTGGGCCGCACGTACGCCGACGCCCCCGAGATCGACGGCACCGTGCAGTTGCTGCCCCCCGAAAAAATCAGCAAGACCATGAAGGTGGGCGAGTTCACCAAGGCCCGCATCGTCGCCGTGCAGGGCCACGACCTTGTGGCACAGCCGATCTGACGCTTCTATTTTGATAGCTGAAGGCGCCCGCAGAACGGGCGCTGCAGATCAGAATGGCCTAAAAATACCGGTCAAAGGGCGCGGCGGATGAAAAGGCCGCCCATAAAAAAGGCTTCCCTCGGGAAGCCTTTTTTGAGTGCAGCGCAACTCAGACGCGCTTGCGGTACTCGCCCGTGCGGGTGTCGATTTCGATCTTGTCGCCCTGGTTCACGAACAGGGGCACGGCCACTTCGAAGCCGGTGGCGATCTTGGCGGGCTTGAGCACCTTGCCGGAGGTATCGCCCTTGACGGCGGGTTCCGTCCAGGTGATTTCGCGCTCGACGCCGGTGGGCAGTTCGACCGAGATGGCCTTGCCGTCGTAGAACACCACTTCCAGGGCCATGCCGTCTTCGAGGTAGTTCAGGGCGTCGCCCATGTTCTCGGCTTCGACTTCGTACTGGTTGTAGTCGGCGTCCATGCAGACATACATGGGGTCGGCGAAGTAGGAGTAGGTGCACTCCTTCTTGTCCAGGATCACGTTGTCGATCTTGTCGTCGGCCTTGAACACGACTTCGGTGCCGAAGTTGGCGATCAGGCTCTTGAGCTTCATGCGCACGGTGGCTGCACCGCGGCCGCCACGGGCGTATTCGGTCTTCAGGACAACCATGGGGTCCTTGCCGTGCATGATGACGTTGCCGGCGCGGATTTCTTGAGCGATTTTCATAGCAAGTTGCTTGGGTTGGGGCCGCTCAATGCGCTCGCTGGCGGCCTTCTGGGCAGAAGGCGCGCCGTGCCGATGCATGTTCCGCGGCGGAAATGCGCGAAGGCCGGGCACCGTTGTGCCGCGCCTTGTTTGCGCAAAACCTTGGATTTTACCGTTTTTCGCGCACAAAGCGCCACAGCTGTGCCACCAGGTTGTCTTGCGTCAGCAGTTGTGCGCGTGCGGCCTGCACGCAATCCGCCCATTCCGCCAGGGTGGCGGCATCTGGCATCACAAGGGGCGTGTGGCTGTCCAGCCCGTTCCAGGCCGTGTGGAAGCGGCGCATGGAGGCCGGTGCTTTCAGCCAGTCGAGAAAAGCCATGAGCTTGTCATGGTGGGCGTTGTCATGCTGGGGGTAGATCTGCCACACCAGTGCCTGTCCGGCCCACAACGCGCGCACCAAAGAGTCCTCGCCGCGCACGGCATTGAGGTCGCAGGCCCACAGCATTTCGTCGAACTGGGGCTGCGTGCAGTAGGGCAGGTAGGAGACAGAGGCCTGCCCGTGCCGGGTCGCCAGGGGGAGGGGGGTGTTCTCGTCGTTCGCCGATCCCAGTGCGTGGCGAACCGCCTGCGTGGCGCGGCCGGGTGTGACAAGGAGATGGCTCGGGGCGGCGGCGCACTGTGCCAGCATCTGGGGCAGCGCAGGTGGCTCATAGCAAAAGAGCGATATCCACCGCGCCGGAGCGGGTGCGCCGGGTGCGTGACGGGCCCGCCAGGCATCCACGTCGAACCGTGCGCGGCGTTCCATCAGCCCGGGCTCGCGCAGCAGGCCGCCAGTGGCTGCGGTGAAGCCGGGGTAGAAAAACCAGCGTGTCCACCCGGCGGCCGGGCCCGACAGAATGGGCGAGGGCAGGCGGTGGTTGCGTTCCACATAGCCCTCTGCCGACAGGTATTCCAGGTTGATCCACACGGGGTTTTGGCCTCGTGCGCCTGCCTGGCGTGCGCTGTATGCTATGAATTCAGGAGTAATTTCGCAACCGAATGCTTCCACCATGACGTCCGGCGGGGCCTGCATTGCCGTGGGTACGGGCGCGCCCCAGGCACGCACTTCCACCCCCGGGCAGCCCTGGGGCGCCATCCATTGCAGGGCGGATGCGTCGTCCACCCACAGGCGCACCTGCTGGCCCTGCCCGGCCAGTTGGGTCACCAGGCGCCAGCAGACGCCGATGTCGCCAAAGTTGTCGATCACGCGGCAGAACACGTCCCATTGCAGGGAGGGCAGAGGCAGGTTCATGGCAAGGGGTGGGCGGGGGTGTCGCCACGCAGGTGGTCCACCAGCAACCGTGCGACGCTCGACAGCGATTCTTCCGAGCGCACGCACAGCACCAGGCGGCGCTGTGCCCAGGGCGCGTCGAGCGTGATGGCGCGGATGGCCAGCGTGCCCTGGTACAGCGCGGCACTGCCGCGCGGCATCACGCCAATGCCCAGGCCTGCCGCCACCATGAGGCACAGCGCGTCGTAGCTGGTGACCTGGATGCGCAGCCTGAGCGGTACGCCGGCGTCGGCCGCGGCCCGCGTGAGCTGGTTGTTGATGGCGCTACCGGGGTGCACCCCCACGAAATCGAAACCCAGCGCCTCGGCGATGCCTACCGACCGGCGGCGCGCCAGCGCGTGCCCCGTGGGCACCACCAGCACGAGTTCGTCGGTGCGGTAGGGCAGCAGCGTGATGCGCTCGCCGTAGTTGCCGTCGTTGAGGATGCCCACATCGGCGGCATTTTCTGCCACCGATTGCGCGATGGCGCTGCTGATCTGCTCGTGCAGCCGCACATCCACGCGGGGGTGCAGCGCAAGAAAGCTCTGCAGCTGCGCCGGCAGGAATTGCGTGATGGCCGAGATGTTGGCCACCACGCGCACATGGCCGCGCACGCCGGTGCCGTATTCCCTCATCTGGCTGGCGATGCCGTCCAGGTCGTTGAGCACGCCGCGCGCCAGGTTCAGCAGGGCAAAGGCCGCAGGCGTGGGCTCGGTGCCGCGGTTGCTGCGGGTGAAAAGCTCGACCTGCAGCGCGGCTTCCAGGTCGGCCAGGCGGCGGCTCACGGCGGATGCCGCCAGGTGTTCGCGCGCGGCCGCGGCGGCGATGGTGCTTTCCTCCATCACGGCAACAAACAGGCGCAGGGAGACGGGGTCAAGCTTCATGGGACGCCGATGGTAGCAATTGGGCCGCGGCAGGGCGGTGCGGGCAGCAGAACCGCTGGCGCGCCGATGACGGCGTTGGGCATCGCGCTGCGGCACGGTTGGCGCCGGGCGCTATGGGCCTGCGGCGTGTTCGCCATGCCGGTTTGCGATGGCAGCTTCGCGCATCAGCGATTTACGGGCGCGGCCGCCTTGCGCATGATGCGGGCCAGATTTCCCACCCATACAGGCCATTCGCCTGCGGAGACCCCACTGCATGGATTCGTCGCCACCCTTCAAGGCCCCCACCCCCGCTGCGCTCGCTGGCGTGCGCGTGGTCGAAATGGGCCAGCTCATCGCCGGGCCGTTTTGCGGCAAGACCCTGGGCGAGTTTGGTGCCGACGTGGTGAAGATCGAAGCGCCCGGTGCGGGTGATCCACTACGCAACTGGCGCCTCATCAAGGAAGGCACCTCGGTGTGGTGGCAGGTGCAGTCACGGAACAAGCGCTCGGTGGCACTGGACCTGCGCCAGAAAGAAGGGCAGGACATCGCCCGCCAGCTCATTGCCGAGGCCGACGTGCTGGTCGAGAACTTCCGCCCCGGCACGCTCGAAGCCTGGGGCATGTCGCCTGAAGAACTGCACAGGCTCAACCCTGGCCTCGTGATGCTGCGCATTTCCGGCTACGGCCAGACGGGCCCCTACCGGGACCTGCCCGGCTTCGGTGCCATTGGCGAGGCCATGGGCGGCCTGCGCCACCTCACGGGCGAGCCCGGCCGCGTGCCGGTGCGCGTGGGGGTGTCGATTGGCGACACGCTGGCCGCGCTGCACGGCACCATCGGCGTGCTGACGGCGCTCTACCACCGCAAGGTCAACGGCGGCCAGGGCCAGGTGATTGACGTGGCGCTGCACGAGGCGGTGTTCAACGTGATGGAAAGCCTGGTGCCCGAATACAGCGCCTTCGGCGTGGTGCGCGAGGCCGCGGGCAGCGCGCTGCCCGGCATTGCGCCGTCCAATGCCTACCCGTGCCAGGACGGCTGGGTGCTGGTGGCGGGCAATGGCGACAGCATTTTCAAGCGGCTGATGGACGCCATTGGCCGCCCCGACCTGGGCGCGGCAGCCGATCTGGCCGACAACGCGGGCCGGGTGGCGCGCGTGCATGAAATCGACGCCGCGATTGGCGCCTGGAGCGCGCAGCATTCGGTGCAGCAGGTGCTGGATGTCCTCGGTGCCGCCCGCGTGCCAGCTGGCAAGGTCTATACCGCCAAGGACATTGTCGAAGACCCGCACTACCGCGCCCGCGACATGTTGCTGACGCAAGAGACGCGCGACGGTTACAGCGTGGAGGTGCCGGGCATCGTGCCCAAGCTATCGGCCACGCCCGGCACCATCCGCAACAGCGCCCCCCATCTGGGCGATGACACGGACGCCGTGCTGACCGAGGCGGGGCTGACGGCCGAGCAAATAGCGCTGCTGCGCAGCAAGGGGGTCATTCAATGAGCACGCAGGGCCAAACCGTGTGGCAAGGCGCGGGCCGCCGCATTCACATGCAGGAAGTGGGGCTGCGCGACGGCCTGCAGATGGAAAAAGCCTTTGTGCCCACGGCCGACAAGATCGCGCTGTGCAATGCGCTGTCGGCAGCGGGCCTGGCCAAGATCGAGGTGACCTCGTTCACTTCGCCCACGGCCATCCCAGCGCTGAAGGATGCCGAGATCGTGATGCGCGAGATCACGCGCCGCCCCGGCACCGTCTACACCGCGCTCGTGCCCAACCTGCGCGGCGCCGAGCGCGCCATCGAGTCGCGCACGGACGAGCTCAACCTCGTCATGTCGGTGAGCGCCACCCACAACCTGGCCAACCTGCGCATGACGCAGGCGCAGTCGTTTGCCGCGCTGGCCCAGGTGGTGGCGCTGGCGCAAGGCGCGCAGGTGGCCGTCAACGTATCGCTGTCCTGCGTGTTCGGCTGCCCCATGGAGGGCGACATTGCCCCGGCGGATGTGTTCGACTGGGTGCAGCGCTTTGCCGACCTGGGCGTGCGCGGCATCACGCTGTGCGACACCACGGGCATGGCCTACCCCACGCAGGTGCACCAGCTCACGGCGGCGGCCCGTGCGCGTTGGCCGGGCGTGGAGTTCACGCTGCACTTCCACAACACGCGCGGCATGGGCCTGGCCAATGTGCTGGCAGCCATTGATGCGGGTGCGGACCGGTTCGACGCCTCGCTGGGCGGGCTGGGGGGCTGCCCCTATGCACCGGGCGCCAGCGGCAATGTGTGCAGTGAGGAGATCGTGCATGCACTGCAGCTCATGGGCTATGACACCGGGGTGGATCTGGCGCCACTGGTGGCCGCGGCGCAGCGCCTGCCGGCATGGATCGGCCATGATGTTCCAAGCCAGATCGTGAAGGCCGGGCCGCGCCTGGCACTGCATCCGGTGCCTGCGGACTTCGAAGCGATTCGCGCCCGCGCCCAGGCGCGTTGAATCGAAACCTGCCGGCTGCAAGCGACCATTCATACAACCAGGAGACACAGACCATGCGCATTCCAACGTCCATCCCCCGCAGGCTTTTTGCCGCGCTGCTGTGCGCGGCTGCGCTGACCGCCGCGGCGCAGGAAGCCCGGTTTCCCACCAAGCCCATCACCGTGGTGGTGCCCCAGGCCGCTGGCGGTGCCAACGACGCCATCGCCCGCGTGATCGCGCACCGGCTCAGCGAGCAACTGGGCCAGAGCGTGGTGGTGGACAACCGCCCCGGCGCGGGCGGCAACGTGGGTACGGCCTACACCGCCAAGACCCGGCCCGACGGCTACACGCTGCTGGTGACGGCCGACAGTGCCCAGGTGATCAACCCCTGGCTCTACAAGAGCGTGGGTTTCGATCCGGTGAAGGATTTCGAGCCCGTGGGGCCGCTGGCCACGGCGGGCTATGTGCTGGTGGCGCATCCATCCTTTCCCGCCAGCAACGTGGCCGAGCTGATTGCTGCAGCCAAGGCAGCGCCGGGCAAGTACGCCATTGCCTCGGCCGGCAACGGCACGTTGAACCACCTGATCGGTGAGATGCTGCAGAAGGCCGCCGGCATCCAGTTGCAGCACATTCCCTACAAGGGCTCGGCCGCTGCCGCCACCGACGTGGTGGGCGGGCAGGTGCCGCTGTCGGTGCAAAGCCTGCCGTCGTCCATCGCCTTCATCAAGGCGGGCAAGCTCAAGGTGTTGGGTGTGGTCAACGAAAAGCGCGTGGCGGCCTTGCCCGATGCGCCCACCATCGGCGAGACGATCAAGGGTTTTGGCCAGACGCCGTGGTACGGCATGTTTGCCCCTGCGGGCACGCCGCCCGCCGTGGTAGCGCAGTTGCAGGCCGAAGTGGCCAGGGCGCTCGATCACAAGGATGTGATCGAGAAGCTGGCGGCCGTGGGTTGCGAGCCATTCAAGGGCACATCGGCCCAGTTGGCCACGCTGGTGCGCAGCGACCTGGCGCGCTGGCAGCGCGTGGTGCAGGACACCGGCGCCAAGGTGGACTGACGCAGTTCTTCCCACGTTGACGAAATTCCATTCCAGAGAAAACGGAGACTTCCCGCATATGAAAACAACCCGCAAGCAATTCACCACCCTGGCCATCGCTGCGCTGGCCATGGGTCTGGGCAGCGCCGCCTGGGCCCAGAGCGCCTATCCCTCCAGGAACGTGACTCTGGTGGTGCCCACCGCGGCCGGCGGTACCACCGACCTGTCGGCGCGCATGGTGGCGCAGGCACTGGGGCCGGTGCTGGGCCAGTCGGTGGTGGTGGACAACAAGGGCGGGGGCAATGGCAACATTGCCGCCAGCATCGTCAAGCGGGCCGAAGCCGATGGCTACACCCTGCTCATGCAGTATTCGGGCTACCACGTGATCTCGCCCCACCTCACCAAGGTGGCGCAGTGGGCGCAGAGCGACTTCCAGCCCATCGCCAACGTGATCTCTGCGCCGCAGATCATCGTGGTGCGGGCCGATCTGCCCGTGAAGACCTTGCCCGAGCTCATCGCCTATGCCAAGGCCAATCCGGGCAAGCTCAACTACGCCTCGTCGGGCAACGGCTCGCTGCAGCACGTGACGGGCGCCATGCTGGAGCAGCAGGGCGGCATCAAGATGGTCCACGTGCCCTACAAGGGCACTGGCCCCGCGCTGCAGGACCTGCTGGGCGGCCAAGTGGATCTGACTTTTGGCACCGCGCCGCCGTTCATGCCCCACATCCAGGCTGGCAAGCTGCGCGTGCTGGCCGTGACCGGCAAGGAGCGCTTGCCCAGCCTGCCCGATGCGCCCACCACGGCTGAGGCGGGTTATCCCGGCGTGAACGCCACGTCGTGGTTTGCGCTGTTTGCCCCTGCCGCCGTGCCCAAGCCCGTCATCGACAAGCTGGCCGCCGACCTGCGCACCGTGGTGCAAAGCGCGGCCTTCAAGCAGAAGGCACAGGAGCAGGGCGCCACTGCCGACTACCTGGGGCCGCAGCAGTTGGGCGAGCGCGTGAAGGCGGACCTGGCCAACTGGGCCAAGGTGGTCAAGAGCGCCAAGATCGAGGCGGAGTAACGGTGTTTTTGGCTGCTTGCGCTTGCAGAATAAGCGCAAGCAGCTATTAAATATGTAGCGTTTCGCCGCAGGGCCGCCCTGGCCACGGTGGCCCGGGCAGGTGCGCGAGAGGTGCGAGCCGCCACAATAGATGCCATGTCTGATGTGCATTCCGAAGAACTCCTGGCGCAAGTGGCTGCGCTGCCGGCGCTGCCGGGCGTGTACCGCTATTTCGACGCGCAGGATGCGCTGCTCTATGTAGGGAAGGCGCTCAACCTCAAGCGCCGCGTCTCCAGCTATTTCCAGAAGAACCATGGCGGCACGCGCATCGGCCACATGGTCAGCAAGATCGTGCGCATGGAAACCACGGTGGTGCGCTCGGAGGCCGAGGCACTGCTGCTCGAAAACAACCTCATCAAGACGTTGAATCCCAAGTTCAACATCCTGTTCCGGGACGACAAGAGCTACCCCTACCTCAAGATCACCGGCACGGCAGGCCCGGACCGCGGCGACGCGCCGGGCCAGGTGTTTCCGCGCATGGCGTATTACCGCGGCGCGGTGGACAAGAAGCACCGCTATTTCGGCCCGTACCCCAGCGGGTGGGCCGTGAAGGAATCCATCCAGCTTCTGCAGAAGGTCTTTCGCTTGCGCACCTGCGAAGACACGGTGTTTGCCAACCGCACGCGCCCCTGCCTGCTCTACCAGATCAAGCGCTGCACCGCGCCCTGCGTAGGCCTGATCTCGCCCGAAGCCTATGCGGCCGATGTGTCGCAGGCACAGGCACTGCTGCGTGGCGAAACGCAAGAGCTGCTCAAGGCCATGGAGACGCGCATGATGGCGCATTCGGACAGGCTCGAATTCGAGCAGGCCGCCGAAGTGCGCAACCAGATCCAGGCCCTGTCGCGCGTGCTGCACCAGCAATCCATCGAAACCGCCGACGACAAGGACGTGGACATTCTGGCCGTGCGTGTGCAGGGCGGCCGCGCCTGCGTGAACCTGGCCATGGTGCGCGGCGGGCGCCACCTGGGCGATCGGCCGTACTTCCCCGTGCACGTGGAAGACGCGGCGGGGGTCTTCGCGGAAGAGGGCAGCGATGCGGCCGGCACGGTCGCCGCGCCCGTGCGCCCCGTGGAGGTGCTGGTGCTGGAGGCCTTCATTGCGCAGCACTACCTGGGTGTGCCTGTGCCGCCGGTGCTGGTGACCAGCGAGCCCGTGGACAAGGCGCTGCTGGGCGCGCTCACCGAGCAAAGCGGTGTGCGTGTGAGTGCCATCCACCAGCCGCGCGAGCAGCGGCGCGCCTGGCTCGATATGGCGCAGAAAAACGCAGACCTGCAACTGGCGCGCCTGCTGGCCGAAGAGGGCTCGCAGCAGGCCCGCACGCGCGCCTTGGCCGAAGCGCTGGATCTGCCGCCCGACGATCTGGATCAGCTCACCATCGAATGCTTCGACATATCGCACACGGCGGGTGAGTCCACCCAGGCTTCGTGCGTGGTGTTCCACCACCACAAGATGCAGAGCAGTGAATACCGCCGCTACAAGATCGAGGGCATCACGGGGGGCGACGACTACGCCGCCATGCGCCAGGTGCTCACCCGCCGCTACAGCAAGGTGGCCGAGGCCGCGCGCGAGGCCGGTGGCATCGACTTCGCCGCCGCGCCGCCGGCCAATGGCGAGGGGGATGGCGCGATCAAGCCCAAGGGCGTGGCGCGCCTGCCGGACCTGGTACTGATCGACGGTGGCAAGGGCCAGGTAAGCGTGGCGCGCGAGGTGTTCACGGCGCTTGGGCTGGACCTCACGCGCATCGTGGGCGTGGAAAAGGGCGAAGGTCGAAAGGTGGGTCTGGAAGAACTGGTGTTTGCCGACGGGCGCGAGAAGGTCTATCTGGGCAAGGATTCGGCCGCACTGATGCTGGTAGCGCAGATTCGGGACGAGGCGCACCGGTTTGCCATCACCGGCATGCGCGCCGCGCGCTCCAAGGTGCGCGTGGGCGGGGGGCAGCTCGAGGAGATTCCGGGGGTGGGGCCCAAGAAGCGCGCCCGGCTGCTGCAGCGTTTTGGCGGCGTGCGCGGCGTGGCCGCAGCCAGCGTGGAAGACCTGCTGACGGTGGACGGCATCTCGCGCGAATTGGCCGAGGACATCTACCGCGCGCTGCGCTGATGGCGGCATGCCAGCGTGACACAATCATGTCCATGTTTTTCACCATTCCCACCATCATGACCTGGACGCGCATCGTCGCGATACCTTTGATCGTGGGGGTGTTCTACGCGCCGCTCGAGCCTGCCACCCGCAATCTCATCGCCACCGTGATGTTCGTGGTGTTTGCCGCCACCGACTGGCTCGACGGTTTTCTGGCCCGCAAGCTGAACCAGACCTCTTCGTTTGGGGCCTTTCTGGACCCTGTGGCCGACAAGTTCCTGGTGTGCGCCTCGCTGCTGGTGCTGGTGCATTTGCAGCGCGCAGATGTGTTCGTGGCGCTCATCATCATCGGCCGCGAGATCGCGATTTCGGCCCTGCGCGAATGGATGGCGCAGATCGGCGCGAGCAAGAGCGTGGCGGTGCACATGATCGGCAAGGTGAAGACCTCGGTGCAGATGACGGCCATCCCCTTCCTGCTGTACGACGGGCGCCTGCTGGGGGCCATCGACACGGGCGTGTGGGGCACGTGGCTGATCTGGGCGTCGGCCGTGCTCACCGTGTGGTCCATGGTGTACTACCTGCAAAAGGCGCTGCCCGAGATCCGGGCGCGCGTGAAATAGTCCGCGCGTTTTCCTGGATTGCCGTCATGCACGGCTGCGTGCCTTGCGGTTGCGGTTTGGCGTATGCGGGTGCATGGCCCACACGCTGGCGGCACCGGTCGGCAGGTCCGTCGCGCCTTCCGTTGACGCGGATTTGGCGTTGCAGCCGACAACCACAGCGGGGTGTCAATCGGGAGTGTTGCCCATGGGCAGCTTTGAGACAAAAACACCCTGCAAGCCCCGGCGCAGCGTGAAATACGACTAGAATCCAGCGCAACGCTGACGCAAAAGCAGCGTGTTGTATTGACACCCGGAAAGTCGATGGCTTTAATCTGATGCAGCAGCACCTGCTGTGTACGCCAGTCATTCCCCCGTTTGCCCAAAACAGCTCCTGCGCTGCGCTGCCTGACGTGTGAAGACCAGATATCCAGGACATTCCATCAACTCTTTTCCCGAGAGGCTTCTTGTGAACAAAACCGAACTGATTGAGCACATCGCTAACAATGCCGACATCTCCAAGGCCGCGGCAGCACGCGCCCTGGAATCCACGATCGAGGCAGTCAAGAAGACCCTGAAAAAAGGCGGCACGGTTTCGCTGGTCGGTTTCGGCACCTTCGCGGTGGGCAAGCGTGCTGCACGCACCGGCCGCAATCCACGCACCGGCGCTGCGATTAAAATCAAAGCTGCTAAAGTTCCAAAGTTTCGTCCAGGCAAGGCTTTGAAAGACGCCTTGAATTGATGGCCAGTTAGGTCGGGGTCCTTAGCTCAGTTGGTAGAGCGGCTCCTTTACACGGAGTAGGTCGGCGGTTCGAGACCGTCAGGACCCACCACCACCGAACAAAGGCGAACGAAAGTTCGCCTTTTGTTTTTTGTCACTGAAAGATCAACCATGTTTGAATCCATCCGCAAGCACTCCAAGGTCGTGATGCTCTTGTTGTTCTTGTTGATCATTCCTTCGTTCGTACTGGTAGGCATCGACCGCAGCTATTTTTCGCAGAAGAGCTCTGTTGTCGCCCGCGTGGATGGCCACGACATCAGCCAGACAGACTGGGACAATGCCCACAAGGTGGAGACCGACAGGATCCGTGCCCAGTCGCCCACAGTGGATGCCAAACTGCTGGATTCTCCGCAGGCCCGCTATGCGACTCTGGAGCGCCTGGTGCGCGACCGCGTCTTTCAGGCTGCCTCGCAAAAAATGCACCTGGTGACCAGTGACAGCCGGCTGGCGCGCAGCCTGCAAGAGATTCCTGCCATCGCCGCGCTGAAGCGCCCCGACGGTTCGCTCGACGCCGAGGCCTATCGGGCATTGGTCGGTGCACAGGGAATGTCGCCCGAGGGCTTTGAGGCCAACGTGCGTCGCGACATCTCTGTGAACCAGGTTCTGGGCGGTGTGATGGGTACGGCCTTTGGCACCGATGCACAAGTGAAGCTTGCGCTGGATGCCCTCTACCAACGCCGCGAGGTGCAGGTGGCACGTTTCAATCCTGCCGATTTCGCCGGCAAGGTAACCCCCTCCGACGCAGATCTCGAGGCCTACTACAAGGCCCACACCGCCGATTTCCAGCAGGCCGAACAGGCAACCGTGGAGTATGTGGTGCTTGACCTCGATAGTGTGCGTGCGGGCATCACGCTCAACGAAGACGACCTGCGCACCTACTACAAGGAAAACTTGACCCGGCTTGCCGGCAAGGAAGAGCGCCGGGCTAGCCACATCCTGATCAATGCATCGAAGGACGCCCCTGCCGCAGACCGCGAGAAGGCCAAGGCCCGCGCGACGCAACTGCTCGAGCAGGTCCGCAAGGCGCCCGCCACCTTTGCCGAGGTTGCAAAGAAGTCGTCCGACGACACTGGGTCAGCGCCCGCGGGTGGTGATCTGAATTTCTTCGGCCGGGGTGCCATGGTCAAGCCATTCGAAGATGCCGCGTTTGCAATGAAGAAGGGTGATATCAGCGATGTGGTCGAGACCGACTTCGGCTACCACATCATCATGCTCACGGACATCAAGACGCCTCGCCAGCCCAACTTTGAAGAGCTTCGCCCTTCGATGGAAGCCGAGCTCAAGCAGCAACAGGCGCAGCGGAAGTTTGCCGAAGTGGCGGAATCGTTCGCCAATGGCGTCTACGAGCAATCGGACAGTCTCAAGCCCGTTGCCGAGAAGCTCAAGCTCAAGGTGCAGACGGCCACCGGAGTCACGCGCTCGCCGGCCCCGGGTGCAACCGGCCCTCTGGCCAACGGCAAGCTCCTGGAAGCCCTTTTTTCGGCCGAGTCGCTTGAGAACAAGCGCAACACCGAGGCGGTGGAGGTGGGCCCGAGCCAAATGGCCGCAGCCCGCGTGACGGCCTACACCGCCGCGCGCACCCTGCCGTTGGATGAGGTGCGAGCCCGTGTGCGCACCCTCTACGTCGCAGAAAAATCTGCGGAGCTGGCACGCAAGGAAGGCGAAGCCAAGCTGGCCGCCTGGAAGTCCGCAGCGGGCAATCCGGCCGGCCTGCAGGCCGCTGTGGTGGTGTCGCGCGACCAACCCCAGAATCAGCCACGTCCTCTGGTCGATGCCGTGCTGGGCGCCAGCACTGCGGCTTTGCCCGCTTGGGTGGGGGTGGACCTGGGTGCGCAGGGCTATGCGGTTGCGAAGGTCACCCGCATCGTCCCCCGCGATGCGCCTAACGAGCAGGTCGCACGGCAGGAACGACAACAGTATTTGCAGTGGTGGAGCAATGCCGAAGGGCTGGCGTACTATGAACTGCTGAAGGAACGCTTCAAGGTGCAGATCAAGGCCCCGCGTCCACAGTCGGCGGCTGGTGCTTCGGAAATTTGAGAAGTCTAGGAAGATAGCCCGTTTTTTCGGGCTATAATATGAAGCTACGGTGGCTGTAGCTCAGTTGGTAGAGTCCAGGATTGTGATTCCTGTTGTCGTGGGTTCGAGCCCCATCAGCCACCCCAGTAAACAAAAAACCCGCTATTTCTTCGATAGCGGGTTTTTTTATTTCCCATCCGGTTTCTCCGCAGCCGGCGGCAGTCAAGGTGCCGTACATCCTGTCGTGCCGCATGGCATGTTGAAGAGGCGTTGGGCATGCGGCGGAGCAGACTCTGCGCCCGCATGCCGAAGGTTGGGTATTGCGGGACAGGGCCACGAGATGCCGGATGTCATTTGCAGGTGGTCGTCGTGCGTGTGGCACCAGTACGCGTTGACCATGGCCGCTACGGATAGATGTCAAGGGTGGGGCGGCCCATGAAGTTTGAGCAGCAAGCGATGTAGCGTGTTGGCTGCGTCATTTGCAGTTGCGTCAGGCTTTCTCTATCCCCGGCCCATCCTGGCGTACTCGGCCGTCCTGCGCCGCAACCCGGCGAGGCGTGCCGCACGCATACCTGGCCACCGGCAAGTTTTTACCCCAGTCTGGCGCGCGCAGGGTTTTCCAAGGAAGCCGCTACCGGCGCCGCCTCGAAGTGCACGCAAAAAAAGCCCGATCTCGGGATCGGGCTTTAAAGGGATCCCTGAAACGGGGGTTTCGAGAGGATCCAAGGAGACAAAGGGTTGTCCCATAGGACATTGGCGCAATTATCAGGGTATTCCCTGAATTCGACCTAGAGTCTGCACTCCAGATCTTCGCCTTGAAATCAGCGCTTGCGGGGCGCGGCCGTCTTGGCTGCGTTCGCAGCGGTGCTGGCGACAGCATTGAAATTGGCTTCGGCCACGTCGGATGCCTGCTTCACGGCCTTTTGCACCGACTCGAAAGCATTGTTGGCGGCAGAGACGGCGCTCTTCATCACGGCGACTGCGGTTTCGGAGCCGGCCGGTGCATTCTTGGCGGCGCTGTCCACCAAGTTGGTGAAGCTGCGCTGCGCATCGGTGGCCTGTACTTCGAAGGCACGGGTGAACTCTGCGCCAGTGCCCGAAGCGATGTCGTACAGGTGGCGGCTGTAGGCGGCGGTCTTTTCAGCCAGGGGCTGGAAGAGGCCGGCTTGCAGGGCCAGGAGTTCCTGTGCGTCCTTCACGCCCAGGAGGGCCTGGGTGTGGTTGGCGGCTTCAGCCAGGGCGGCGCGCGAGGCGGTCACGTTCAGTTCGACCAGCTTTTCCACGCCTTCGAATGCCTTGTTGGTCAAACCGAACAGGGTTTCGATGTTGGCCTTGTGGGAAGCCAGGATTTGTTCTGCGGTCAGCGTCATGTCATATCTCCTAAAAGTGGGACCTTGCGGGCCGGGTACTTACAGACATCTGCGCTGACCCTGACTTGACCAAGTCATGTTGCAGTGCAGCATGGGTTGAATTTTAGGGGCTGCGGGCCCGATTGCAAGCGATTTTTGTTGCGTTGCAACATATTAGAGGCTGCACCCCAGTGGCGCGGCCGTTGCCACAATCGCGTCATGCATGCCTATTACGCAGACCACTTTGTGCTGCCCCTGCCGCAGGGCCACCGCTTTCCCATGGCCAAATACGGCATGTTGCGTGACCGGCTGGCGCTCGATCTGCCGGGCGTGGCGTTGCAGGAAGCGCCTGCGGCAAGCGATGGTGAACTGGCGCTGGCGCACGTGCCGAGCTATATCCAGGCGGTTGCCACGGGCACGCTGGCGCCTGCCGCGCAGCGCGAGATCGGCTTTCCCTGGAGCCCGGCCATGGCGGAGCGCGCTCGGCGCTCGGTGGGCGCCACAATCGCCGCCTGCCGTGCGGCCCTGCGGGAGGGCGTGGCCGGCAATCTGGCAGGCGGCACCCACCATGCCTATGCCGACCGGGGCAGCGGGTTCTGCGTGTTCAACGACATCGCCGTGGCGGCCCGTCTGATGCAGGCCGAGAGGGCGCGTGCAGGCGTGAAGGCGCAGCCCTTGTGCGTGGCGGTGATCGACCTCGACGTGCACCAGGGCAACGGCACGGCCCATCTCTTTCAGGGCGACGACAGCGTGTTCACGCTCTCGCTGCACGGGGCGCGCAATTTTCCCTTCCGCAAGGAGGAGGGCGATCTCGACGTTGAACTCCCTGATGGCTGCGCTGACGACGAGTACCTGCATGCGCTGGAGCAGGCCCTCGATGCGCTCGACCAGCGCTTTGCCCCGGGGCTCGTGCTCTACCTGGCGGGCGCGGACCCGCATGTGGGCGACCGGCTCGGCCGCCTTGCACTCAGCCACGATGGCCTCGAGGCCCGTGACCGCCGGGTGTTCGACTGGGCTTGGCAGCGCGGCGTTCCCCTGGCGTTCACGATGGCGGGCGGCTATGGCCGCGACATGGCCGACACGCTGCGCGCCCAGGTGGCCACCTGGCGCGTGGCACTGCAATACCACGCGCGCTGGCAGAATCTCCGGCCATGACAAACGCTCCCACCTCCCCGGCGCCGCGCCCGGCCCCGCAGCCGCGCAGCGCCTTTCGGGCCTTTCGTTCGATCAGCACGCGCTGGGCCGACAACGATGTCTATGGCCACGTCAACAACGTCGTGTACTACAGCTGGTTTGACACCGCCGTGAACGCGCACCTCATCGAGCAGGGCGTGCTCGATATCCATGCGGGCGAAACCATCGGGCTGGTGATTGAAACCCAGTGCAATTACTTTGCGCCGCTGGCATTTCCGCAAACCGTGGAAGCAGGCATCCGCGTGGCCCGCCTGGGCAGCTCCAGCGTGCGGTATGAGGTGGGCCTGTTTGCCCAGGGCGAGGCGCTCTGCGCCGCCGCGGGGCATTTCGTTCACGTGTATGTCGATCGCACCACGCGCCGGCCCGTGCCAGTGCCCGAGGGCCTGCGCACCGTGCTGCAGGCGCTCGTGGTGAGCGGGTAACTCGATTGCTATATAAAATGTAGCTGCTTGTGCGCAGCAGAAAAGCGCCTGCGCTATTTCTGACAGAAATTTGGCAACTGTGGGGGCTTGCGCGCGCGCACGGTGGCTGCGGGCGCGCGATGGCCTACACTTTGAGGCCCCTGGCCTTGCCAGCGATGGTTTCCGCCCCGGGCTGCCGCCGTGGCCCCGCCCCACCATGATCATCACCAGCCTGCTCGACACCGACCTGTACAAGTTCACCATGATGCAGGTGGTGCTGCACCAGTTTCCAGGTGCGCGGGTGGAGTACCGGTTCAAGTGCCGCAACCCCGGCGTGCAACTGGCGCCCTTCGTGGGCGAGATCCGCGACGAGATTCGCTCGCTGTGCAGCCTGCACTTCCAGGAGGCCGAGCTCGACTACCTGCGTTCGCTGCGTTTCATCAAAAGCGACTTCGTCGATTTTCTCGGGCTGTTCAAGCTCAATGAGAAATACATCACCGTGATGCCGCTGGAAAGCGGAGAGATCGACATCACCATCCGCGGGCCCTGGCTGCACACCATCCTGTTCGAGATCCCGGTGCTGGCCATCGTGAACGAGGTGTATTTCCGCAATACCCAGAAGGTGCCCGACTTCCCCGAGGGGCGCAAGCGCCTCGACGTCAAAATTGCCCAGCTGCAGGGCGAAGGCCTGGACGAGCTCAAGATTGCCGACTACGGCACGCGCCGGCGTTTCAGCAGGGCCTGGCACGAAGAGGTGCTGCGCGTGCTGGTGGCGCGCCTGGGCGCTGGTGACCGCCGCCCGGGCGGCGGGGCGGGACCGGGCCAGTTTGCCGGCACCAGCAACGTGCTGTACGCCATGAAGCTGGGCGTGACGCCGCTGGGCACCATGGCCCACGAATACCTGCAGGCCTGCCAGTCGCTGGGCCCCCGCCTGCGTGACAGCCAGGTCTTCGGTTTCGAGATGTGGGCCAAGGAATACCGGGGCGACCTGGGCATCGCGCTATCCGACGTGTACGGCATGAGTGCCTTCCTGCGCGATTTCGACCTGTACTTCTGCAAGCTCTTCGATGGCGCCCGGCACGACAGCGGCGACCCGTTTGCATGGGGCGAGCGCCTGCTCGAACACTACCGTCACAACCGTGTGGACCCGCTGACCAAGACGCTGATCTTCAGCGATGCCCTTACCGTGCCCCGCACCATCGAGCTGTACCGGCAATTCCACGGACGCTGCCTGCTGGCGTTTGGCATTGGCACCAACCTCACCAACGATCTGGGCTACGAGCCATTGCAGGTGGTCATCAAGATGACGCGCTGCAATGACCAGCCCGTCGCCAAGGTGTCCGATACGCCTGGCAAGGGCATGTGCGACGACGAGAAATACCTGGCCTACCTGCGCCAGGTATTCGAGATTCCCTCGGTACCGTGACCGCGCCCCGCGTGGCCCCGGCAACCCCTCGACAAGAAGGAGACAGACCCATGAAGATTTCCCGCTGGCTGACCGTGGCCGCCCTGTGCGCGCTTCCCGGCCTGGCCTGTGCCGCCGACATCGACGGCAGCCGCCTGTCGGTGCTGTGGGGCGTGCCCTTTGCCGGCATCCTGCTGTCCATCGCGCTCATGCCGTTGCTGGTGCCCATTTTCTGGCACCACCATTTCGGCAAGGTGGCGGCGGGCTGGGCACTGGCGTTCTTGCTGCCGTTTGCGGTGGTCCATGGGCCGGGCGCGGCGGGCGCCAGTTTTGTTCACGCACTGGTGGGTGAATACAT
Organism: Acidovorax delafieldii 2AN; assembly: GCF_000175235.1. Lineage (GTDB taxonomy): Bacteria > Pseudomonadota > Gammaproteobacteria > Burkholderiales > Burkholderiaceae_C > Acidovorax > Acidovorax delafieldii_B. The sequence continues at coordinate 14,212 of NZ_ACQT01000016.1, read as the reverse complement.
TCCCTTCGTCATCCTGCTCACGGCGTTGTTCACTGTCGCGGGGGGCATCCACATCCGGGGCAACCTGCATGGCGGCCCGGCGCTGAACACCGCCATCCTGGCCATTGGTGCGGTGCTGGCCAGCTTCATGGGCACCACGGGTGCGTCCATGCTCATGATCCGCCCGCTGATCCGCGCCAACGACAACCGCAAGCATGTGGCGCATGTGGTGGTGTTCTTCATCTTCATCGTTTCCAACGCCGGCGGCTCGCTCACCCCGCTGGGCGATCCGCCGCTGTTCCTGGGCTTCCTGAAGGGCGTGGACTTCTTCTGGACCGTGGGCCACATCTTCCCCGAGACCCTGTTCTTGGTCGGTGCGCTGCTGGCCCTCTTCTTTGCGCTGGATTCCTGGTATTACCACCGGCGTGAAGAGGTGCTCAAGGCTGACCCTACCCCCGACTCCAAGGCCATCGGCTTCGACGGCAAGGCCAACTTCGCGCTGCTGGGCGCGGTGGTGGCGCTGGTGCTGATGAGCGGGCTGTGGAAGTCGTCTGTGGTGTTCCACGTGGCGGGCACCGAGGTGGGCCTGCCCGGCATCGTGCGCGATGTGGGGCTGATCCTGGTCACGCTGGTGTCGCTGGTCGTCACCCCTCGCAAGGTGCATGAAGACAACCAGTTCAGCTGGGGCCCCATGCAGGAGGTGGCCAAGCTGTTTGCCGGCATCTTCCTCACCATCATTCCCGTCATCGCGATGCTCAAGGCGGGTGTCAGCGGCCCGTTCGGTGCCGTCGTGGCTGCCGTGACACGGCCCGATGGCACGCCCGACCCGGCCATGTATTTCTGGGCCTCGGGCGCGCTCAGCTCCTTCCTCGATAACGCGCCGACCTACCTGGTGTTCTTCAACACCGCCGGTGGCGACCCGGCCGTGCTGATGACCACCCTGGCTCCTACGCTGGCGGCCATCTCGGCGGGCTCGGTTTTCATGGGCGCCAACAGCTACATCGGCAACGCGCCCAACATGATGGTCAAGGCCATTGCCGAAGACCGGGGCGTGAAGATGCCCAGCTTCTTTGGCTACATGCTGTGGTCGGGCGGCGTTCTGGTGCCGCTGTTTGTCGTGATGACCTTCATCTGGTTCAGATGATGGACATCCCCCCTGAGCGGCTGCGCCGCTTCCCCCTTCTCTCGCCCCGCAGCGCGTTGCGGGAAGGAGGACGCGGCCCTCGCTGCAGGGCGGCCATTGCTCGGCGGCCACTGGCTTGGACCACGCCAGTTTCACGGGCCGACGTGCCTCGCGAATAGTTTGGAGATTGAAGACTTATGAGCAAACCCCGCATCCTGGTCGCCCGTGCGATCTTCCCTGACATCGTGGACCGCCTGCGCGAGCATTTCGACGTGGAGGACAACCCCGCCGACGCCATCTGGACGCCACACGAGCTGGCCGCGCGCCTGGCCGACAAGGACGGCGCGCTGACCACCGGCAGCCAGCGCATCGACGCAGCCCTGCTGGCCGCGGCGCCGCGCCTGAAGATCTGCGCCAACATGGCCGTGGGCTACAACAACTTCGACGTGGACGCCATGACCTCCGCAGGCGTGCAAGGCACCAACACGCCCGATGTGCTGACCGAAACCACGGCCGACTTCGGCTTTGCGCTGTTGATGGCCACGGCCCGCCGCATGACCGAAAGCGAGCATTACCTGCGCGCCGGGAAGTGGACGAAGTGGAGCTACGACATGTTCGCGGGCAGCGACATCCACGGCAGCACGCTGGGCATCATCGGCATGGGCCGTATCGGGCAGGGCATTGCCAGGCGCGGCGCGCATGGCTTTGGCATGAAGGTGGTCTACCACAACCGCTCGCGCCTTTCGCCCGCGCTGGAGGCCGAATGCAAGGCCACCTACGTGGGCAAGGAAGAGCTGCTGCGCACGGCCGACCATGTGGTGCTGGTGGTGCCCTACAGCGCGGCATCGCACCACACCATTGGCGCGGCCGAGCTGGCGCTGATGAAGCCCACGGCCACGCTCATCAACATTGCGCGCGGCGGCATCGTGGACGACGCGGCCCTGGCGGTGGTCCTGCGCGATCGGCGCATTGCAGCAGCGGGCCTGGATGTTTTCGAGGGCGAACCCAGCGTTCACCCCGACCTGCTCACCGTGCCCAATGTGGTGCTCACGCCCCACATCGCCAGCGCCACGGTGCCCACGCGCCGCGCCATGGCCAACCTGGCGGCCGACAACCTGATCGCCTTCTTGGGCGGGCAGGGTCCGCTCACGCCGGTGAACCAGCCTGCGCCCGGCCTGCGGGGGCAATGACATCCATCTTCACGCCAAATTGGCTTCTGGCGCTTGCTGGATAAGCGCTAGAAGCTATCAAAACAATAGTAATTTGCCTTGACTACCGACACCCTCGTTTTGCTGGCTGCGCTGGCACTTGTCATCGTTCTGCTGGTGCTGCTTTTGCTGCGCCGCCCCCGCGTCGAGCTACCGGCCGAGTGGCTGGCCCGCCTGCAGGCACTCGAGCAGACCGCCCAGGCCACGCAGATTGCCGTGGCCAAGAACGACGGCGCCCTGGACGGCATGGGCCAGCAGTTGCGCGGCTTCACGCAGACCACGCAGACCACGCTCGAGACGCTGCGCCACGCGGTGGACGAGCGCCTGGCCCAGGCTGTCACCGAGTCGCGCAGCGGCCGCACCGAACTGCTGGCAGCGTTTGGCGTGTTCGAAGGGCGGCTGGAGCAGCGCCTCACGGCCTTCGACTCCGCCCTCACACAGCGCCAGGCCGCGCAGGATGCGGCGCTGGCCCAGCGGTTTGATGCGTTGCAGAACGCCGTGGCCGGGCGGCTCGAGGAAAGCAGCAAGGCCTTGCTGGCCCACTTGGCGCAGGGTCAGGCCGATGCCGCCGCCGCCCGCACCGAGCTGTCGGCCACGCTGGTGGGCTTTCGCACCGAACTCACCACCACGACGGCCGCGCTGGCGGCCGAAAGCGTCAAGAGCCGTGAAGCCATGGGCGAGAGCACCGCGCTGTTTGAAAAGCGCATCCAGGAACGCTTCGAGGCCCTGCAGGCCGCCACGCGCCTCACGCTCGACTCGCTCAAGGGCGACATCCAGACGCAGCTGGGCGCCATGTCCACGGCGCTCAAGGACCAGCTCGAAGCCAACGGCTTCCAGATCAAGAACCAGTTCTCGGTGCTGCAAGACGCCGTGTCGCAGCAGCTCACCGGCCTGGTGCAGGGCAGCCAGCACAACGCCGAGCAGCTGCGCACCGCGCTCAACGAACGCCTGGCCGCCATCCAAGCCGATAACGCCACCAAGCTCGAGGAAATGCGCCGCACGGTGGACGAAAAACTCCACGCCACACTGGAGCAGCGCCTGGGCGAATCCTTCAAGCTGGTGAGCGACCGGCTCGAACAAGTGCACAAGGGCCTGGGCGAAATGCAGACCCTGGCGGGCAGCGTGGGCGACCTCAAGCGCGTGATGACCAACGTGAAGTCGCGCGGCACCTGGGGTGAAATGCAGCTGGGCGCCATCATCGACAACGTGCTCACGCCCGACCAGTTCGCGCGCAACGTCAAGACCGTGCCGGGCAGCGACGAGCTGGTGGAATTTGCCATCCGCCTGCCGGGCAAGAGCGACGAGCACCCGGTCTGGCTGCCCATCGATTCCAAATACCCCGTGGAGCAGTACCAGCGCCTGATGGACGCGCAGGATGCGGCCGACAAGGCTGCCATCCTGTCGGCGGGCAATGCGTTCGAGACCTCGATCAGGCTCGAAGCCAAGAAGATCTTCGCCAAGTACGTCTCGCCCCCGCACACCACCGACTTTGCCGTGCTGTACCTGCCCACCGAAGGCCTGTTTGCCGAGGTGATGCGCCGTCCCGGCCTGGTCGAGGCCGTGCAGAACGACTGCCGCGTGATGATCACCGGCCCGGCCAACCTGGCCGCCATGCTCAACAGCCTGCAGATGGGCTTCAAGACGCTGGCGATCGAGAAGCGCTCGTCCGAGGTGTGGAGCCTTTTGGGCATGGTCAAGACCGAGTTCGCCAAGTTTGGCGATGTGGTCGAGGCCACCAAGAAATCCATCGACGCCGCCGCCAAGAAGTTTGATGAGGTGGGTGTGCGCACCCGTGCCATCCAGCGCAAGCTGCGCGACGTGCAGGACCTGCCTGCGCCTGACACTGCAGTGCCCTTGGCGGGGGTGCGCACGGCCGCACTGCCTGGGTTGGACCCCGAGGACGATCTTCTGTGAACTGGGCGCTGGCGCGGCTCATTGCGGGCCAGATCTGCGTGCATGCCTGCATGGCCGGCATGCGCATGGCCGCGCCGCTGCTGGCACTGCACGAGGGATACAGCGCGGCGGCGGTGGGGGTGCTGCTGGCACTGTTCGCACTGACGCAGGTGTTCCTGGCCCTGCCCGCGGGGCGTTATGCAGACCGCCATGGCCTCAAGCGCCCGGTGGGCTACGCCGTGGTCGTGGCTACCAGTGGCACCGCCTTGGCGCTGCTGTTTCCGGTGTTCCCGGTGCTGTGCGTGGCGGCGTTGGCCACGGGCGGCGCCACCGGGGCCGCCACCATCGCGCTGCAGCGCCATGTGGGCCGCGCCGCGCACGATGCCACCGAACTCAAGCGCGTGTTCAGCTGGCTGGCCATCGGGCCGGCCGTGTCCAACTTCATCGGCCCGTTCTGTGCCGGCCTGTTGATCGACCATGCCGGCAGCACCGCCGGCAGCGTGGAGGGGTTTCGCGCGGCGTTGCGCTGCTGGCCCTGCTGCCGCTGGCCACCTGGTTCTGGGTGCGCGACACCACCGAGCTGCCGTCGGTGGCTGCCGCGGCCGGCGGCGCCACGCAGCGGGCGTGGGATCTCATGAACGAGCCGCGCTTTCGGCGCCTGCTGCTGGTGAACTGGTTTCTGTCGTCGTGCTGGGATGTGCACACCTTCGTCGTGCCGCTGCTGGGGCATGAGCGCGGCCTGTCGGCCTCGGTGATCGGCACCATTTTGGGGGCCTTCGCCATCGCGGCGGCGCTTATCCGGGTGATGATGCCGATGGTGGCTGAGCGCTTGCGCGAGGCCACCGTGGTCACCACCGCCATGCTGGCCACGGCCTTGCTGTTCGCGGTCTACCCGCTGCTGCCTTCGGCGCTGACCATGGGTGCCTGCTCGGTGCTGCTGGGTTTTGCGCTGGGGTCGGTGCAGCCCATGATCATGAGCATGCTGCACCAGATCACGCCGCCCGCGCGCCACGGCGAGGCGCTGGGGCTGCGGCTCATGACCATCAACGCTTCCAGCGTGCTCATGCCCGTGCTGTTCGGCTCGGCGGGCGCGCTGATCGGCGTGGCGGGGCTGTTCTGGGTGGTGGGGGCGAGCGTGGGGCTGGGCGCCCGCCAGGCCTGGCTGTTGGGGCGCGGCGCCTGACGCCTTAGAGCCTGTTCAAAGTCTTTTCATGGTGTCCGTTGCCCCGCAAAGGCAGTGGATGCAAGGCGCCCACCGCAAGCCGCACTGACATGCGGCGAGGATGGGCCCGGCCTAGGTCAGGCAACGGCGCAGACGCCGCCTTTGCAGGGCAACCCTTCGGGCAAGGCCGCAAAAAGCCGCACTCGTCGTTGCGCACCTTGCCCAGGCCGCTGGCGCGCCGCGCGTGCGCAAGCGCAGTCAGAGCTTGTAGAACGCCTTGACCAGGTCCCAGGCTTTCTGCGGGTCGTCCGTGAAGTGGAACAGTTCCAGGTCCTTGGCGGAGATGGTGCCTTCCTCGACCATCACGTCAAAGTTGATGAGGCGCTTCCAGTAGTCCACGCCGAACAGCACGATGGGCACCGGCTTGGCCTTGCCGGTCTGCACCAGCGTGAGCACCTCGAACAGTTCATCCAGTGTGCCAAACCCGCCGGGGAACGCCACCAGGGCCTTGGCGCGCATCATGAAGTGCATCTTGCGCAGCGCAAAGTAATGGAACTTGAAGCTCAGCGATGGCGAGATGAAGCGGTTGCCGCTTTGCTCGTGCGGCAGGCCGATGTTGAGGCCGACGTTCAACGCGCCGGCCTCGTGGGCGCCCCGGTTGGCGGCTTCCATGATGCCGGGGCCGCCACCTGTGCAGATGTAGATGCGGTCGGCGGGGCGCTGGCGCTCGCTGTAGTCGGCCACCAGGCCCGCAAACTGGCGGGCGAGGTCGTAGTAGCGGGCATTGCGCACGGCCTGGCGGGCGCGCAGCAGCTGGTCCGCGTCGCCGCTGGCTTCGGCTTCGCTCAGGCGGGCCGCTGCCTCGTCGGGAGCCACGAAGCGGGCACTGCCATACACCACCACCGTGTTCTCGATGCCTTGCTCGGCCTGGCCCAGGTCGGGCTTGAGCAGCTCGAGTTGAAAGCGGATGCCGCGGGTTTCACGCCGGAACAGGAATTCCGGGTCGGCAAAGGCCAGGCGGTAGGCGTCGGCATGCAGGGGGTTGTCGTTGTTGGCGTGGGCGTGCAGTTCGGCCCAGGCATCGGCCAGGCGGCGTTCGTTGAGTTGGGTGTTGGCTTCCATGGGATTGCGGGCGCTGCGGCGCGGGGCCGTGCGGTGAAGATGAGGGAATGGCCCCGTCGCGCATGGGCGCCGGGTTGGACCGGATTTTATGCCAGATCACTTGCTTGCACTTGATGGATGCGCGTTACAAGCTATGAAAACGATAGTGAATCTGCGCGCGATGTGCAGGCCACAAGGGGGTGCAGAGGGGTGCAAAGAGGCCACGGGAGCTAGAGGCGACGACGCCGACGAGGGGTCGCGGGGGGCGCGGTGGATACTTTGGCGCTGTGGGGCGTTGTGGGCGGCGTGGCAGATGCGTGGGTGGTTGCGAGGGATGGGCCGAGGGTGCTTGCGGCTGGTGGTTGCATGGCTGAACGCGCCCGCTGTTCATGGCGCAGCCCCCGGGCAGCCAACAGCAATGCTGGCCGTAGCGCCGATCCCTATCGATCTGACCGCTGACCGTTGTCGGGTGAGGGCGACGGGTAAAGAGGGCGGAGGTGGACGGGCAGGGGACTGAGGCACGTGCACGGTTCACGGCCTGCATGGCTTGCCCGCAACAAGCCGGCGCGGGTGAGCGCGTTCGCTCCATCAAACCCGCACTGCCAGCGCGGCCAGCGCTTGAATGCCATGCCCCTGCATGGCCATACTGCGCAAGCAGGCGCGGCGCTCCCAGCGGCGCGGCGCAACTCTCCGGCCCCACAGGGGCCTTCGACCTGGTGCCATTCCATGAACCCATCCGCACAGCCACCCGACTGGGACCCCCGGTCGGCCGACGTTCAGCGTGGGCCGATCCGTGCCTACGACGAGGTGGCCCAGCGCTGTCCCGTTGCCTTCAGCGACATGCTGCAATGGTCGGTGTTCCGCCACGCCGATGTCATGCGCGTGCTGCTGGATCCGGCCACCTTCAGCAATGCCGTGTCGCGGCATGTGGCCGTTCCCAACGGCATGGATCCGCCTCTGCATACCGCGTACCGCCAGGTCATCGAACCCTATTTTTCGGCGCAGCGGGTGGACGCCTTCGAGCCCGCGTGCCACGCGATTGCAGACGTGCTGGCGCAGGCGCTGCAAGGGGCGGGCGAGGTGGAACTGATGGAGTCTTTTGCGCTGCCCTTTGCCGTGCGCGCGCAGTGCGCCTTCATGGGCTGGCCGCAGGCGCTGCATGCGCCGCTGGTCTCGTGGCTGCACAAGAGCCAGGCCGCCACCCTGGCGCAAGATAGGCCCGCACTGGCGGCGCTGGCCCAGGAGTTCGATGGCATCGTGGAAGGCCTGCTGCAGACCCGCCGGCAGGCCGGTGCCGCGGCGCCGCACGACCTCACCACTGCACTCATGCAGGAAACCGTCAACGGAGCGCCCCTGAGCGCGGCCGACATCACCAGCATTCTGCGCAACTGGACGGTGGGAGAGATTGGCACCATCGCCGCTGCCGTGGGCATCCTGGCGCAGTGGCTGGCCGGGCATGGCGACGTGCAGGCCCAATTGCGCGCCCACAGCGCGCTTGTGCCGGCCGCCATCGAGGAAATCCTGCGGCTGCACGGCCCGCTGGCAACCAACCGGCGTGTGACCACCTGCCCGGTGGAACTGGGCGGCCGCTCGATTGCGGCGGGGGATCGTTTGACGATCCACTGGACATCGGCCAACCGCGATGGCCGTGTGTTTGACCAGCCTGACACGTTTCAACTGGACCGTGACCAGTCTGCCAATCTGCTGTACGGTGCCGGCATCCACGTGTGCCCCGGGGCGCCCCTGGCACGCATGGAATTGCGGGTGGCACTGCAGGCGCTGCTTGCGGCCACCACGCAGTGGCAGGCTGCGCCTGGCGGCGGTGCGGTGCCGGCCGTGTACCCGGCCAGCGGCTTTTCGAGCCTGCGGCTGCGTGTGCAGTAGCGCCCAGCCAGCAGCACGGCGGCGTAGCTGCGCATACGCGCGGTGGTGTGCCCGGTGCCCTGTGGGCGTTGCTGTCAGGTGCGGTCAGGCGCGGCTGGGCAGGGCCAGTGCCACCGTCTGCAGCCCCAGCACGGTCATGAGCAGCGAGCCGCCCAGGTGCAGTGCGGTGGTGCCCGACGCCAGCAGGTAGCGCTGCTGCTGCAGCATGGTCACCACCTCGGCCGAGAAGCTGGAAAACGTGGTCAGCGCGCCCAGAAACCCCGTGACCAGCGCCAGGCGCCACACGGGGTCAATCTGGGGCAGGGCCTGGAAAGTCGCCAGGCACACACCAATGAGGTAGCCGCCCACCAGATTGGCCACCAACGTGCCCCAGGGCAGCAGCGCGCCGGGGCTGCTGAGCCACAAGCCCAGGCGCCAGCGGGCCAGCGCGCCCAGGCAGGCGCCGATACAGATGGACAGAACATTCAGCATGGCGCCATTGTCCACATCCGGTGGCCGCCCCCAGGCTTCAGTGGGCTGACATCTGCTGCGGCAGCCAGGTCACGATGCCGGGGAACACGTAGATCAGCGCCACGGCAGCACACATGAGCAAAAACATGGGCATCGCCACCTTGGCGATCCAGGGCAGCTGGCGGCCCGTCATGCCTTGCAGCACGAACAGGTTGAAGCCCACGGGCGGCGTGATCTGCGCCATCTCGACCACCAGCACGATGAAGATACCGAACCAGATGGTGTCGATGCCGGCGGCCTGCACCGTGGGCATGAGCACGCCCATAGTCAGCACCACCATCGAGATGCCGTCCAGGAAGCACCCGAGGATGATGTAGAAAACCGCCAGCGCCATGATGAGCTGGGCCTGGTTCAGTCCCAGCGAGGCAATCCACTCCGCCAGGTGGCGCGGCAGGCCGATATAGCCCATGGCCAGCGTGAGAAAGGCGGCCCCCGCCAGGATCAGCGAAATCATGCAGTACAGGCGCGTGGCGCCCATCAGCGAATCCTTGAAGGTGCCCCAGTTCATCGAGCCCTGCACGGCCGACAGCACCATCGAGCCCACCACGCCCACGGCAGCCGCCTCGGTGGCGGTGGCAAAGCCGGTGTAAATGCTGCCCAGCACGGCTGCAATCAGCAGCACCACGGGGATCAGGCTGCGCGATTCCGACAGCTTTTGCATGAAGCTCATGCGCACGTCGGCGGCAGGCACTTGCTCGGGGTGGCGCAGTGCCCAGACCATGATGTAGCCCGAGAACAGGGCGGCCAGCAAGATGCCGGGCAGCACGCCCGCAATGAACAACTGCGAGATCGAGACCTCGGCCGACACGCCGTAAACGATCATGATGATCGACGGCGGGATCAGCAGGCCCAGTGTGCTGGCCCCGGCCAGGGTGCCCACCACCATGTGCTCGGGGTAGCCCCGGCGCGTCAGCTCGGGCAGCGTCATCTTGCCGATGGTGGCGCAGGTGGCAGCGCTGGAGCCTGACACGGCGGCAAAGATGGTGCAGCCGACCACATTGGTGTGCAGCAGGCGGCCCGGCAGCGCCTGCACCCAGGGGGCCAGGCCCTTGAACATGTCTTGCGACAGCCGGGTGCGGAACAGGATTTCGCCCATCCAGATGAACAGCGGCAGGGCGGTGAGGGTCCAACTCGAAGCGCTGCCCCAGATGGTCACCGCCATGGCGTCGCCCGCCGGGCGCGCGGAAAACAGCTGCATAGCGATCCAGGCGACGCCGGAGAGGGTGAGCCCGATCCATACGCCGCTGCCCAGAATCAGGAACAGCGAAAGGACAAGCAGGCCGGTTATGGCGAGATCACTCATGGTAGGTCGTGCCGGGTTTATTCATTGCGCAAGGCTTCGCCGGTTGGGGCATCCACACGTTGGCCCATCATCTCCAGCACCAGTTCGTCCACGAACGCGATCGCCAGAATCACCGTGCCAACGGCCATGGCGATTTGTGGAATCCACAGTGGCGTGGCGTCGCTGCCAGTGGAGATGTCGTGGAACTCGTGCGACTGCCAGGCCAGCTTGCTGCTGTACACCGCAAACAGCAGCGCCAGCAGCGTGGCAATCGCCAGGGCCCAGATCTCGAACGCCTTCTTGGCGCCGCCCTTCAGGAAGTTGAGCAGCAGCGTGACGCGGATGTGTTCGCCGCGCTTCAAGGTGTGGGCCAGCGCCAGAAAGCCGGCTGCGGCCATCAGGTAGCCCGCATAGGCATCGGTGCCGGGCACATGGAAATGGAGCTGGCGGCTGGCGATGGACAACAGCACCATGCCCAGCAGGCCGACCATGAAAAGCGCCGCCAGGGCGGCGGCGCTGTCGTACAGAAAATTCAGCAGACGACGCATGGGCTCAGTCTTTGAGAATATGGAAGGCTTACTTGCGGTAGGTGTCGATCAGGGCCTTGCCCTCGGGGCCGGCCTTGTCGAGCCATTCCTTGAGCATGGTGTCGCCCACCTTGGCCATGTCGGCCTTCAGCGCAGCAGGCGGCGCCACCACTTCCATGCCGCTGGCCTTGAGCTTGGCCATGGTGTCGGTGTTCACCTTGGCACTGCTGGCCCAGCCGCGCGCCTCGGCGTCGGCACCTGCCTTGAGCAGCACTTGCTGCAGGGGCTTGTCCAGTGCGTCAAACGCCTTCTTGTTCACCAGCACCGCATTCTTGGGCAGCCAGGCCTGGGTGTCGTAGTAGTACTTGAGGTGTTCGTAGAGCTTGCTGTCCACGCCCGTGGCTCCCGAGGTCATCGTCGATTCGACCACGCCCGTGGCCAGGGCCTGCGAGAACTCGGCCGCCTGCACCGTGACGGGCTGTGCGCCCACGAGTTCGGCAATGCGTGCTGTGGCGGGGCTGTAGGCGCGCCACTTGATGCCCTTGAGGTCGGCGGCGGTGGCCAGTGGCTTCTTGGTGTAGATGCCTTGCGGCGGCCATGCCACGGCGTACAGCAGCATCATTCCCTGTTCAGCCAGCTTCTTTTCCAGAAAAGGCTTTTGTGCTGCGTAGAGCTTCTTGGACGCGTCGTAGCTGTCGGCCAGGAAGGGCAGGCCGTCCACGCCAAACAGCTGCCATTCGTTCTGGAAGTTGGCCAGCAGGATCTCGCCCATCTGTGCCTGCCCGCCCTGCACGGCGCGCTTGATCTCGGGGGCCTTGAACAGCGCGGCGTTGGCATGCACCGTGATCTTGAACTTGCCGCCCGTGGCCTTGTCCACGTCGCTGGCCAGCTGCACCAGGTTCTCGGTGTGGAAGTTGGTGGACGGATACGCGGCCGCCAGGTCCCACTTGGTCTGTGCAAAGGCCGAGGTGACAGACAGACCAGCGGCCAGGGCCAGGCAGAGTGCCGCGGTGGGGAAGATTCGACGCTTCATGGGGTTCGCTCCGCAGGGTTGGGTGTGACAAACAGGAAAGGTCACTCTATCGAAGGCACGGCATTTGGGCATAGGTGTTTTGCCTGAATGATGACAAATTGCCAACAAATTACCATCGACATGCCTACAATGTTTGCATGCACATCCCGTGCCAACGGGGCTTTTTGCGGAGATGCCTTTTCCATGAAACCTGCCAAGGCCATGAGCGATTCGGGGCCCATCGTGTCGTCTGCGCACCTGGTGTCGGCACACAGCGCGGAGATGAGCGAGTTCGAATTCGGCCTCATCGTGGCGGGCAATGCGTTCCACCGCTGGGTGGTGCACTGCATGTCGGCCGCCGGCCTGAAGGACCTGACGCCGCTCGATGTGGTGGTGCTGCACCATGTCACGCACCGGGCACGCGACAAGCGGCTGGCCGACATCTGTTTCATCATGAACGTGGAAGACACGCACCTGGTGAACTATTCGCTCAAGAAGCTGCTGACGCTGGGCGTGGTGGCCTCCAAGAAGAATGGCAAGGAAGTCACCTACGCCGCCACCGACACTGGCCGCGCCTATGTGCAGCGCTACCGCGAGATCCGCGAGACCTGCCTGATCGAGGCGCTCAACGTCGACGACGCCCTGAACCGCGACATTGGCGAGCTGGCCCGGCTGTTGCGCGTGCTCTCGGGCATGTACGACCAGGCGGCCCGGTCCGCCGCGTCGCTGTAGCCCTGGTTTTTGATGAAAAACGCCGCTTGCGCTTGCTGCATAAGCGCGAGCAGCTATTGATTGAGTAGCAATTCATGTCCAATCCGTCTTCTTCCGTACCCCGCTGGCAGTTCTGGATCGACCGGGGCGGCACGTTCACCGACGTGGTGGGCAAGCGGCCCGATGGACAGCTTGTCACGCACAAGTTGCTGTCAGAGAACCCCGAGCAGTACCGCGACGCCGCGGTGGCCGGCATCCGGCATTTGCTGGGGCTGGCGCCGGATGCGCCGGTCACACCCGATCGGGTCGAGTGCGTGAAGATGGGCACCACCGTGGCCACCAATGCACTGCTGGAGCGCAAGGGCGAGCCCACGCTGCTCATCACCACGAGGGGCTTCAAGGACGCGCTGCGCATTGCCTACCAGAACCGCCCGCGCCTGTTCGACCGCCATATCGTGCTGCCCGAACTGCTTTACAGCCGCGTGGTCGAGGCACAGGAGCGCATGGGCGCGCACGGCGAGGTGATCGAGCCGCTGGACGAGGAGCATCTCAAGGAACGCCTGTGGGCCGCCTACGACGCGGGCCTGCGCAGCGCGGCCATTGTGTTCATGCACGGCTACCGCTACACCGCGCACGAGGAGGCCGCTGCCCGCATCGCGCGTGCAGCGGGCTTCACGCAGGTGAGCGCATCGCACGCCACCAGCCCCATGATGAAGTTCGTGAGCCGGGGCGACACGACGGTGGTGGATGCCTATCTCTCGCCCATCCTGCGCCGCTACGTGGAGCAGGTGGCCACGGAAATGCCCGGTGTTCCGCTGTTCTTCATGCAATCCTCGGGCGGACTGACGGATGCGCACCGCTTCCAGGGCAAGGACGCCATCCTCTCGGGCCCGGCCGGCGGCATCGTGGGCATGGCGCGCACAGCCGCCCTGGCGGGGCATGGGCGCGTGATCGGTTTCGACATGGGCGGCACATCCACCGACGTGAGCCACTATGCGGGCGAATTCGAGCGCGAGTTCGAGACCCAGGTGGCGGGCGTGCGCATGCGTGCGCCCATGATGAGCATCCACACCGTGGCCGCAGGCGGGGGCTCCGTCCTGGGGTTTGACGGCGCCCGCTTTCGCGTGGGGCCTGAAAGCGCCGGCGCCAATCCTGGTCCTGCCAGCTACCGCCGCGGCGGGCCCCTGGCCGTGACCGATGCGAACGTGATGGTGGGCAAGATCCAGCCCGCGCATTTCCCCCGCGTGTTTGGCCATGCGGCCAACGAGCCGCTGGACGCCGACGCGGTGCGCGAAAAATTCGCGGCACTCGCCGTGCAGACCGGGCGCCCGCCCGAGGAAGTGGCCCAGGGCTTCATCCAGATCGCGGTGCAGCAGATGGCCAATGCCATCAAGAAGATCTCGGTGGCGCGCGGCTACGACGTGACGCGCTACACCCTGCAGTGCTTTGGCGGCGCAGGTGGTCAGCACGCCTGCCTGGTGGCCGATGCCTTGGGCATGGAGCGGGTGTTTGTGCACCCCCTGGCCGGCGTGCTGTCAGCCTATGGCATGGGCCTGGCGGACCAGAACGTGATCCGCGAGCAGGCCGTGGAGCGCCCGCTGGCGCCGGAGGCATTGCCCGATATCGCCGCCACGCTGCACGCGCTTGCTGCCGCCGCGCAGGCCGAACTGGTGCAGCAGCAGGCGGGCGCCGGCACCATGGCGGTGCACCAGCGCGTGCACGTGCGCTACGAAGGGTCCGACTCGGCACTCGTGGTGCCGTGGCCGGATGCACCGGCCCCGCTGGAGGAGAGCAGCCCGGCGCTGGGCGATGCCCTGAAT
>NZ_ACQT01000017.1 GCF_000175235.1 Acidovorax delafieldii 2AN | reverse complement strand
GGGGCGCGGGGGCTGCCGAGTTGAACGATGCGCACGGGCATGAAAATCCTCCGGTGGCTGCAGACGCGATGGTGGCCATTCTAGAAGTCGGCGTGGGCAGTCCGGTTTGCCCGCTACCATCGGTGGCTGCCCCCTTGCCTCGCCGAACGTGAAACAGCCCGCCGCACCCCACCAGCCCCTGGCCGAGCGCCTGCGCCCGCGCCAGCTCTCCGAAGTGATCGGCCAGCAGCATGTGCTGGGGCCGGGCATGCCGCTGCGGTTGGCGTTCGAGTCGGGCCGGCCGCACAGTTGCATCCTCTGGGGGCCGCCGGGCGTGGGCAAGACCACCATCGCGCGGCTCATGGCCGATGCGTTCGATGCGCAGTTCATCAGCATCAGCGCCGTGCTGGGCGGCGTGAAGGACATCCGCGACGCCGTTCAGTTGGCCGAAAGCGCGCGCGACGGCCTCATGCAGCAGCGCACCATCGTGTTTGTGGACGAGGTGCACCGCTTCAACAAGAGCCAACAGGATGCCTTCCTGCCGCATGTGGAAAGCGGCCTGTTCACCTTCATTGGCGCGACCACCGAGAACCCGTCGTTCGAGGTGAACTCGGCGTTGCTGTCGCGCGCCGCCGTGTACGTGCTGCAGCCTCTGTCCACCGATGATTTGAAGCAAATTGTGGCCCTGGCCCAATCACAGCAAGCGCTTCCAGCTATTGAAAACGAAGCGATTGAACGCCTGGTGGCGTATGCCGACGGTGACGCCCGGCGCCTGCTCAACACGCTGGAAACGCTGGAGATGGCGGCGGCGCAGGAGCAACTCGCCGAGATCACCGATGCGTGGCTGCTGAAGGTGCTGGGCGAGCGCATGCGCCGCTACGACAAGGGCGGCGAGCAGTTCTACGACACCATCAGCGCGCTGCACAAGTCGGTGCGGGGCTCGGACCCCGATGCCGCGCTGTACTGGCTGGTGCGCATGCTCGATGGCGGTGCTGATCCGCGCTACATGGCGCGGCGCATCGTGCGCATGGCCTGGGAAGACATCGGCCTGGCCGACCCGCGCGCCATGCAACTGGCCAACGAGGCCGCCCAGACCTACGAGCGTCTGGGCAGCCCCGAGGGCGAACTGGCGCTGGCCCAGGCGGTGATCTACCTGGCCATGGCGCCCAAGAGCAATGCCGGCTACATGGCCTACAACAAGGCCCGCGCTTTCGTGAAGCAGGACAGCACCCGGCCCGTGCCCATGCACCTGCGCAATGCGCCCACCCAGCTCATGAAGCAGCTCGACTACGGCAAGGGCTACCGCTATGCCCACGACGAGGAGGGCGGCTTTGCCGCCGGCGAGCGCTACCTTCCCGACGGCATGGACGAACCGGGCTTTTACCAGCCGGTGGAGCGCGGCCTCGAGATCAAGATTGCGCAAAAGCTGCGCGATTTGCGCGCGCGCAATGTCGCGGCTGCCCCCGATCCGGAAAATCCCTGAGCTTTTGGCGCGAGAGAGGGCGGCGGCGTTGTTCATGCCGATCCGGCATGCCGCAGGTAATAAGTTTGCACAGCATTTGAGATAGATCCATCAATCTTTCTTATGCGCCGAGTGCTTGGCTGATGGGCCCGGAACCCAAGGGAAAACCCCGCCAGTCAAGGACGGGCCCGCAGGAAACTACTGGCTACAATCCCGACCTCAAACCCGCACAGCTGCACTTCTGGCGGGTTTTTTGCTACATGGCAGTCGGGCCCACAAGGCTGTACCGATTTCGGTGCCAAAGCGGTGGGTACGTCACAAACGAAGGACTTCTCTTATGGACATTTTGCTGCAGCAGATCATCAACGGTCTGGTTCTCGGCAGCATGTACGCCTTGATAGCCTTGGGCTACACGATGGTGTACGGCATCATTCAGCTGATCAATTTCGCCCACGGCGAAGTGCTCATGATCGGCGCTCTCACCAGTTGGAGCTGTATCGGACTCATGCAGGAGGCCATGCCGGGAGCTCCGGGCTGGCTCATCCTGCTGCTGGCCACCATCATTGCCTGCGTGGTGGCCGCCACCCTCAATTTCGTGATCGAGAAAGTGGCGTACAAGCCGCTGCGCACCAGCCCACGCCTGGCACCGCTGATCACCGCCATCGGCATGTCGATCCTGCTGCAGACGCTGGCCATGATCATCTGGAAGCCCAACTACAAGCCCTATCCCACGCTGCTATCGTCCACGCCCTTCCAGGTGGGCGGTGCCGTGATCACGTCCACCCAGATACTGATCCTGGGCGTGACCGTGGTCGCTCTGGCCTCGCTGATGTACCTGGTGAACTACACCAAGCTGGGCCGCGCCATGCGCGCCACGGCCGAAAACCCCCGCGTGGCCTCGCTGATGGGCGTGAAGCCCGACATGGTCATCTCGGCCACCTTCATCATCGGCGCCGTCCTCGCCGCCATTGCCGGCATCATGTACGCATCCAACTACGGCACGGCCCAGCACACCATGGGTTTCCTGCCGGGGCTCAAGGCCTTCACGGCGGCCGTGTTCGGCGGCATCGGCAACCTGGCCGGTGCCGTGGTGGGCGGCATTCTGCTGGGCCTGATCGAAGCCATCGGCTCGGGCTACATCGGCACGCTCACGGGCGGCCTGCTGGGCAGCCACTACACCGACATCTTTGCGTTCATCGTGCTCATCATCATCCTCACGCTGCGTCCCTCGGGGCTGCTGGGTGAACGTGTGGCCGACCGTGCCTGAGGACCTCATTCCATGAAGAACACCAAAATCCAGTGGATCGTCGGCGGCATTGCCCTGCTGGTCCTGCCACTGCTGCTGCAGTACTTCGGCAATGCCTGGGTCCGCATCGCGGATCTGGCGCTGCTCTACGTGATGCTGGCCCTGGGCCTGAACATCGTGGTCGGCTACGCCGGCCTGCTCGACCTGGGCTATGTGGCCTTCTACGCCGTGGGGGCCTACCTCTTCGGCCTGATGGCATCGCCGCATCTGACCGATACCTTCACGTCGTTTGCCTCCATGTTCCCGGACGGGCTGCACACTTCGCTGTGGGTGGTGATACCGCTGGCCGCGCTGGTGGCCGCGGTGTTCGGGGCCGTGCTGGGCGCGCCAACGCTCAAGCTGCGCGGTGACTACCTCGCCATCGTGACGCTGGGCTTCGGCGAAATCATCCGCATCTTCCTGAACAACCTGGACCACCCCGTAAACCTGACCAACGGGCCCAAGGGCATCGGCCAGATCGACTCGGTCAAGATCTTCGGCCTCGACCTGGGCAAGCGCCTGGAACTGTTCGGCTTTGACATCAACTCCGTCACGCTCTACTACTACCTGTTCCTGCTGCTGGTGATCGTCAGTATCGTCATCTGCTACCGCCTGCAGGATTCGCGCATCGGCCGCGCCTGGATGGCCATCCGCGAAGACGAGATCGCCGCCAAGGCCATGGGCATCAACACCCGCAACATGAAGCTGCTGGCCTTTGGCATGGGCGCCTCGTTCGGCGGCGTGTCGGGCGCCATGTTCGGTGCCTTCCAGGGCTTCGTGTCGCCCGAGTCGTTCAGCCTGATGGAGTCGGTCATGATCGTCGCCATGGTGGTGCTGGGTGGCATTGGCCACATCCCCGGCGTGATCCTGGGTGCCGTGCTGCTGTCGGCCCTGCCCGAGGTGCTGCGCTACGTGGCCGGTCCGCTGCAGGCCATGACCGATGGACGCCTGGATTCCGCCATCCTGCGCCAGCTGCTGATCGCGCTGGCCATGATCATCATCATGCTGCTGCGCCCCCGCGGCCTGTGGCCTTCGCCCGAGCATGGCAAGAGCCTTACGCAGAAGACCTGAACAGCACAGAAAGTCAGAAACATGGCAGAGAACATCCAGAATTCGGCCGGCGAAGTGGTGCTGAAGGTGGCGGGCATTTCCAAGCGCTTCGGCGGCCTGCAGGCCCTGTCCGACGTGGGCATCACCATCCAGCGCGGCCAGGTCTACGGCCTGATCGGCCCCAACGGTGCCGGCAAGACCACGTTCTTCAACGTGATCACCGGCCTCTACACGCCCGACAGTGGTACGTTCGAGCTGGCCGGCAAGCCCTATGAGCCCACGGCCGTGCACGAAGTGGCCAAGGCGGGCATCGCCCGCACCTTCCAGAACATCCGGCTTTTCGCCGAGATGACGGCGCTGGAGAACGTGATGGTCGGGCGCCACATCCGCACCCATTCCGGGCTGTTGGGCGCGGTGTTCCGCACCAAGGGTTTCAAGGAAGAAGAGGCCGCCATCGCCAAGCGGGCGCAAGAACTGCTGGACTACGTGGGCATCGGCAAATTTGCCGACTACAAGGCGCGCACGCTGTCGTACGGCGACCAGCGCCGCCTCGAAATTGCCCGGGCCCTGGCCACCGATCCGCAGCTCATCGCCCTGGACGAGCCCGCCGCCGGCATGAATGCCACCGAGAAGGTGCAGCTGCGCGAGCTGATCGACCGCATCCGCAACGACAACCGCACCATCCTGCTGATCGAGCACGACGTGAAGCTGGTGATGGGCCTGTGCGACCGCGTGACGGTGCTGGACTACGGCAAGCAGATCGCCGAAGGCACCCCCGCCACCGTGCAGAAGAACGAAAAAGTGATTGAGGCCTATCTGGGCACCGGAGGACATTGAGAATGGCCGAAAAATCCAACAAGGTACTGCTGCAGGTCAAGGGCCTGAAGGTGGCCTACGGCGGTATCCAGGCCGTGAAGGGCGTGGACTTCGAAGTGCGCGAAGGCGAGCTGGTCTCGCTGATCGGCTCCAACGGCGCCGGCAAGACCACCACCATGAAGGCCATCACGGGCACGCTGCCCATCAACGATGGCGACATCGAGTACCTGGGTGAAAGCATCAAGGGCAAGGGCGCCTGGGATCTGGTGAAGAAGGGCCTGGTGATGGTGCCGGAAGGCCGCGGCGTGTTTGCGCGCATGACCATCACCGAAAACCTGCAGATGGGCGCCTACATCCGCAACGACAAGGCGGGCATTGCCGCCGACATCGAGAAGATGTTCACCATCTTCCCGCGCCTGCGCGAGCGCAAGGACCAGCTGGCCGGCACCATGTCCGGCGGCGAGCAGCAGATGCTGGCCATGGGCCGCGCGCTGATGAGCCAGCCCAAGGTGTTGCTGCTCGACGAGCCCTCCATGGGCCTGTCGCCCATCATGGTGGACAAGATCTTCGAGGTGGTGCGCGACGTGTACGCCCTGGGCGTGACCATTGTGCTGGTCGAGCAGAACGCCAGCCGAGCGTTGGCGATTGCCGATCGCGGTTACGTCATGGAATCGGGCCTGATCACCATGACCGGGCCGGGCCAGGAATTGCTGAACGACCCTCGGGTGCGTGCGGCCTACCTGGGCGAGTGACGCGCAGCGCCCCGGCCTGCGTTCATGCAAGGGCATTGCACAGTGTGCAGTGCCTTTTTTGTTGGAGTGCACTGCTATAAAGTGCATAGCTGCTTGCGTCCACGGAGCAAGCACAAACAGCCATTTTGGCTTAGAGTGTGCCCCCCCAACGTCTGGCACCGCATTCCATGAACTTCCTGCAATCGATTCCCGTCACCCTGCAAGCCGTGCTGCTGCTGGTGGCCAGCAATGTCTTCATGACTTTCGCCTGGTATGGCCACCTGAAGAACTTCGCGACATCGCCCTGGTACGTGGCGGCACTGGTGAGCTGGGGCATTGCCCTGTTCGAATACCTGCTGCAGGTGCCCGCCAACCGCATCGGCTACACCCAGCTCGACGTGGGGCAGCTCAAGATCCTGCAGGAAGTGATCACGCTCTCGGTTTTTGTGCCGTTTGCCGTGTTCTACCTCGACCAGCCCCTCAAGTGGGACTATCTCTGGGCGGGGCTGTGCATGGTGGGTGCGGTGTATTTCATCTTCCGCGGCGCCTGAGGGGGCGTGGGCGCGGCCCCCTCGCCGGGGGGCAGGGCGAACCGCGCAAGGGCGCGGGGTTAAACTCGCCGTGTTTCATCCTTGTCACAAATGGGTCATGCCCCTGTCATGAGCAGGTGGGCTGTGCCCTGTGTTTATCCCGTTTCCGCCCTAGGAGCTCCCATGCTGTTTGGCAAGCTGTTGCCGCGCGAAGGTAATTTTTTCGAGATGTTCAACCAGCATGCAGAGCGCATCGTCGAGGCCGCACGGGCCTTTTCGCAGCTGGTGGCGAACTACAGCGACCCGCACCTGCGCGACAAGTACAACCAGGACGTGGACAATGCCGAGCGTGCCGCCGACCGCGTGACCCAGGACGTCAACCGCCTGATCCACAAGACCTTCATCACGCCGATCGACCGCGAGCAGATCCACACGCTCATCAACACGATGGACGACGTCGCCGACTTGATCCAGGACTCGGCCGAAACGATGGCGCTGTACGACGTGCACCACATGACCGACGAAATCACGCGCCTCACGGACCTCAGCGTGAAGTGCTGCGAGCGCTTGCGCGATGCCGTCAAGCTGCTTGACAAGATCGCCGACCCGGCGGTTGCCGAAGCCGCCCTCAAGACCTGCGAAGAGATCGACCGGCTCGAGAGCGACGCCGACCGCGTCATGCGCGCGGCCATGAGCAAGCTGTTCCGCGAAGAGCCCGATGTGCGCGAGGTGATCAAGCTCAAAGCCATCTATGAGCTGCTCGAAACCATTACCGACAAGTGCGAGGACGTGGCCAACACCATCGAGGGCATCGTCCTCGAGAACTCCTGATCCGCAGGGCGCATCAACATGGAAACCGCACAAACGGCCCTGTGGGTTGTTGTCCTGCTCGTGGCGTTGGCGATCCTGTTCGATTTCATGAACGGGTTCCACGACGCCGCCAATTCGATTGCCACGGTGGTGTCCACCGGGGTGCTCAAGCCGGCCCAGGCCGTGCTTTTTGCCGCGTTCTTCAACGTGGTGGCCATTTTCATCTTCCACCTGAGCGTGGCCGCCACGGTGGGTAAGGGCATCGTCCAGCCGGGCGTGGTGGACACCCATGTGGTGTTCGGCGCGCTGGTGGGAGCCATCACCTGGAACGTGATCACCTGGTACTACGGTATTCCCAGCAGTTCGTCGCACGCACTGATCGGCGGCATCGTGGGCGCCGTGATGGCGAAGGCGGGCGCGGGTTCGCTGATCTCCGCGGGTATCCTGAAGACCGTGGCGTTCATCTTCGTGTCGCCACTGCTGGGCTTCCTGCTCGGTTCGCTCATGATGGTGCTGGTGTCGTGGATCTTCCGGCGCACGCGCCCCAGCAAGGTCGATAAGTGGTTTCGCCGCCTGCAACTGGTGTCTGCGGGCGCCTACAGCCTGGGCCACGGCGGCAATGATGCGCAGAAAACCATCGGCATCATCTGGCTGCTGCTGATTGCCACGGGTTATGCCTCGGCCACAGACGCCTCTCCGCCGACCTGGACCATCGTGTGCTGTTACGTGGCCATCGGCCTGGGCACCATGTTCGGCGGCTGGCGCATCGTGAAGACGATGGGGCAGAAGATCACCAAGCTCAAACCCGTGGGCGGCTTCTGCGCGGAAACGGGCGGGGCGCTGACGCTTTTCCTGGCGACCGCGCTGGGCATCCCCGTGTCCACCACGCACACCATCACCGGCGCGATTGTCGGCGTGGGTTCGACGCAGCGGGCCAGCGCAGTGCGCTGGGGCGTGGCGGGCAACATCATCTGGGCCTGGGTGCTGACCATTCCGGCCAGCGCCTTCGTGGCCGCCATCGCCTACTGGGTCAGTCTGCAACTCTATTGATCGCGCAGTTGCTATCAAAAAAAGAGCCTGCAGCGCTTGTACATCAAGCGCTGCAGGCTCTTCTTGCTTCAAGACCGGCTCACTGCGAGATCTTGCGGGCTTCCTCGATCTGGTATTCGAAGTAGCGCTGAAAGCTGAAGGCCAGGCTGGCCATGAGCACGGCCGTACCAATCATCAGCGCCAGCCCGACGGCGAAAATGGTGGCCCAGCGCGTGCGCCCCGCCGGCGCATCGGCCGCGGCGGCCGGATTGAAGCGGGCGTTCCATTTCTCGGGGGCCATCAGCCCGTACAGAATGGCCTGCAGCGCGCAGCCCGCAATCGTGAACCCCAGCAAGGGAATCAGGACCCAGCTGTAGTGGTCGTCCTGTCCCAGTTGCTGCACGCGCTGGATGCCGTACAGGCCCAGTGCTGTGGGAATGGGCAGCATCCAGCCCAACAGATCGCCAAGGCCGTGCAGATAAAAGCGGTGCAGGCCCAGCGGCCCGCCCATGAAGGCGAGCCATGCCGCCACGGTCTTGTTTTTCATTGCCGCGCTGCCCCCGGGTGCAAAGCAGCCCCATCGGGGCTGGGGGCTGCGGTTCCAGGTCGGCCTACGCTGTGCGGCATCGCCGTGGCCTGCAAGGCCGGGGACCCCACGAAGTGGGGAGGGCGGGAGGAATTGTTCATCCCCCGATTATTCCGGCGAAGTGGTGTCTCCGGCGCCCAGGGTCTTTTCCATCAGCACGATGTCCCGCCAGGCGCCGAATTTCCAGCCGACCGAGCGCATGACGCCCACGTCGGTGAAGCCCAGGGCCCGGTGTACGCCGATCGACCCGGCGTTGGCCGAGTCGCCAATCACGGCCAGCAGCTTGCGCACGCCGGCGGCTTGCGCCTGCACGGCCAGCTCCGCCAGCAGCTTGCGGCCCACGCCCATGCCGCGGGCGCTGTCGGCCACGTAGATCGAGTCCTCGGCGGAAAAGCGGTAGGCCGGGCGCGGCTTGAACCAGTTGGCATAGGCGAAGCCCAGAACCTGGCCGTCCTTCTCCGCCACCAGCCAGGGCAGGCCGCGGGCCAGCACGTCCTTGCGCCGAGCGGCCATGTCGGCTTCCGTGGGGGGATCGATCTCGAACGTGCCCGTGCCGTGGAGCACATGGTGCTGGTAAATGGCGGTAATGGCGGGGATATCCTGGTCGGTACTGGGTCGAATGGTGGGCATGGATGGGAGCGTGCTGCGCACGCGAAGGGTTAGAAAATCAGGGGCAGGCCCCGGTCACTGCATAGAAGACCACGTGTATCGCGCCCCTTGCCGGGCGCAGCACCCGCCCTGGCGTGGGCCTTTTACCCGCTTTTTGCAAGGGCCTGGTGCACGCAACCGCACCCACAGCAAGGGCCGTGCAGGCGCATTGGCCAGGCAGGGCAGGAGGATGCACCTGGAGACCACGGGCCTGCAGACCCCAAGGGAGTGCGTAAAAGTGCATAACTCGCTTCGAGGAAATGGATATAATCGCGGGCTTTGCAGCGTGTCGCTGGCCGGGTGGCCATGTCGCGTGTCTCAAGCGTTGCGAATATGGTTGCGAACACTGTGGCTCAAGGCAATTGTTGCCGGAGTTCACCACCCGAAGGATAAATCATGGTCGTCATTCGACTCTCCCGCGGCGGCTCCAAGGGCCGTCCTTTCTTCAACATCGTTGTTGCTGACAAGCGCGTGCGCCGTGATGGCCGCTTCATCGAGCGCATCGGCTTCTACAACCCCACCGCCAAGGAAACCGAAGAAGGTCTGCGCATCGTGCAAGACCGTCTGACGTACTGGAAGAGCGTGGGCGCCCAGTCCTCGCCTACCGTGGACCGCCTGATCAAGCAAGCCGCCAAGAAGGCTGCTTAAAGCACCCCCCTCGAAAGGGCGGGTTCCGTTGGCTTGCCCGGCGGAACCCGCCCTTTTGTTTTTGCACCGAGAAAACCCATGGCCACACCCCTGCAGCTCGAATCTGCCGAACTTCCTGCCGACGCCGTGGAGGTGGGGCGCATTGCTGACGCCTGGGGCGTGAAGGGCTGGTTCAAGGTGCTGTCGCACAGCGCCAGCCCCGAGGCGCTGTTTTCGTCCAAGCGCTGGTACCTGCAACCGTCGGAGCGCGGCGCCAAGACGTTTTCGGGCACGGCGCTGCTGCAGATTCGCCAGGCCAAGGACCATTCCGACACGGTCGTGGCGTGGGCCCAGGGCATCGACGACCGGGATGCTGCCGAAGCCCTGCGCGGGGCGCGCATTTTCGTGCCGCGTTCGAGTTTCCCGTCCACCACCGAAGACGAGTATTACTGGGTCGATCTGATCGGCCTGCAGGTCGTCAACCGCGAAGGCGTGGCGCTGGGGCTGGTGCGCGAACTCATGTCCACCGGGCCGCAGACGGTGCTGGTGCTGGCCTATGAGCAGGATGGCAAGGCGCTGGAGCGCATGATTCCGTTCGTCTCGGCTTTCGTCGACAAGGTGGATTTGCCTGAAAAGCGCATCACGGTCGACTGGCAGCCCGACTACTGAGCCGCCAGCACGCCGGCGCAGCGCACCATGCGGTTTGACATCATCACCCTGTTTCCCGAACTGTTCGCGCCTTTTCTGGCCAGCGGCGTGACCCGCCGCGCCTACGCCAGCGGGCAGGTCGACGTGCACCTGTGGAACCCGCGTGACCATGCCGAGGGCAATTACCGCCGCGTGGACGATCGTCCTTTCGGCGGCGGGCCGGGCATGGTGATGCTGGCCGAGCCCCTGGCGCGTTGCCTTGCGGCCATCCGCGCCGAACGCGGTGAGGCGGTGTCTGCGCAGGCGCCGCTGGTGCTTTTTTCGCCCATTGGCGAATCGCTCAACCACGCTGCGGTGGAGCGCTGGTCGGCCAGCACGGGGGCCATCTTGCTGTGTGGGCGTTACGAAGGAATCGACCAGCGTTTCATCGACGCCCACGTTGATCAGCAGATGAGCCTGGGTGATTTCGTTCTTTCGGGTGGTGAAATTGCCGCCATGGCCTTGCTCGATGCTGTGGCCCGGCTGCAGCCAGGGGTGCTCCACGCTGAGGGCAGCCACCAGCTCGACAGTTTCAACCCGGCGCTGGACGGCCTGCTTGATTGCCCGCACTACACGCGCCCGGAAGAGTGGGCAGGGCGCGCGGTGCCTTCGGCGCTGATGTCGGGGCACCATGCCCAGATCGAACGCTGGCGCCGCGATCAGCGGCTGGCAGTGACCGCGCAGCACCGGCCCGACCTGATCGAGGCGGCGCGCCGTGCGGGGCGGCTGGCGCCTGCGGACGAGGCGGTATTGGCCAAGCTGGGCTGAATTGCTATAATCAAAGGCTTTTCGATCCTCTGGCCGGCCGTTTTGCCCCAGGCTTTGCACGCAGAGCCCGCAAAACCCTGAACCGTCAATCCCGACGCAGCCACTTTTGGCGCGGACAAGATCGTTGGATGTCAAACATGAACCTGATCCAGACCCTGGAAGCGGAAGAAATCGCCCGCTTGAACAAGACCATCCCCGAATTCGCCCCTGGTGACACCGTCATCGTGAGCGTGAACGTGGTCGAAGGCACCCGCAAGCGCGTGCAGGCCTACGAAGGCGTGGTGATCGCCAAGCGCAACCGTGGCCTGAACAGCGGCTTCACCGTGCGCAAGATCTCCAGCGGCGAAGGCGTGGAGCGCACGTTCCAGACCTACAGCCCGCTGATCGCCGGCATCGAAGTCAAGCGCCGCGGTGATGTGCGCCGCGCCAAGCTGTACTACCTGCGCGATCGCAGCGGCAAGTCGGCACGTATCAAGGAAAAGCTGCCTTCGCGTGCCAAGGCTGCTGCCACCGCCGCATAAGGCGCAGGCAAGCCCTGAACGCAGCCGCTACAGCATCTGCCTGTAGCGGCTTTTTGCATTCTGGGGCTGGCTCGCTGCTGTTCATCAAGGCTTGCTTTGGATCCTTCCATTCCTCAACCCTCCCGTGCGCCCGCGGTGCCGCTGTCGTCGCTGCCCGATTTCGACCCGCGCGGCGTTCCGGTGGCGGGGGTGGACGCGCATTTGCCCGCTGTGCCCGCGCAGGCCCAGACTCCGCAGGCCCTGCGTGCTCGGTTTGCTCACCCGCCGGTGTGGACACCCGAGGTCGTGCTTGAAAAGAAGTTTCTCGACCGTGCGCCGGCCCATGCGTCCGTGCTGGTGCCCATTGTGCTGCGTGAGCAGCCCACGGTGCTGCTGACCGAGCGGACGTTACACCTGTCGACCCACTCGGGACAGGTGGCCTTTCCAGGCGGGAAGGCCGATCCACAAGACGTGTCGGCCGCTGACACGGCCCTGCGGGAGGCCGAGGAGGAGGTGGGTCTGGAGCGGCGCTTCGTGGAGGTGCTGGGGGCCTTGCCCACGTATGTGACGGGCTCATCGTTCATCATCACGCCCGTGGTGGCACTCGTGCAGCCCGATTGCGAACTGCACCCCAATCCCTACGAAGTGGCCGACGTGTTCGAGGTGCCGCTCGCGTTTGTCCTCAACCCCGCCCACCACCGGCGCCATGTTTTCGAGTGGCAGGGCGTGCGGCGCGAGTGGTTTTCCATGCCGTACCAGGATGGCCAGCACGACCGCTTCATCTGGGGCGCCACCGCTGGCATGCTGCGCAACTTCTACCGATTCATGCTGGCCTGACGGCGCGGGTGTGGGCGGGCTGAACCACCAGTATCATTGCCGTCCATGAGTTTCTTCGCCATCCTGTTCGCTCTGCTGATCGAGCAGGCCCGCCCACTGGCACGCACCAACCCGATCCACGCAGGTTTGCGGGCTTGGGCTTTGTCCGTCAGCCGTAATTTCGACGCCGGCAAGCCACACCACGGTTGGGTGGCGTGGTGCCTGGCCGTGCTGGTCCCGGCGCTGGTCACGCTGGCCGTCCACTGGCTGCTGCTGCTGGGGCTGGGTTGGCCCTTTGCCGTGGTGTGGAGTGTGGCGGTGCTGTACGTCACCCTGGGTTTTCGGCAGTTCAGTCACCATTTCACCGGGATTCGCGATGCGCTGGAAGAGGGTGATGAGGACCGGGCGCGTGAGCGTCTGGCCCATTGGCAGCAGGTCGATGTCGGAGCGCTGCCGCGCAGCGAGATCGTGCGCCATGTGATCGAGTATTCGGCGCTGGCGGCGCATCGCCATGTGTTTGGCGTGCTGGCCTGGTTTTCGGTGCTGGCGGCCCTGGGGCTGGGGCCCACAGGGGCGGTGCTGTACCGGCTGGCCGAATTCGTGTCGCGCTACTGGCAGTACAGGGAGCGCACGGGTGTGCAGCCCGCCAGCCCGGCCTTGCAGCGTGCGTCGGCGCAGGCCTGGACCCTGATCGACTGGCTGCCCGCGCGCATGACCGCCCTGAGTTTTGCCGTGGTGGGCAGCTTTGAAGAGGCCATCGAGGGCTGGCGCTTTCATGCGCAGCGCTTTCCCAACGACAACGATGGGGTCGTGCTGGCCGCGACGGCGGGGGCCATCAACGTGCGGCTGGGCGGTGAGGCCTTGCGCGCCCGCCCCGATCTGCAGACTCCGCAGGGGCTGGAAATCGACGCCGACATTGGCGACAGCGACAGCACCCCCGGCCGCGAGCCTGAAGTGGGGCATCTGCGCAGCGTGGTGGGGTTGGTCTGGCGATCGGTGGTGGTGTGGATGCTGCTGCTCGCGCTGTTGACCCTGGCACGCTTGCTGGGCTGAGGCCATCGCCCCGCCGGCCGCTGGTGAGGCCCCCCCGCTCAGGGGCCGCGCCCTGCGGCCTGGCCAACTTGGCAAGGCAAGGCACGGTGCGTGGCGCGCTGGCGGGCCACCGGAGCCATGGGCCAGAGGGCCCGGCATCTCTCGGGCATCAATACCGGGTGTGGCTCAGCTCGGCGAATAAATCACTATAAATTTTGTAGCGACTGGCGCTTATGCCATCTGCGGTGAGGGTATTTTCAAGGGCTGAAAGAACGCCGCAGCCGGGTTCGTGCAGGTGGGTGCAGTTGTAGAACTTGCAGTCCGTGGCGTGGGCCGCGATATCGGGCATGCACGAGGCCAGCTGCATGGGCGCGATGTGCTGTAGGCCAAATTCCTGAAAGCCCGGGGAATCGATCAGCGCAGTGGTGCGGGCTCCGTCCACCCAATACCAGGTCGTGCTGGTGGTGGTGTGCTTGCCGGAGTTGAGGGCCTGTGAGATCTCTCCGGTCAACACGCTGGCCCCCGGCACCAGCAGGTTGATCAGCGTGCTCTTGCCCGAACCCGAGGGCCCCAGCACCAGCGTGGTCTTGCCCTGCAGGTGCTGCATGAGCAGGGTGCGATCGACCTCTGCCGACAGCGAAAGCGACAGCGGCAGCACGCCGTAATGGTGGCCGCCGCCCATGTGGCGGTAGGGCAGCAGGCGCTCCCAGGCGCGGGCAAAGGGCTCGACCAGGTCGCTCTTGTTCAGTGCGATCAATGGCTGGATGCCTGCGGCCTCGGCGGCGATCAGTGCGCGGGCCAGCTGGCTTTCGGAAAAGACCGGCTCGGCGGCGATCAGGATCAGGATCTGGTCCAGATTCGCGGCGAAGGACTTGGTGCGGATCTCGTCCTGTCGGTAGAACAGGTTGCGCCGCTCCAGTACCTTCTCGATGGTGCCTTCCTCGCCCTGGCCCGGCGGGGGCGACTGCCACAGTACGTGGTCGCCCACCACCGCCTGGCTTTTCTTGCCCCTTGGGTGGCAGATGCGGCGCTGTCCATCGGGCGTTTCCACCATGCAGTGGCGCCCGTGCCCTGCCACCACAAGTCCCTCCATCAGGGCGCTGCGCTCAGTCATGGGGGCGGGCCACGGGGTTCATGCCAGCAGGGCGTCGAAACGGGACGCGCAATCGAAGTCGGTGGCGGAGATGCCCTGGACGTCGTGCGTGTTCAGGCGCACCACGCAGCGGTTGTAGTGCACCGAGAGGTCGGGGTGGTGATCCTGGGCGTTGGCAATGAAGGCCACGGCGTTCACGAACGAGATGGTCTCGTAGTAGTTGGCGAAATGGTAGGTCTTCTCGATGGCCACGTCGGCGCCATCGCCGCTCAGGGACCAGCCTTCGATCTTGGCCAGGTTTGCTACTACTTCAGTAGCTGTCAGCGCACGGCGGGTGAGCGCTGACCAGTCTTTTATATTCAACATTGTGGTCATGATCGGGCGGAAGGGGTCATGCGTGCCAGCCGTTCGGTGGCGGGAGGGTGCGAATAGTAGAACCTCACATACACCGGATCGGGCGTGAGCGTGGAGGCGTTGTCTTCGTAGAGCTTGAGCAGCGCCGACGAGAGATCGGCACCGCTGGACTGGGCAACGGCGTAGGCGTCGGCCTCGAACTCATGGCGTCGTGAAATCCAGGCAGACAGCGGTGCAATGAACAGCGTGAAGACGGGTACCACCAGCAGAAACAGCAGCAGCGCCAAGGCGTCATTGGGAGCGGCGGCCACGGTGGGGTTCAGCGAGATATTGGGGCGCACGCCCAGTCCCGTATAGAACCACACCTGGGTGGACAGCCAGCCCAGCAGGGCAAAGCCCGCCAGGCTCATGGCAAACAAGCTCACCACGCGCTTGAGAATATGGCGGTGCTTGAAGTGCCCCAGTTCGTGGGCCAGTACGGCCTCCACCTCACCCGGGGAGAGCTGGCGCAGCAGGGTGTCATAGAAGACCACGCGCTTGGCGGCACCGAAGCCCGTGAAATAGGCATTGGCGTGGGCGCTGCGGCGGCTGCCATCCATCACGAAAAGGCCCTTGGCGGCAAAGCCGCAGCGCTGCATCAGTGCTGTGACACGGGCCTTGAGAGAGTCGTCCTCAAGGGGCTGGAACTTGTTGAAAAGCGGGGCGATGACGGTGGGGTAAACCACCATCAGCAGCAGATTGAAGCCCATCCACAGGCCCCAGGCCCACAGCCACCACAGGGGGCCGGCCGCGCCCATCAGCCACAGGATCAGTGCAGCCACGGGCAGGCCGATCAACGCGCCCACGAGCGCTGACTTGGCCAGGTCGGCCAGCCACAGGGACGGCGTCATCTTGTTGAAACCAAAGCGCTGTTCGATCACGAAAGTCTGGTACAGCGAAACCGGCAGGTCGATGGCCGCGCTGATGGCCACAAATGCCGCCAGCAGCGCCAGTTGTTGCGCCATGCCACCCCCCAGGGCCGCCATGAGGGCCTGGTTCAGGGCGTCGAGCCCGCCCAGCAGTGTCCAGCCCAGCAGAACCACGGCGCCCAGCGCCATCTCGAGAAGGCTGAAGCGCGCCTTGGTGATGGTGTAGGCAGCGGCCTTCTGATGTGCCGCCAACGAGATACGTGCCGCAAAGGTCTCGGGTACTGCGCTGCGGTGTTGCGCCACGTGACGCATTTGCCGCGAGGCCAGCCAGAATTTGAGCAAAAGGCCTGCGCAGAGCACCGCCGCAAAGGCCAGGGTGAGCGCAAAAGAGGGCGAAAGGGCGTCGGGCGTGGGCATGTAGGGCGAGTTTAGGCCATCGGCGACAATGCGCGCCATGTCTGAAGCCAACAACCCCGCCCCCCCCGTGCTCACCAAATCGGACCAGAACCTGGTCTGGCTCGACTGCGAGATGACCGGCCTGGAACCCGACACCGACCGGCTGCTGGAGATCGCCGTTGTCGTGACCGGCCCGCAACTTGAACCCCGCGTCGAAGGCCCTGTCTTCGCCATCCACCAGGCCGACGAATTGCTGGACCGGATGGATGCCTGGAACAAGGGCACACATGGGCGCAGTGGCCTGATCGACAAGGTCAAGGCGTCCACCATCACCGAAGCGCAGGCCGAGCAGCAGATTCTCGATTTCCTGGCGCAGTACGTGCCCAAGGGGACGGCCCCCATGTGTGGCAACAGCATTGGCCAGGACCGCCGTTTCCTGGTGCGCTACATGCCTCGGCTGGAGCGCTTTTTCCATTACCGCAACGTGGACGTCAGCACCCTCAAGGAACTGGCCAAGCGCTGGAAGCCAGAGGCCTACACCAGTTTCAAGAAGGCCCAGAAGCACACCGCGCTGGCCGACGTGCACGAGAGCATCGACGAGCTGGCCCACTATCGCGTACACCTGCTGTCGGTGTGAGGTCGCGGCGGAGCATCCGCCATGGGGTCTGCGGCAGGGTGAGGGCGGGGCGCGCATACCGCTCCTGCAGGCCGCAGCCCGGGCTGATCGCTACAGAAAGAATGCATGAACATTGCGTGCGGCGTTTGCGGTGAAGGGCAATCCGTATCCGCGTTGGAATGCAGGGCTTGCGGGAAAACCCTGGTCGTGCCATAATTGAAGGCTGCGCAGGAAGCTCCTCGCAGTTTGTGCATCTCCCCTCACACACCGGGCCTGCCAGCCAGCTGTCAATCACAGCATCGGACTGGCGAACAACGCCCACCAGCATCCGCCCAGAGTGGATGCAGGTTTCGTTTGATGGTTGATGTTTTTTAACCATTGACGAAGCCATCGCAGGCTGCGCCTGCGAACGTCTTCGTGAGAGAAAAATTCATGACCGACACCTCTTTGGTGCAGGGCGATTTCGCGCCTGCAGATACTTCTATTGCTGCCGATATTTCCGTGCAGTCCGTTACCGAATCTGTGGATGAGGCCATTGCGGCCGAGCCCAACGGGTTCATCGAACTGGGCCTGGCGCCCGAGTTGGTGCAGGCCGTGGCGGACCTGGGCTACACCCAGCCCACCAGCGTGCAGCTCAAGGCCATCCCCCTGGCCATGGGCGCGGGCGACGACGCCAAGCGCTTCATCGACCTCATGGTGTCCAGCCAAACGGGTAGTGGCAAGACCGCCGCCTTCCTGCTGCCTGTGCTGCACACGCTGATCCAGCAGCAAGCCGAAGCCGAGGCCGAAGAGCGCGCCGCCTTCGAGCGTGCCGTGGCCGAAGCCGCAGTGCGTGGTGAACCAGCCCCCAAGCGCGCCAAGCGCAAGGACCCTACCAACGCGCGCAATTTTAAGGCCGCTACGCCCGGCGCCCTGATCCTGTGCCCTACGCGTGAACTGGCGCAGCAGGTGGCGCACGACGCCATCGACCTTGTCAAGCACTGCCGCGGCCTGCGCGTAGCCAACGTGGTGGGCGGCATGCCGTACCAGTTGCAGATCGCCAAGCTGCAGAATGCCAATCTCGTGGTTGCAACCCCCGGCCGCCTGCTTGACCTGCAGCGCTCGATGCAGATCAAGCTCGACAAGGTGCAGTTCCTGGTGGTGGACGAGGCCGACCGCATGCTTGACCTGGGCTTCTCGGACGACCTGGCCGAGCTGAACCAGCTGACCAGCCAGCGCAAGCAGACCATGATGTTCAGCGCCACCTTTGCGCCGCGCATCCAGCAACTGGCCATGCGCGTGATGCACGACGGTGGTGCCTCGGTTCAGAAGGTCACCATTGACTCCCCCCAGGAGAAGCATGCCAACATCAAGCAGATGCTTTACTGGGCCGACAACGCCCAGCACAAGCGCAAGCTGCTCGACCACTGGCTGCGCGACACCACGATCAACCAGGCCATCGTGTTCGCCAGCACCCAGGTGGAGTGCGATGGCTTGGCCAATGACCTGCAGCAAGACGGCTTCTCGGCTGTGGCCCTGCATGGCGCCCTGAGCCAGGGTCTGCGCAATCGCCGCTTGATGGCGCTGCGCGCTGGCCAGGTTCAGATCCTGGTGGCCACCGACGTGGCTGCGCGTGGCATCGACGTGCCCACGATCACCCACGTGTTCAACTTCGGTCTGCCCATGAAGGCCGAGGACTACACCCACCGCATTGGCCGCACGGGCCGTGCCGGCCGCGATGGGTTGGCTATCACGTTCGCCGAGTTCCGCGACCGCCGCAAGATCTACGACATTGAGTCGTACAGCCGGCAGCAGTTCAAGGCCGATGTGGTTCCTGGCATGGAGCCATCGCAACGCGCACCGCAGGCGCCCCGTGGTGGCGACTTTGGCGGCCGAGGCCGCCCAGGGGGTTACGACCGTGACAGCCGTGACCGCAGATTCGGTGGCCCGGCCCGTGGTGGCAATGACCGCGGTGGCTTTGGTGGTGGTTTTGGCGGCGGCTTTGCCGGTCGCGACAACCGCGGTGCCCCCGCTCGCGGTGAAGGCGGCGGTGGTTTCGCTGGCCGTGACGATCGTGGTTTTGCTTCGCGCCGCGACGGCGAGGGCTATGGCCGCAAGCCCGGTTTTGGTGATGCTGGCCGTGGCGGTTTTGCGCCCCGGGGCGATGCAGGAGCGCCGCGCGGTGACTTCGCTTCGCGCAAGCCGGCGTTTTCCAAGCCGGCCGGGGCGGGTGGTGGCAAGCCTTTCGTGCCCCACGATGCCCGCAAGCGCCCTGCGCGCCCCGCACGCTGAGTTTGCTGCGCAGGTCACTGCTGGTTGAAAAGGGCTGGTTCCGTGAGGGGCCAGCCCTTTTTCCTGGGGCGCCTGCTGGCCGATGCGTGCGCTCCGGTCAGGGCTGCGTACCCGCCTGGGCGTAGCCATACAGGCGCTCGGGCGGCACCCGCGACAGCAGGTTCTTGTCGTCAGCCGCGGGGCTGGTGATGGCGTAGGCGGGTTCTGCGGTGTTGCGATGCAAGGTCGTTGTCACGCTACGGCCCTGTGCGTCCGTGACGGCTGCCACCAGGGGCGTGCGGGCCTCTGCGCCACGCCGCATCACCACCCCCAGCTCTCCGGACGCGAGTTTCACCAGACTTCCTGGGGGGTAGATCCCCAGTACCTTGATGATGGTGGAGGAGAGCACGCCCCCCTTGTCGTCCCGAAACATCTGGCGGGCGGCGTCCTGGACCGTCATCGGTGGACGGATTGCACGGGGGCTGATCCGTGCCATGAAGACATCGGCCATGCGCAGCACTTGTGTCAGTTCGTCGATTTCTGTCAAACCGGTGGGGTATCCGTCTCCGGTAGTTTGCTCGTGGTGCTGGCGCACGGCATCGAGCCAGTGGCTGTCGGTGATGCCTGCTTCAGCCAGCTGGGCCGCGCTGTCGGTGGGATGGGTGCGTAACTGTGCGCGCTGGCGGTCCAGCACGGGATAGTCCTGACCGGCCATCTGGCCTTGCAGGTCCGCGATGCTGACATTCATGGTGAGTGCGGCAAGGGTGATGAGGCGGACGCGTGCTGCAGTCCATTCCATGCGCTGGGCGATGAGAATGCACAGCAACGCGGTGTAGATGCTGTGGCTGTAGCCATAACGCAGGTGCCGGGCCTGGTCCTGGCGCACAGCCATGAAGATGGCGATGTCCGCATCCAGTTCGGCCAGTGTGATCAGTTCCTCGGCCAGCACCTCTATGTATTCTGGGAAGTTGGGTGCGAGCGGCAGATCGTGCACCAACCTTTCCAGGGTGTCGATGGCATCAGACCAGCGCGCATAGATGCTTTTTCGCGGTTGTGGCGCAGGGGCGGCAAGGGCCTCTACCGCACGCTTCTCCTCCAAGTCCACGTACATGCCCCGCTCCAGCAATACCTCCAGTTGCGCGGCATTGGCGACCACATGCCCCTGCGCCAGCAGCAGCGTGCAGTCGTGGTTGCGAACATTCCAGGGCAATGGGACATTCAGCTGGATTTCCGATTCCACCAGTTTCAACAATTGCATGGCCGAGCCTTGGTTGAACGCATCGCTGCATCATGTGCGCCTGTCTGGCGCGGGTGTATCGGTGGGTTGCTATGGGTGGCGGCCCTCGGACATCGACATGGTCAACCGTGCGAGGCGGCGCGGCCGATTTCAGGCCACCGGTGATGCAGGTATATCCAGGCCAGCAGGCCTACGCCCATCATCAGTAGCGACGCGGCCGCCAGCCACACCGTCGAATGCATCACCAGCGGGGCCACCACCCCCGCCACGATGCCGTTGGCTGTGGAGCCCACAAAGGCCTGCAGCGACGAGGCCATGCCGCGGCGCAGCGGGTACAGGTCGAGCACCAGCAGGGTGACCACCGGAACCATCAATGCCCAGCCAAACGCAAACACGGCAATCGGTACCAGCGCCCAGCTGGCATGCGCTGGCAGCACGGCATTGGCGGCCAGGTTGATGACGGCCACCACAAACATGATCACGAAGCCGTGCCGGATCTGCCGCTTGGGTGCAATGCGCCCCGCCAGCCGGCCGCTCAGCCATGCGCCCCCCATGATGCCCGAGATGGTGAGCCCGAAAAACCAGAAAAACTGTGTCGGAGCCAACCCCAAATGCTCCCCCAGGAAGGCCGGGGCCGACAGCACGTAGAGGAACATGCCATTGAACGGCACGCCGCTGGCGAGCGCCAGCAGGAGAAAACGCATGCTCGAGCCCAATTCCCAATACCCCCGCATCAAGTGCGGTATGTTGAAGGGCTGGCGCAGTTCTACTTGCAGGGTTTCGGGCAGCAGTCGCAGGTTGGCCACCCACAGAACCACCCCCACCAGGGTCAGGAACCAGAAAACGCTGTGCCAGCCCAGGTGGACAAACAGCCATCCCCCCACGATGGGGGCAACCGCGGGCGCGACGCCGAAGTAGATGGTGACCTGGCTCATCACCTTCTGGGCCTGGGCGGGCGGAAACATGTCGCGGATGACAGCCCGGGACACCACGATGCCCGCGCCTGTGGAGAGCCCCTGCATGGCGCGAAAGAAAACGAGCTGTTCGATGCTCTGTGAGAGCGCGCATCCCGCCGAGGCGATGGTGAACATTGCCAGGCCTGTCAGAACCACGGGCCTACGGCCGAAGCTGTCGGCCAGTGCGCCGTGGAACAGGTTCATGAAGGCAAAGCCGAACAGATAGGCCGACAGCGTCTGCTGCATCTGTACCGGGGTCGCCCCCAGGGCCGAGGCAATGCCTGAGAACGCCGGTAAGTAAGTGTCGATCGAAAACGGCCCAAGCATGCCCAGCACTGCCAGCAGCACGGCCAGCGCCCACCGGGGGGCACGCCAGAGCAGGTGGGCTTGTGGATTCATGGCTGGTCTGATGAGGTGATGGGGATGGTAGGAAGCTGCACCGCCGATGGCGCAGGGCCCCGGCGCATGGCGGCTGGCCGTGGGGAAGGTGCGCCCCATTATGGACGAGTGCTGTCCTCAGCGCGCTGACCCTCAAGGAGCCTTGTGGCTGCCATCCCCAGGGGGGCATGAAACAAAAAACCCCGTCACTCTCAAGAATGACGGGGTTTTGCAGTTTGGTGGGTCCTGAGTGACTCGAACACTCGACCTACGGATTAAGAGTCCGCTGCTCTACCAACTGAGCTAAGAACCCAAACTTTTTAATCTATCAGCATTGCTGCTGAGCCTCGAATTATGCACTAATTTTGGCAGCCTTGGCAACTCGGTCAAAAAATTATTGCATCGCGTTGCGGCTGGCCAGTTCCACGAACAGGCCGCTGTGGTCGAGTTGCCCCAGTCCGTGTTCGACGCCGTCACGGTACAGCGTGTCGAAAAGCGTGGTGATGGGCGCATCGAACCCGATTTCCTGCGCGGTGATCAAGGCGTTGTCCAGGTCCTTGAGCTGCACTGTCATGCGGCCGCGCGGGGCAAAGTCGCGTTCCACCATGCGCTGGCCATGCAACGCAAGGATGCGGCTGTCTGCAAAGCCGCCGCTGATGGCCTCGCGCACTTTGGCCATGTCGGCGCCCCCTTTGGCAGCAAAGAGCAGCGCTTCCGCCACTGCGCCGATGGTGATGCCCACGATCATCTGGTTGGCCAGCTTGGCCAATTGGCCTGCGCCGTGGGGCCCCACATGGGTGGCACGGCCGAGTACCGCAAAGACGGGCTGGGCGCGCGCAAAATCCTGTGCCTTGCCTCCGGCCATGATGGCAAGCGTGCCCTGCTCGGCACCCACGGTGCCGCCGGAAACGGGGGCATCCAGATGGGCCAGGCCCATTTCGTCCAGGCGTGCTGCATGGTCGCGTGCTTCGCGTGGTTGTATCGACGCCATGTCGATGAACAGCGCGCCCTTGCGCATGGCCTGGGCGGCGCCCAGCTCAAACAGCACGTGGTGCACGACCGGCCCGTTTTCGAGCAGGCTGATCACGAAATCGGCAGGGCGCACGGCGTCGGCGGCGGCGTCGTGCACCTGGGCGCCTGCGCTGGCCAGCGGCTCTGCCTTGGCGCGGGTCCGGTTCCAAACGTGCACCTGGTGGCCCGCTTCGCACAGGCGGCGGGCCATGGGCAACCCCATCAGGCCGATGCCCAGCACGGCAATGCGAAGGGGGGAGGTAGTGGTCATGCGCTGATCCTTGGCAGGTTTTTCTGCCGCCATCATGGTCTTTTTCGCCGCCATTCCCTGTCAGCGAGCTTGCAGCGCTGACCCGGCTGCTGGCGGAGAGCTGTGGGCGGGGTCAAAGCAGGCTGTTAGCCAGCCGCAGGGCAGCCGGCTGGTACGCGGCGGCCGCATTGGTGACCCCAGCAGGGCAGCCGTCATCACGCCGCCGTGCACCCCCTGAATGAGGGCAGGGCATGCGGCGCCATGCGCGCCCCGGGCACTTTTACATCAGCAAGTGTTCGCCCGCGTTGTCGCCACCCAGGATCACGTAGTTCACCTTGCGCACATCCATCAGCTTGGTGCCGCCGGCGTAGCTGATCGAGCTTTGCACGTCCTGCTCCATCTCGATCAGCGTTTCGGCCAGCCGGCCCTTGATGGGCTCGAGAATTCGCTTGCCTTCCACGTGCTTGTATTCGCCCTTGTTGAAGTCGCTGGCCGAGCCGTAGTACTCCTTGAAGAGCTCGCCATCCACTTCCACGGTCTTGCCCGGCGATTCCTCGTGGCCTGCGAACAGCGAACCGATCATCACCATGGTTGCGCCAAAGCGGATGCTCTTGGCGATGTCGCCGTGGCTGCGGATGCCGCCGTCGGCAATGATGGGCTTGGTGGCCACGCGCGCGCACCACTTGAGCGCCGACAGCTGCCAGCCGCCCGTGCCGAAACCTGTCTTGAGCTTGGTGATGCACACCTTGCCCGGGCCCACGCCCACCTTGGTGGCGTCGGCACCCCAGTTTTCGAGGTCGATGATGGCTTCGGGTGTGGCCACGTTGCCTGCAATCACAAACGCCCGGGGCAGCTTGTCCTTGAGGTAGGTAATCATGTTCTTCACGCTGTCGGCATGGCCGTGGGCGATGTCGATGGTAATGTACTCGGGCGTGATGCCCTGTGCCACCAACTGGTCCACGGTGGCGTAGTCGGGGGCTTTCACGCCCAGCGAGATTGATGCGTAGCAACCCTTGGCATGCATGTCCTTCACGAACTGCAGGTTGTCCAGGTCAAAGCGGTGCATCACGTAGAAGTAGCCGTTTTGCGCCAGCCAGGTGCAGATTTTCTCGTCCACCACCGTCTTCATGTTGGCGGGCACCACCGGAATGCGGAAGCTGCGGCCGCCCAGCTCCACGCTGGCGTCGCACTCCGAGCGGCTTTCCACGCGGCATTTGCGTGGCAGCAGCAGGATGTTGTCGTAGTCGAAGATTTCCATGAGATTCCAAGCTCCGTGAAAGGACGCAGCAAAACGATTTCTGCTGCGGTGGGCGCTTGGCTGTCGGACCGGTCATGCGGGCGGGGACGTGGAAGTCCGCACCGAGCCCTGCTCTGCGCAGGCGCAAAAAAACCGGACGTCAAGAAACTTGGGCCCGGTGATTGATTCTACCCGCCTGCTCCGATGGCGTCATAACGCCAGCGGTATCACCGGCATACCGACTGGGCAGCCGCCAGCACGCGGCCGTGGGCATCGTGCACCCAGCCCAGCACTCGCAGCCGCCCCGGCTGGGTGCTGTCCGGAATGCGCATCGACCGCACCTCTTTCCACGGCAGCGGCCGCGCCGCGGTGGGGGCGCCGCCAGGGCGCCATGGCGCTGAAAAAACGGCTCTCACGACATTGCGCGCCACGGCCGAGCCATCGGCGCCGGCGGGCACCGATTCCACAAGCACCAGGTAAAGGCCGAGATCGCCGGGCGCGGCCGCCATTCCTCGCGGCGCATGCGCCGGGGCGAAGGACAGGCCCGCGCCCACGTAGTCGTTGAATGGCAAGCCGTGGGCCACCCTTATCCGCGCGGGCAGTGCCCCCTCCACCGGCGAGATGAAAACGTCCGTGGTCGTCGGCGCCGCCCGGCCCAGCGCTTGCAGGCGTGCCAAGGCTTCGGAAGTGGCCGCGGCCGACAGCGGCGCGTCCTCGCCGGCAGGGGTGGGCACGATCCAGTCCAGCACCACGGCGCCCCCCGCGGCCGAAGGCGCGGGCGTGGCAGTTTCGCTCCAGCAGGCCTCGCAGTCCGCGCTGATGAAGCGCTCGAACACGGCGATAGGTGGTGCGGTGCCGTCGCTGCTGCAACTGGCCTGGGCCGCAGCGATTGGCACGTATCCCAGCGCCAGAAGGGCGCCCAGGGTGCAGGCAATGTTTTTCATGGTGCGGGCCGGGCAGGCTGGGGGGCTTTCTACAATGGCCCCATGTTCCCACAAGACCCGTTTTCGGGTGTGCCAGACCCCCTGGTTCCCCCACATCCCGGCGCGGCCTCCGCTGCGTCGCCCCTTCTGGCCAACCTGAACGATGAGCAACTGGCCGCTGTGACGCTGCCCGCAGGCCATGCGCTCATCCTGGCGGGTGCTGGCTCGGGCAAGACCCGGGTGCTCACCACCCGCATCGCCTGGCTGCTGCAAAACGGCTATGCCACACCCGGCGGCATCCTTGCCGTCACCTTTACCAACAAGGCCGCCAAGGAGATGGTGGCGCGCCTGTCGGCCATGCTGCCGGTCAACGTGCGCGGAATGTGGATCGGCACCTTCCATGGCCTGTGCAACCGGCTGCTGCGCGCCCACCACAAGGCGGCGGGGCTGCCGCAGGCGTTTCAGATCCTGGACACGCAAGACCAGCTCTCTGCCATCAAGCGCTTGTGCAAGCAGCACAACGTGGACGATGAGCGCTTTCCGCCCAAGCAACTGGCCTACTTCATCGCCAACTGCAAAGAGGAAGGCATGCGCCCCGGCGATGTGCCCACGCACGACAGCGACAGCCGCAAGAAGGTCGAGATCTACCAGCTGTACGAAGAACAATGCCAGCGCGAAGGCGTGGTGGACTTTGGCGAGCTGATGCTGCGCAGCTACGAGCTGCTGCGCGACAACGACCCCATCCGCGAGCACTACCAGCGCCGGTTCCAGCACATCCTGGTCGATGAGTTCCAGGACACCAACAAGCTGCAGTACGCCTGGCTCAAGCAGCTGGCCGGCAACGACGTGGGCGGGCGCTACGAGGCGCGCGGCAGCGTCATCGCCGTGGGCGACGACGACCAGAGCATCTACGCCTTTCGCGGCGCGCGCGTGGGCAACATGACGGACTTTGTGCGCGAATTCGATGTGCAGCGCCAGATCAAGCTGGAGCAGAACTACCGCAGCTACAGCAACATCCTCGACTCGGCCAACGCGCTCATCAGCCACAACAGCCGCCGCCTGGGCAAGAACCTGCGCACCACGCAGGGCGCGGGCGAGCCCGTGCGCGTGTACGAGGCCAGCTCCGACCTGGCCGAGGCGCAGTGGATGCTCGACGAGATCAAGCAGCTGGTGAGGAATGACGGCTTTGAGCGCAAGGAAATCGCCGTGCTCTACCGCAGCAATGCGCAAAGCCGGGTGATTGAATCGGCGCTGTTCAATGCATCTGTGCCCTACCGCGTGTACGGCGGTCTGCGGTTTTTTGAGCGCGCCGAAATCAAGCACGCACTGGCCTACCTGCGCCTGTTGGAGAACCCGCACGACGACACCAGCTTCACGCGCGTGGTCAACTTTCCACCGCGCGGCATTGGCGCGCGCAGCATCGAGGTGCTGCAGGACGCGGCCCGCGCCGCCGGTTGCTCGCTGCACGACGCCGTGAGCGCCGTGCCCGGGAAGGCGGGCGCCAACCTGGGCGCGTTTGTGGCCATGGTCGATGTGCTGCGCGAGCAGACCCAGGGCCTGAACCTGCGCGGCATCATCGAGCAGATGCTCGAATCCACGGGGCTGGTGGAGCATTTCCGCACCGAAAAAGAGGGCGCCGACCGCATCGAGAACTTGCAGGAACTCGTCAACGCCGCCGAGAGCTTTGTCACGCAAGAAGGCTTCGGCCGCGACGCCGTGGCCCTGCCGCTCGACGAGCACGGCACGCCACTCACGCAAAGTGCGGTCAGCCAGGGCATCGACCCCCATGCACCGCTGCTCGATGAACCGTTGAAGCCCGCCGTGCCCGGGATCGTGGACGCCGACACCGGCGAAACGCTGTCGCCGCTGGCGGCCTTCCTCACCCACGCCGCGCTGGAGGCTGGCGACAACCAGGCCCAGGCCGGGCAAGACGCCGTGCAGCTCATGACCGTGCACGCCAGCAAGGGCCTGGAGTTTGACTGCGTGTTCATCGGCGGTATGGAAGAGGGCCTGTTCCCGCACGACAACTCCTCCAGCGACCGCGATGGCCTGGAGGAAGAGCGCCGCCTGATGTACGTGGCCATTACCCGTGCTCGCAAGCGCCTGTACCTGAGCCATTCGCAAACACGCATGCTGCATGGCCAGACGCGCTACAACGCCAAGAGCCGCTTCTTTGACGAATTGCCTGAAGGCGCGCTCAAGTGGATCACGCCCAAGCAGCAGGGCTTCGGATCTTTCATGCCCGGGTCTGCTCCTTATTCAGGAGCTGGTGGTGCTTATGGGGCAAGCGCCAGAGGCCAATTTGGCTTCAAATCCGAGACTTTTGCCAGCCCGCCCGTGCCACCGCAGAAGGCGGCACCCTCGCATGGCCTTCGCGCGGGCATTGCGGTGTTCCACACCAAGTTCGGCGAAGGCAAGGTGCTGGCCATCGAGGGCACGGGTGACGACGCACGGGCGCAGGTCAACTTCCCGCGCCACGGCACCAAGTGGCTGGCGCTGTCGGTGGCCAAGCTCACGGTGGTGGAATAGCCGCTGGGGCGCTGGCTGGTGCTTGATCGGTGTGCTCAGCCCCTCAACCGCTCGGCAATAGAACGGCAGTTATCATGAAAAAAGCCGCATGCGGGCTTGCCTTGGAGCGATGGCGTTTCGCCGGTCGGCTTCGTCGCAGTGGTGGGGCGGTTGGGAGTTCCACCCCGCCCCTGCGCGATCCATTGCCCTGTAAAAGCCATTGGCCGGAATGAGTGGCCGTGTCATCGGCGCTGGGGCTTGGGCAGGGGCCCGTGGTCAGCCGGCCCGATTTTCTTCTGAAGCCCGCATATCGGAAGTCCACATATGTCTGCCCAGCGCAAAACAAAGAACGCAAAATCCTTGCCCGGATCCAAAGCATCGGGTGCCCGCACGGATTCGGCGGCGCGGCAGCCCCCCCACGTCACCCGTAGCCACTCGGCGCGCCATCTGCTCAGCCCGGCACAGTGGCAGGAAAGCCTGTCCATCGTTCCGCCAGTGTCGTTGCGCATCGCCGGCGTGGCCGGTTTGCAGTCGGCGTTGGCGGTGTTGATCGCCCTGGTGCTGGCCCATTTCTCGCCCTGGCCCCACCTGGTCGGCTTTCCGGCACTGGGGGCCCTGGCGGCGCTGTTCGGCCGGTTTGCGCCCCTGGGCCGGCGGCGCATGCAGATCGTGCTGATCTGCGCCGCGCTGCTGACATTGGGGGTTTTCCTGCCAACGCTGGCCTCGTTCCTTGGGGCGCCGCTGGTGGTGCTCATGCTCATTCTGGCGCTGGTGGCCGGGGGCTCGACCATTGCCGTGGCGCACTGGCAGCTGGGTGGGCCGGGCGCCGTGATCATCGTGTTTGCGGCCGGGGCTTCGCTTTCGCCGGTGGATTCGCTGGACACCGTGGCGATGCGGACGCTGGCCACGCTGGCGGGTGGTGCGATCGCCTGGATCACATGCGTGTTGACCGACCATTTGCGCGCGCCTGGCATGGCCCATCTGCGCCTGCCTCCGGTCCACGTGCCGCCGGTCAGCCATCAGTGGATAGCTGGCGCTCGCATTGCCGTGGTGGCGGCCCTGGCCGCGCTGATCGCCCATGGCGCCGGCTGGCAGCATCCCTCCTGGGCCGCGATTGGCGCCACCGCCGTGATGCAGGGCGGGCATCTGCATGTCACCATGAACCGGTCTTTGCAGCGCATGGCAGGAACCGTGGTGGGGGCCTTTGTCGTCTGGGCCATCCTGGCGCAGCACCCGTCCTTCTGGGTACTGGTAGCGGCCATTGTGCTGTTCCAGTTTCTCACCGAGGTGGTGATCGGCTTCAACTATGCGCTGGGCCAGATCACCGTGACGCCGATGGCGCTGTTGATGACCTATCTGGCCTCGCCTGCGGTCAGCGCAAATCTGCCCGTGGAACGCGTGCTGGACACCATTCTGGGGGCGGCCCTGGGGATCGTGTTTGCGGTGATCTTTTCGAGTGTGGACGACCGGGTCCATTTGCACGAGCATCGCAGCACCGCTCGCTGAAGCACGCGACGGCTGGCACCCTGCTTGCGATATGAATGAGAGCGGCTTGTGCATGATGCACAAGCGCTGCAGGCCTTTTTTCTGTTGAATCCCCGGTCCCCGGGTACCTGGTTTCCTCTGGCGGCAGCGTACGGGCCATAAAAAAAGCGGGGCCTGTGCCCCGCTTTGGTGTGCTGCTTGTCGCGCAGCGTCGTGATGGGCATCAGCCGCTGCGCGCGGCTGTCTGCCACTCAGGCCTTCGCCAGCTTCATCTGGGTGGGGGTGCCGGTGAGGTAGCCCACGGCGGCGCCGGCCTTGTTCTTGTAGTTGGCCTTGATCAGCGGGTCCAGCGTGTCTTTCACCACGTTGTGGATGCCGCCCCAGTCGCCGGGGTGCTGGAAGTTGCTCATGATGTAGGTCCAGCCGTTGATCTCGTCCACGGCGTGCAGGCCGGTGGATTCGCCGCCGGCGGGGATCGACATCACGCGCGAGAGCTGCTTCGTGTCGATGTTGTAGGCCCACAGGAAGTTGTTGACGTGCTGGCTGCTGTCTTCGCCGATGAACAGCGTGCGCATCTTTTCCGAGAACTTCAGGTTGTCGGGGTTGGCGATGTTGTTGGGGTTCGCGGTGTTGCCCAGCGCGTCGGCTGCGATGTCTTCACCGGCCAGCAACGCCTTGGTGTCCACCGGCATCCACTCGCTGTTGATGGCGGCGCCAGCCGTGTCCTTCTGCCCGCCCTTGAGGTTCAGCGCCATCACGGCGCCGGCCACCAGTTGCTTGGGCACCGAGATGCCGTTGCCCGGGACATTGGCCGCGTTGCCGGCCACCATGGACGACTGGACGTTCTGCAGCGCAGAGTAGGCGACCTTGTCCTTGATGTTGACCGTGGTGCCTTCCATCTTGGTGAAGCCCAGGCTGGCGCCCTTGTAGGCGGCGTAGCGGTGGGTTTCCA
The DNA here is from genome assembly GCF_000175235.1 of Acidovorax delafieldii 2AN. GTDB lineage: Bacteria > Pseudomonadota > Gammaproteobacteria > Burkholderiales > Burkholderiaceae_C > Acidovorax > Acidovorax delafieldii_B. The sequence goes on along the minus strand of NZ_ACQT01000017.1, from coordinate 9,295 downwards.
GGAAAGCGGCGGCCTTTTCCATGCCGGGGTTGATCTTGATCCACTCGGTCTTGCCGTTGGCCACGATCTTGGTGAAGGTGGCGTCGCCAGGGTCCTTGCTCACCACGGACATGATGTCGGTGGGCTTGAGCGTGTTGGCCAACTGCTCGATCTCGGCGCTGGTGGCCGAGCCCAGCTTGATCCAGGTGAGGGGGGCGGCCGTGGTGGCTTTGGGGTCGATGGAGAAGCCGGCACCCACCTTGGCGGCATACAGCGTGCCCGAGGACAGGTCTTTTTCCTTGTCGGCCACGAACACGAAGTAGGCGCTGTTGGTGGCGTCATCGCCCATCAGCGTGGTGCGGTTGTCAGGCATCACCTGCACCAGTTCGTGCGAAATGCGGCCCATGCAGAAATGCTTCTTGATGGTGGCCGTACCGTCGGGGTTCACCGTCACTTCGGGCATGTGGCCGTAGTGGTAGGGGTTGGCCTTGGTGGCGTCGCCAAACAGGTTCTTGCTGTAGGTCTGGAACATGGTGTTGCTGGCGATGCTGAAAGCATCGGGCTCATATTCCTCGCTCGACAGGTGGGTGCCCCAGGGCGACAGGCTCGCGCCGCAGGTGATCCACAGGCCGTGCACCTTCGAGGTGTCCACGTTGTGGTATTTCACCAGGCTCAGCTTGCCGGTGGCCTGGTCCTGGTCGAGCGTGAGCACGGCGATGGGCGAGGGCAGTTTGCCGTACATGTCGGTCTTGCCGTCCTGGGCCCAGGTGGTGTATTCGAACTGCACCACGGCAAACACGGCCTTGCCCTTGAGGCCGGTGACCGTGGGGTTGGCCACTGTCAGCAGCGAGGTGCCATCGGGCGAGTCGGAGAAATACTGGCGCTCGCTGCCAGCCACCGTGCTGTCGATGATGGGCTTGTTGTTGATGTCGTAGTAGCCGCCAGCCAGCACCTTGCCGCCCTTGCCGTCGGAGACCATGTCGCCCGTGATGAAGAAGGGCTGGTAGGCCAGCGAGTAAGACTGCACGGTATCGTCGCTGAGCTTGATGTTCAGCGTGGAGCCCACCGTGGTCGTGGCCATCGCGGCGGCGTTGGCCAGCGTGGGTGCGGCCATCGACGTGAAGCTGGCAGACACAAAGCTGGCGCTCGAGCTGTCGCTGCCACCGCCGCAGGCGGCCAGCAGGGATGCGGAAGCGCTGGCGCCGAGCGGCAGCAGGGGAACGCCTGCCAGGAATTGCAGGGCCTTACGGCGGGTGGGCGTCGTCGTGTGGGACATTTTGGGTGGTTTCCAGGTTGTTATGCAGACAGGCAGGGAGCGCTCCGCGTGCCATGTGACAGCGGCGCCGGGGGCGCTGTATCCAGCCACTGATACTAGAAACGCCTTGTGACAGACGTTTGACGAACGCGTGACGGTTTGCCTTTGGGCTCGGCATATCCGCTGCGTCAGGGCAGCGTGCCGGCAGCGTTGCAGAGCGACGATGGCTGCACAGGAGGGAGGGGCGGCCAAGCCGCACTGCGCGGCGCAGCAATGCCAGCGCAGTGCGCCGCGGGCTGTCGCGCTCTCGCGCAATTTAAGGCACGAGTGCGCACGTGGCGCTGCATGCTGGGCATGCTGAGGCCGGGAATAGAGGTGCCGGTCCCGCACTGCGGCGGTACGGTTGGCATTATGCCGGGCGGCCGTTACAGGCGCCGAGGCCGGCACAGGGCCGGCTGCGCCTTACAGTTCGGCGTCAGGCCCCGTGCTGGTGTCGGCGCGATCCGCTGGCGGAACCTGCGACGGTGGGTCGGGCGGCTCGAAGCAATCGCGGAAAGTAAACACCAGCGATGTGAAGAACATGGCGGCCATCATCATGGCCGCTCCCACCATGATGCCGCCCACCACGGACGACAGACCGCCCACGGCCAGCAGGCCCGCGACCAAGCTGACGGCCAAGCCTCCGAGCAGGAACACACCCATCCACGCGAAGCCGTAGACCGTGAAGGCGCCAAAGTTGCGGATACAGGCCACGATGCTGAAGAACAGGCTTTTCACCGGCGGCACGCCATGCCAGTGCACCAAGCCCGGGGCATGCCAGAACAGCAGCGACAAGGGCAGGTACAGCAGCATGGCCAGCCACATGGCGCCCTGGAAAGCGGGAGTCTCGGCCACTTCGCGCGTGAGTGGCGCGCCGCCCAGGTACACCTGTGCGAACTGCCCGCCGTCGATCAAAGCCGACAGTCCCATCACCGCAAGAAATCCGGCCGCATACATTGCGCCCAGCACCAGCATGTCGCGCAGTCGCTGCCGACCGGTGCGAAAGGCGACCAGCAGCACGGCGGGCGTGGGAAAGCGGCCCTGCATGGCCTCGGCCGAAGCCACCATCATCGCCAGCGTGGCCGAGGGCAGCAGCGCCAGCGCCACAGCCGGGCCCACCAGCGGAATCAGGGTGGCCAGCGACATGGCCGCCATGGTCATGAAAAAGAGGGCCGCCAGCGCCATGGGTTGCCGCCAGAACGCCCGGATGCCGAGCTTGACCCAGTCCAGGCCGGTGCGTGCGGGGACGATGTGGAGTTTCATGGAGGCTTGGACAATCAGGATGGAGCCCGGCCGACGGGCGGGAAAGCAGCGTCGAATTTAACCCAGCGCCCTGGGCGCCGTGGGCAAAGGGCCTCAGGCGTGCACGGGGTTGGCAATGCGGCCTTGCAGTACGCGCTCGAAATGCGTGGGGTCGTGGGGCACGAGCATCGATGCCTCGCGGGGCAGGTGGAAATCCCACAGTCGCGAAATCCAGAACCGCAGCGCTCCTGCGCGGAGCATCGCCGGCAGCAGTTCGCGCTCTGACGCCGTGAGGGGGCGCACGGTCTGGTAGGCGCCCAGCATGCTGGCGGCACGCTCGGCGTCGTGGGTGCCTGCGGCAAGGTCGATGCACCAGTCGTTCAGGCACACGGCCAGGTCGAACAGCCACGTGTCCACGCCGGCGAAATAGAAGTCGAAGAACCCGGTGAGTTCGTCACCGTCGAACATCACGTTGTCACGGAACAGGTCGGCGTGCACCGGCCCGCGTGGCAGGGCCGCATAGGCCGACGACGCTGCCACGTGGTTCTGGTACGCCAGTTCCGAGCGCAGCAGGGCGGCCTGCTGCGCCGTGATGTGCGGCTCCACCACGGGCGCGGTTTCGTTCCACCAGGACAGGCCGCGCAGGTTGGGCTGGTACCGGTCGAAGTCCTGCCCTGCCAGGTGCATGCGTGCCAGCATGGCGCCCACCGCAGCGCAGTGCACCGGCTGGGGTGCGAGCTGGCTTTTGCCGCGCAGCTTGTTCACCACGGCGGCCGGCTTGCCACACACGGTGTGCAGAATGTCGCCATTGCGGTCGGGCCGCGGGTCGGGCACCGGCATGCCGCCATGGGCAAGGTGCTTCATCAGGTAGAGGTAGAACGGCAGCTGTTCGGCGGTAAGCCGCTCGAACAGCGTGAGCACGAACTCGCCCTGGTCGCTGGTGAGAAAGTAATTGGTGTTCTCGATGCCGCCTTCAATGCCGCGCAGCGCGACCAGCTCACCCAGTTGCAGGCGGCGCAGCAGCTCGCGCGCCTCATTCGTCGAGACTTCGGTAAAAACGGCCATCGCTCAGCGGAAATACGGATTAGGCAGGAAAAACAGGAAACAGGCGCAGGGTTGCCACGTCAGAACTTGATCACGTTCCAGACGCGCGGGGCCGTGTTGGTCTCGGCGCCACTGCGGCTGCCCGCCTGGCTGCGCGCGCCGTCGGGAGACTGCACTTCGTATTCAGGCATATCGCCCGTCTTGGGTTGCACGGTGATGTTCTGCGTCTGGCCACCCACGCGCAACTCGTCGACGCGGCTGCCGCCGTCTTCAACGCGGATGCGCTCGGTGCGCTGGTTGCCGCGCCCCTCCAGGCGTTCGGGCGTGGGGAGCTGTTCGCGCTTTTCAGCGCTGCCCTGCGGTGCAGCGGGAGGGGGAGTCTGGGCCAGGGCAGAGCCCGCCATCAGGCCCAGCAGCAAAAAGAGTTGAACAGCGCGCATGGCGCCATTGTAGGCGCGTGCGCTTACCTCATAGGTACGTGCTTTGCAACGGCGCAGGGCGCGGCAGCGCGCGTTGTTGCGTCTTAAAGGGGTATCACGGCAGCGGCGGGCATTTGCCTGCCTCGCACTTGGCGGTGCGCTGGGCGATGAAGGGGCCGAATTTCTTGCCCAGGCTGCCCATCTGCGCGCAGATGTCTCCCCGCGCGTCGAACGCGAAACCTTGGGTGGCTGTGGCGTTGAGCAGCTCGACCCGCGAAAGGGCCCACTGGGCGAATTGCTCGGGGTGGTGCCATTGTTCTGCGCAGATGTTGTGGAAGACGAAGGTGGAGTACACCAGCTCGGTGACCTCGGGCTTGTCCATCTGCAGCCGCAGCACGCCGTTGTCCAACTGCGCTGTCTTCAGCGCGTTGCCGCGCAGGCTTTTTTGCAGCGGAGCGGGCACGTTCTTGAATTCCGTGTCCGCAAGGGCCAGCGTCGAGGCCGCGCCGATCATCCATACCGCAAGCATTTTTTTCATAAGAGAAATCTTCCAAAGGTGAGAAACCGTCCGCCGCGTCCCCGGCTTTGGTGGCCGCGCACTGTTGCCGCAGCGCCCAGGCACAGCGGTCCATCGGCTTGCCGCCGGGCGTGCTGCGGCAGCGGTGCCTTGCACAGCTGCCGGCACGGCCTCCAGACGCAGCCATTTTGCCGCGATTCCTGCGCAGGCCCATGGCAAAGGCATCGCTGCCTGGTGGCAATTACGGCGCGGCGGCCCGGGCTGCTGTGGCTCCTTTCCTGGGTGCGATGGGCCGCGTGCGGTCGGCGCCGGGGTGCTGCTTCCTGTGCACAATCGCCGCATGAGCGATAAAAAGACCCTGCTGCTGGTGGACGGCTCCAGCTACCTCTACCGCGCCTTCCACGCCATGCCCGACCTGCGCGCCGTGCCCGGCGACCGGGCCAGCGCCGCCACCGGCGCCATCCGCGGCATGATCAACATGATGCAGGCGCTGCGCAAGGAGGTCCATGCCGACTACGCCGCCTGCGTGTTCGACGCCAAGGGCCCGACCTTCCGCGACACCATCTACCCGGCGTACAAGCAGCAGCGCAGCCCCATGCCCGACGACCTGCGCACGCAGATCGCGCCCATCCACGAGGTGGTGCGCCTGCTGGGCTGGAAGGTGCTGGATGTGCCTGGCGTGGAGGCCGACGACGTCATCGGCACGCTGGCGGTGGTGGCTGCGCGCCAGGGCATCGACGTCATCGTGAGCAGCGGCGACAAGGACCTGGCCCAGCTGGTGGACGAGCGCATCACCATCATCGACACCATGAACGGCAAACGCCGCGACCTGGCCGGCGTGGAGGCGGAGTTCGGCGTGCCCGCGCGGCTGATGCTGGACTACCAGACGCTGGTGGGCGACCAGGTGGACAACGTGCCCGGCGTGGAAAAGGTGGGCCCCAAGACGGCCGCCAAGTGGCTGCTGGAATACGGCTCGCTCGACGCCCTGGTGCAGAGCGCCGACAAGATCAAGGGCGTGGCCGGCGAGAACCTGCGCAAGGCGCTGGACTGGCTGCCCACGGGCCGCCAGCTGCTGACCATCAAGACCGATTGCGAGCTCGACAGCTGGGTCGACGGCTTGCCCGCGCTGCACGCCCTGGCGTTGGGCACGCCCGATGGCGAACGCCTGCGCGCCTTCTATGAGCTGTATGGCTTCAAGGGCCTGGCGCGTGCGCTGGGCGATGCCGCCCCGGCGCCCGTGGTGGCCATGCCCGGCGAAAGCGGTGACCTGTTTGCCGATCACTCCGCCAGCCCCGTGGCCGAGGCCGCGCAGCACCGCACGGTGGTGTACGACACCATCCTCAACTGGGCCGACTTCGACCGCTGGCGCGAGCGCCTGCTCACGGCCGAGCTGGTGGCGCTGGACACCGAGACCACCTCGCTCGATGAAATGCGGGCCGAGATCGTGGGCATCTCGTTCAGCGTGCAGCCCGGCGAGGCCGCCTATATTCCGCTGGCCCACACCGGGCCCGACGCGCCCGAGCAGCTGCCGCTGGGCGAGGTGCTGGCACGCCTCAAGCCCTGGCTGGAAGATGCCCGCTACCCCAAGCTGGGCCAGCACGTGAAGTACGACCGCCACGTGTTTGCCAACCACGACATCGACGTGCGCGGCTATGTGCACGACACCATGCTGCAGAGCTACGTGCTCGAAGTGCACAAGCCCCACGGCCTGGCCAGCCTGGCCGAGCGCCACACCGGCCGCACCGGCATCAGCTACGAAGACCTGTGCGGCAAGGGCGCGCACCAGATCCCGTTTGCCCAGGTGCCGGTGGACAAGGCGGCCGCCTACTCGTGCGAAGACTCGGACCAGACGCTGGACGTGCACCTGGCGCTGTGGCCGCTCTTGCAGGCCGACGACAAGCTGCGCTTCATCTACGAGCTGGAAATCGCCAGCAGCGAGGCGCTCTACCGCATCGAGCGCAACGGCGTGCTCATCGACGCGCCCACGCTCGCGCAGCAAAGCCACGAGCTGGGCCAACGCATTCTGCAGCTGGAAACCGAGGCGTATGAGATCGCCGGCCAGCCCTTCAACCTCAGCAGCCCCAAGCAGCTCGGCGAAATCTTCTTCGACAAGCTGGGCATGCCCGTGGTGAAGAAAACCGCCACCGGCGCGCGCAGCACCGACGAAGAAGTGCTGGAAAAGCTGGCCGAGGACTACCCCCTGCCCGCCAAGCTGCTGGAGCACCGCAGCCTGACCAAGCTCAAGGGCACCTACACCGACAAGCTGGCCCAGCTGGCCCTGCCGCGCACCGGCCGCGTGCACACGCACTACGCGCAGGCCGTGGCCGTCACCGGCCGCCTGTCGAGCAACGACCCGAACCTGCAGAACATCCCCATCCGCACGGCCGAGGGCCGGCGTGTGCGCGAGGCCTTCGTGGCGCCGCCCGGCTGCGTGATCGCCAGCGCCGACTACAGCCAGATCGAGCTGCGCATCATGGCCCACATCAGCGGCGACCACGCGCTGCTGCACGCCTTCCACGCCGGTCTGGACGTGCACCGCGCCACCGCCGCCGAGGTGTTCGGCGTGGCGCTGGACCAGGTGACGAGCGAGCAGCGCCGCTACGCCAAGGTCATCAACTTCGGCCTGATCTACGGCATGAGCAGCTTCGGCCTGGCGAAAAACCTGGGCATCGAGACCAAGGCCGCCGCCGCCTACATCGACCGCTACTTCCAGCGCTACCCCGGCGTGAAGCAGTACATGGACGAAACCAAGGCCCAGGCCAAGGCGCGCGGCTACGTCGAGACGGTGTTCGGCCGCCGCCTGTACCTGCCCGAGATCAACTCCCCCAACGGCCCGCGCCGCGCGGGCGCCGAGCGCGCCGCCATCAACGCCCCCATGCAGGGCACGGCGGCCGACCTCATCAAGCTGGCCATGGTGGCCGTGCAGAAAGAGCTGGACGCCCACAAGCCCGGCATCAAGATGATCATGCAGGTGCACGACGAACTGGTGTTCGAGCTGCCCGAGGGCGAGGTGGACTGGCTGCGCGGCCACATCCCGCGCCTGATGGCGGAGGTGGCGGCGTTGAAAGTGCCGCTATTGGCTGAGGTGGGGGTGGGGGCTAATTGGGATAAGGCACATTGAGCAGGGGGAGATAATTTTGATGAATGAATGTATTTTTATATTTCAAAGAGCATCAGTAATTGTCTTTTAATGTTCTGAATTTTCAAATTTATATTGAATATGCCGCAAAAATATTTGGCTTCGAACTCGGAGTCTACTTTGCCGAAGTTAATTGTTATGCCGAAGCCTTGGCCGTATAACAAAAAATGGATTGATAAAAATATAGAGTCATATAGTAATAGAGAGGTTGTTGATGAGGCTTGTGGCATGCCGGGTGCTGGTGATAAGTTGAAAGATTTTTTTACCTATATGATCCCCCGTGCGCTCGAAAAGGTTGCTATTCAGAATTCGTTGGTGGATCAGTTGTCGAGTGGGAAAATTGAAGCTCATAAACTGAGTAGAAGTGACGTTGATTGGCAGAGTGGTAATACTTGGGCGAGACATTTTGAATATAAAGCTGTGCTTTATGATGCATACAATGTCGGGCGTTGTGGTGGGGAAATTCAAGATGCGATTGGTTTTATTTGGGATTTTTTTGAGGCTGCACGCAAGCACGCGGAAGAGCTAATAGCTTATATTGAATTTCAATCCTCTGAGCATGAGCGAGAAAAAGAAGAGATATATGTAAAGGCTCAGAATGAACGCGACAATAGATCAAAGGAGGCGTTAGTCGAGCGGCAGGCGTCGATGGAAAAATGGAAATCAATTGATATTGTGCATAGTAAGGTGGAAAGTGGATTTTTGTATGTTTTGAGTAATGATTTGATGCCTGGTGTTTTTAAGATTGGATTTACTGCTGGCAATCCAGATAATCGTGCTGCCCAAATATCAAGACAATATGGATTGCCTTCCCCATTTGGTGTTGTTAAATATTGGCGCACGAAAGACCCATATATTGTTGAGCAAAGAGTTCATGACTCTCTTTGCGCTAGCAAAAAATCGGGAGAATTTTTTGAAATAGATATCGAAAGTTTGATTAAAACTATTGATGGTCTGATTATTCTAGAAGGTTGATGTTTGAAATTTTTTGTTGGTAGAAATCGGCTAGCCTGCTGGTAGGCTCGCCAAATTTCAACAAAGTCGCACGAAGTCCCGCGTGCCCAACCCCACCCCCTACACCCCCCCCCGCCATCTGGCAATGGAACAAGGAAAACGGCGGCCAGTTCGCCAGCATCAACCGGCCGATTGCCGGGGCCACGCACGATAAAGAGCTACCTGTGGGCAAGCACCCGCTGCAGCTCTACTCACTGGGCACGCCCAATGGCGTGAAGGTGACGGTGATGCTGGAAGAGCTGCTGGCGCTGGGCCACAGCGGGGCGGAGTACGACGTGTGGCTGACCTCACGCCGAACCATCGAGCGCTGCTTCGCCAACCCTCTCCACCCCTAGCCGCTGAGCAGTCGCTCAGGCAGTTTTTAGGGGTTTTGGGCATTGGCGCTTATCTGGAAAGCGCTAATAGCTATCAAAAAAAGAGCAAATGAGTCCCCCTTCTCCCACCTTACGCCCTGCCACCTGGACCCCCGCCATTCGCGTGGGCCTGTCGATTGCCGCCGCCACCGGGCTCTACGGCATCTCCTTCGGCGCGCTCGCCGTGGCGGCCGGCCTGACCGTGTGGCAGGCCATGGCCCTGAGCCTGCTCATGTTCACCGGCGGCTCGCAGTTCGCCTTCATCGGCGTCATCGCGGGCGGCGGCGCGGGTTC
>NZ_ACQT01000018.1 GCF_000175235.1 Acidovorax delafieldii 2AN | reverse complement strand
GGGCAGCGATGCCGCGTCTTCCACCGGGTATTCGACAAACCCGGGTTCGAGCACATCCAGGCCCTGCGTGGTGTGCCAGTGCCGCACCACGTCCGGAATGCCGTCCTGCGCGGGTACGGGCTCGACCTCCAGCGCGCCCATCAGGTCGTGTCCGGCGGCGGCCAGCAGCTCGAACTCGTCGTCGGGGCTGCAGCCGCGCTCGCGTGCGAGGCGCTCGCGGTTGTGGCCCTCGGGCAGCAGGTTCTGAAAATACACCGGCCAGCGCCCATCGGTGCGCACCAACCGCGCGTCGCGGGCCGAAGCCAGGATCTGCTGCGTGGCCGCCTCATCGGCGCCCTGGTAGCTCAGCGAGAGGGTCGGGCGTTCGGGGTTGCGAATGTAGCTCTCGTCAAACGACACGCGCAGGATGTCACCGTATTGCGAAAGGTAGCCAATGGCCTCGCGCCCGCCCCCGGCGCTGCTGGGGCGGTGCAGATAGCAGCGCAGGTAGCGGATGGCGGTGCTCATGGTGTGCTTCGACGGGCCTGCGCGTCAGCCGCCCACCCTCAGCTTGTCGACCACGGAGGGCGGGGCGTCGGCCCCTTGGGGCTGGCCCAGGAACTTGCCGCCCGACTGAACGAACGCCTGCAGGCTGGGGCGCAGGCTGCTGGGCACGGCCATCAGATCCATGCCCAGCACCCGGGCCATTTCCGCCAGAGTGGAGAAACGCGGGTCAAGCTCCCCACCTTCGGTGCGCTGCACCGTCATGCGGGACAGACCGGCCCTCTCGGCCAGTTGGGCCTGGGTGAGTCCGGCGGCCTTGCGTGCCAGCGCCAAGCTGGCAATGAGATCATGTGACATGATCACTAATATACTCTTTTTAAATAAAAAGCATATGTTGTGTGTCAATTAGTGAAAAAAAGCCGCCCGAAGGGCGGCTGCAAATGCTATGCCTTGGAGAGCTTCGCGTGTCGTGTAGGTTCAGGCAAACGTGTTGAGCTGGGTGCCCAGCGTGCCTGAGGTGGCCAGCGGCGGCTGGGGCAGTGCCTGCAGCAGGGTGGCTGCTGCGCTGGCCTGGGTGTCGAGGGCCTTCTTCAGCACGGTGACCTGCACGGCATCGGCGGTTTCGCGGCTGGCCATGGCTGTGGCGGTCTTGACGATGCTGTTGGTGAGTGCGACATCCATGGCGGTTCCTTGAGGGTGATGGTGCTATATCGGCGTGTTGCCGGCTTGGCTTGAGTGCTGTTACACGCGCCCCTGCCGGTGCGGTGCCGCACGGATGAACTCAGAGGGTGGTGCTTATTCAAGCGCCGGCACGCCCAGGGCCATGCACGAGGCCAGATCGGAGTCCGGGCTGCCGGGCAACTGGCGCGCCGCATCCCGCAGCGCTGACCGCAGGCCTTCTTCCAGGACCGGATGGTAGAAGGGCATGCCAAGCATCTCGTGCACGGTGAGTTTGCGGTGTACGGCCAGGGCCAGCAGGTGGGCGAGGTGTTCGCCGTCGGGCGCGCACATCTCGGCACCCAGCAGGCGGCCCGTGCTGCGGTCGGCGTGCACGTGCAAAAGCCCCCGGTTGCGCAGGGCCGCACGGGCACGGCCCTGGTCCTCGAAACTGGCGGCCCCCGTGGCAACTTCGGCTGCCTCAAGGCCGGCCAGCGGCTTCCCCACCACGGCTACCTGGGGGTCGCAAAACACGATGGACAGGGGCGTGCGGCGCTGAAAGCGTGTGGGTGTTTCGGCCAGGGCGTTCATCCCCGCGATATGGCCTTCGTCGGTGGCCTCGTGCAGCAGCGGCACCTGGGCATTGGCATCGCCCGCGAGGTACACGGGCAAATTGCCGATCTGCAGCGTCTGCGGATTGACGGCGGGCATACCATGCGGATCGAGCGGTTCGCCCAGGTTCTCGAGGCCCAGGCACTCGATGTTGGGCACCCGGCCCATGGCCGCGATGACCTGGTCCACCACCACGCGGTTGGGGCCACTGCGCACTTCAATGCCGCCGGGCACTTCGCGCAGATCGGCCGGAGCGCCTGTGTGCAACACCACATCTTCCTTGAGCACGGCCATCAGTTCTGCATTGAGGGCGGGGTCCTTCAGGCCGGCGACGGTGTCGTCCGTGGTGAAGGCGGCCACTTCCAGGCCCAGGCGGGCCAGCGCCTGCGCGATTTCAACCCCAACGGCGCCCATGCCGATCACGGCCACGCGCGGGCCCAGCGTGGGCTGCTCGAACAGGGTGTCGGTGGTGAGCATGCGCTCGCCAAAGGCCAGCCACGCGTCGGGCACGCGGGGGCGGGAGCCGGTGGCGATGATGATGCTGCGGGTGCTGTGCCTTCTGCCGTCGATGTCTACGGTGTGCGGGTCCAGCACGGTGGCCCGGCCCGTGATGCAGGCGGGGCCCAGCCGGGAGGTCGCCTGGCGCGCACCTTTGGCAAATCCGTCGCGCAGTTTGCGCACGCGTTCGAGCACGGCGGCGATGTCGGCCTCCACGGTATCGGCGCCGCGCAAACCGAAATCGGCAAAGGCGTGGCGGCGGTGGAAAGCGTTGGCCGCCTCGATCAGCGCCTTGGAGGGCATGCAGCCCACGCGCGCGCAGGTGGTGCCCCAGGGGCCTTCATTGACGATGAGAAAGCGGTCGGTGCGCTTTCGCACTTCGCGCAGGGCAGCCAGGCCCGCTGTGCCTGCGCCGATGATGAGGGTGTCGAGCGGCTGGCTCATGCAATGCCTCCTCGGGCCGGAAAAAGCCGCAGTCTGCCCCGCAAGTGCCGGTTTCGCTGTAGGCGCGCAGGCCTTTTGCGTGGCAGCCTGTGCCATCCATGTTCACCAACGACCCGGGGGCAGGGCCCGTGGTGACCAGACGATGGTGGAAGGTGGGCACCTGGCCCTGCTCAGAGGGTGGCTGCGTCCGTCCACCCCACGCGGCCCTGGCCCTGGTCGTTGATGCGCTGCATGAAGGCAGCGGCTTGCGCCTCGGGCAGGCGCATCTGCAGGGTGACGAGCGAGCCGTGCTGCACGTCCACCAGCGCAGCGCCGGCCGCTTCAATTTCGCGACGCAGCAGGCCTTCGAGCGCATACGGAACCAGGCACTGCAGCGTAGCCATGCGCTGAAGCTGTACCTTGGGGGCTGCGATCAGGGCCTGCGCCACGCAGTCGGTGTAGGCGCGCACGAGCCCCCCCGCACCCAGCTTGACGCCGCCGAAGTAGCGCACCACGGTGGCCAGTACGCCTTCGAGATCCTGGTGGCGCAGCACGTCGAGCATGGGGCGGCCCGCGGTGCCGCCCGGCTCGCCGTCGTCCACGGCAGCCGATTGCCCGCCGGCCAGCAAGGCCCAGCAGATGTGGGCGGCGCCCGGGTGCTGCTTCCAGAGCGCATCCACGTGCGCCTGGGCGCTGGCGCGGTCGGCCATGGGTTGCACGCAGCCGATGAAGCGGCTTTTCTTGATGACGATTTCGCTGTGAACGGGCGCGGCCAGGGTCTGAGGCATGGGGCGCGAGCTTAACCCGCCGCGGTGGAGAATTCCGCCGCGCGGGTGCACCTGCTGCGGGGTTGGCGCGTTGGGTGTGGAATGCGTTGCACAGCGCTGGCGGGCTTTGGCCCAAAAGCAGTCCCTGTACCGCAGAGACTCCACCGTTGAAGGAACCACCATGGCCGACCCTGTTGTGACCGCTGCGCTGCCCAAAGCCCTCTCCAGCCATGTCTTCGGCCGCTTCGGTAGCCCGGCCGAGACGGCGGTGCGTGCGGCAGCGCCTTCCGCACCTGCCGGCAGTGCAGCGTGTGCACCATCTGCCGGGGCAGAAGAGGCGTCGTTTCCCGATCTTGCGCAGCGCGTGCGGGAGGCGGGGGAGTGGTAGCAGGCCCGAAGATCGGGCTGGTGCCCGGCCTGCGGGGCGGTTCCGTACGCCAATTGCCTGGGGCTTTAGGGCAAGGCTGCGCCTTGTAACGCGGTGATCACCATCTCGCACGGCCCTGTGGGTATGTCGGCCCGTGGGCTGGGGCCGTACCGCTAACGCGGTCAGATCGATCAGAGCTTGAGCGACCAGGTCTCTCCCACGAGGCTCTGGCCAAACCCTTCATAAGCTTCGGATTTTTCCAGGCGGAAGCCGCGCCGGGCGTAGATGCTGCGCGCCGTGGTCAGGCAGCTGTTGGTCCAGAGCACCATTTTTCGGTAGCCCTTGGCACGTGCAAAGGCGATGCACTCGTCCGTCAGTCGGGCGCCCAGCCCCAGGCCGCGCGCCTGGGGTGAGAGGATGAGCATCCGCAACTGCGCGGTGGTGGCGGATTTGCGCACCACGAACACGGCACCCACGCGCTCGCCCCCCAGCTCGGCAATCCAGGCCTTTTCCCAGGCGGGCTGAAACTTGCGCACAAACTGCGCGGCAATATCGGCCACCAGGGCTTCGAAGCGGCTGTCCCACCCGTATTCGCGCCAGTAGATCTCGCCATGCTGCTGTACCACCCAGCCGATATCGCCCGGCTGCAGATCGCGCAGCACCGCCAGGCGGGTGGGGGCTTGGGCGGCATGCGCAGGGTCGAGCAAGGCTTCGATGCGTTCCATTGCCGCCACCAGCTCCTGCTGGTGGGCCGGCGGCAGGGGCGCGAGCAGCGCTGCGGCCTCGTCGCGCGAGCGCTGCTGCAGAGGCTCGAAGGTGTCACGCCCCTCGGGGGTGAGGGCCAGCACGCTCTGGCGGGCGTCCCGGGGGCTGGCGCTGCGCCGCAGCCAGCCCGCCGCTTCAAACCGCCGAAGAATGCGGCTGAGGTAGCCGCCGTCCAGCCCCAGGTCGCGGGCCAGTTCGCTGGCAACGGGGGTCTTGCGGTGCGCCAGCTCGTACAGCACGCGCACCTCGGTCAGTGACAGCGGGCTGCCCAGGTAGGGCGCCAACACGCCCGCGCGGCGCGTGAAAAAGCGGTTGAACCGCCGCACGGCCTTCACGGCGGCAGCCGAGGGCGGGTGGTGTGGGGCAGAGGGGTTGGGTGGCGTGTTCATGCCTGCCAATGTCATGTAAATGGTTGACAAAAGCAAGTATCTGCGACCGCCATGCATGCCCTTGCCTGAGAGAGGGCAAGCACCCAAAGGGCGACAAAAACGGGCTGCCGCCTTAAAATGGCCGGTTACCCACCACGACCGCGCCTACCATGCCCATGGGCGGCCGCACCCGCATGAACGCCCCCGTTGACGTCTCTTTTTTCACGCGCGCCGCCAAGCCGCTGACCAGCTATCGCCCGTACTGGGCCAAGCGCTTTGGCAATGCCCCGTTTCTGCCGATGAGCCGCGCCGAAATGGAACAGCTGGGCTGGGACAGCTGCGACGTGGTGCTGGTTACGGGCGACGCCTACATCGACCACCCCAGCTTCGGCATGGCCGTGATCGGGCGCACGCTGGAGGCGCAGGGCTTTCGCGTGGGCATCATCGCCCAGCCCGACTGGCAGAGCGCCGAGCCGTTCAAGGCGCTGGGCAAGCCCAACCTGTTCTGGGGCGTCACGGCCGGGAACATGGATTCGATGATCAACCGCTACACGGCCGATCGCAAGATCCGCAGTGACGATGCCTACACCCCCGGCGACGTGGCGGGCAAGCGCCCCGACCGCGCCGCCATCGTCTACAGCCAGCGCTGCCGCGAGGCCTACAAGGATGTGCCCATTGTGCTGGGAGGCATCGAAGGCAGCCTGCGCCGCATTGCCCATTACGACTACTGGAGCGACAAGGTGCGCCGCTCCATCGTGGTGGATGCCAAGTGCGACCTATTGCTGTACGGCAATGCCGAGCGCGCCCTGGTCGAGGTGGCCCACCGCATCGCCGCACGCGAGCCAATCGAGCAGATTACCGACGTGCGGGGCACGGCCTTTGTGCGCCGCACCACCCCTGAGGGCTGGTTCGAAATCGATTCCAGCAGCGTCGATCTGCCCGGCCGCGTGGACGAGCACATCAACCCCTACCAGACCACCAGCGAACAGGCTGCGGGGCAGGGCAGCAGTTGCAGCAAGGAAGATGCTTCTGTTTCAATAGCTGCTGACGCAGACACAGCAAGCGCGGCAGGCCAAAAAGACGCAAAAACGGCGAGTGCAACCCACGCGCTCACCTTCGTGCCCAACCCGGCCCTGCAGGGCAAGCACAAGGGCCCGCCGCGCGAGCGCACCGTGATCCGGCTGCCCAGCTACGAGCAGGTCAAGAGCGACCCGGTGCTCTATGCCCACGCCAACCGCGTGCTGCACCTCGAAACCAACCCCGGCAACGCCCGCGCGCTCGTTCAGGCGCACGGCGAGGGTGCCACGGCGCGCGACGTGTGGCTCAACCCTCCGCCCATTCCGCTCACCACGGCGGAGATGGACCACATCTTCGACCTGCCCTACGCCCGCAACCCGCACCCACGCTATGCCGACGAGCGTGGCCGCTACGACGGCGCCACCAAGATTCCGGCGTGGGAGATGATCCGCTTCTCTATCAACATCATGCGCGGCTGCTTTGGCGGCTGCACCTTCTGCTCGATCACCGAGCACGAGGGGCGCATCATCCAGAGCCGCTCCGAAGATTCCATCATCCGCGAGATCGAGGACATCCGCGACAAGGTGCAGGGCTTCACTGGCACCATCTCCGACCTGGGCGGCCCCACGGCCAACATGTACCGGCTGGGCTGCCGCTCGCCCGAGATCGAGGCCGCCTGCCGCAAGCCGAGCTGCGTCTACCCCGGCATCTGCCAGAACCTCACCACCAACCACGATCCGCTCATCAAGATCTACCGCCGCGGCCGGGCGATCAAGGGCGTGAAGAAGATCCTGATCGGCTCGGGCCTGCGCTACGACCTGGCCATCCAGTCCCCCGAATATGTCAAGGAACTGGTGCAGCACCACGTGGGTGGCTACCTGAAGATCGCGCCCGAGCACACCGAATCCGGCCCGCTCACCAAGATGATGAAGCCGGGCATCGGCAACTACGACAAGTTCAAGACGCTGTTCGAGAAGTTCACCGCTGAAGCGGGCAAGAAGCAGTTCCTCATCCCCTATTTCATCGCGGCCCACCCTGGCACCAGCGACGAAGACATGATGAACCTTGCCATCTGGCTCAAGAAAAATGGCTTTCGCGCCGACCAGGTGCAGGCTTTCTACCCCAGCCCCATGGCCAGCGCCACGGCGATGTACCACTCGGGCAAGAACCCGCTGCGCAAGATCACGCGCGACAGCGAGGAGGTACCCATCGTGCGCGGCGAGAAACGCAGGCGCCTGCACAAGGCCTTTCTGCGCTACCACGATCCGAACAACTGGCCGCTGCTGCGCGAGGCGCTCAAGGCCATGGGCCGCGCCGACCTGATCGGCAATGGCAAGCACCACCTGATCCCCACCTTCCAGCCGGTGACTGGCGGGTGCTACGAGAGCGCGCGGCGCAAGAACTCCACGCCTGCCGAGGCCAAGTCTGCGGTGCCCGTCCAGCCCCAGAAGGGCCGCGTGCTGACCCAGCACACCGGCCTTCCGCCCCGCGCCACCGGGGCAGCCAAGCCGGGCAGCCGCAGGCCGCGCTGACGCAGCCGCCTCCGGCGCCGCAAACGTTGCTATCAAAAATGGAGCAGGAGGCGCTTGGTGGGCGAGCGCTGCAGGCGGGTTTTTCTCAGTGGGGCTGGCAATCACCGGGACAATTCAGTCCAGTCCAGTCCAGTCCAGTCCAGTCCAGTCCAGTCCAGTCCAGTCCAGCCCAGCCCAGCCGAGTTCCGGGCCCGGCTTTCAATCCCGGATTGTTTTTCGAAGTCGGTGCGGGCCGGGTTCGGTGGCGGCCTCCCTCCCGCCGCACGCGCTGCGGTGAACTGCTAGCATTCAGGCGCGATGCGTCTTCTTTCTCCTCCCTCTTTCTGCTGATTCAGGGCCGCCCCCCGGGTGGCTCAGCGGACTGTGCTGCCAGCGGCGGCACGGCTTGAACGCGCGCGTGTGGCCTGAGCGGCCTGCACGCGCGGAACGGGAGAAATTGCATGAAAAATTCAAAGGCCGCCCTGGCATGGGGCGGTGTGTTGTTGGCTGGATCGCTGTGGGGTGGAGGTGCCCTGGTAGCCCAGCAATTGCTGGATGCGGGCATGGCGCCCGCCAGCCTGGCGCTGGCGCGGTTCGCCCTGGGGCTGCCGCTCCTGTTGCTTGGAGCGTTGTGGTCCGGGCGCTCGGCGGCGCAGGCCCAGGACCGCGGTGCCTGGCCCCGGCTTCCATGGCGCGTGAAGGGGCTGATGGCTGGCACGGGAGCGGCCATGGCCCTGAGCGTCGGTTGCTGGTTCGTGGCCATCACCCACGTGGGCGCGGCGCTGGCCACGGTGATCTCGATCTGTTGCGCCCCTGTGCTGGTGACTGCAGTGTCCCTGCTGCGGGGCTACGAGCGCGCCACCGTGCCGCTGCTCACGGGCCTGGCGGCTGCGCTGATGGGCTCCGCCCTGGTGGTGGCACCAGTGGGTGGCCAAGACTTGGCTGTGGGGCAGTGGCGAGGGGTGATGTGGTCGCTCGGTTCGGCGGCGGCGTACACCCTGGTCGTGCTGGGCAACGCGCGCATGCCGCAGGCGGTGTCGCCGTTGGCTGCGTCAGCCTGGGGGATGGCTGCCGCCACCTTGTGCACCGCTGCGGTAGCCTGCTATCAGGGCGTGACCTGGCCCCGGGGGGCGTGGCAGTGGGCGGGGGCCGGGTACACGGGCGTCGTCACCACGGCCATCGCCTATGTCATTTTTGCCTGGAGCGCCCGGCGTTTGGGGCCCACGGCCGTCGTGACCGCCACGCTGGTGGAGCCTTTGGTTGCCATCGTGCTGGCGGTGGCGCTGCTGGGCGAAAGCATGGGCATGCGGCAACTCGTGGGGGCTGGCCTGCTGTGCGCGAGCATAGTGGGCCTTTCGCGCCAGCGGTGAACGCAGCCGCGGGCACCCGCCAATCCCATGGCTGATGGGTGCGGCCCTGGCAGGAGCCTGACCTTGGCCTCGCGCCTGCCTTCACCACCGTGCTCCAGGCATGGCCCCGTTCCGTCTGGCTGTGACGGCCCGGCGGTGGCGCTGGCAGAAGTTGGGGCGAAGCTGCAGTGCTTCATGTGCTCGGTGCAGCCGTTTCAGTGCCTTCGCTCGCGCCCTCGGCGTGACGCAGGATGCTGCGGGGTGTGCAGGACCAGGCCATGCCCGGCCGCGCCACCCCGTGGCCGGTGGCGCAGCACCCCGACGCGACGGAGCGAGGGTGCGGCCGCGCCCAGTGCATCGCGCCTGCTCAGGTGTCTGCCGCGTGGGTGCCCACCGTGACCGAAGGGGAGGCGGCGGCGGCGGGTGGCGCGATCAGGTCCTCGATGACGAACGTCCGGTAATAGAAGGCCGCAACGGCGCCTTCGGCTGCCAGTGCATGGGCCACCTGAGCGGGGTCGTCCTTGTCGTTCATGCGCAGCAGCAACCCGTGGTGGCCGGTGGCGGCCAGATCGGCCATGCGCCGCACGATGTCGCCCTCAGCGCCCACCGACGGCAGCGGGGTGTCGGCGGTGCCCAGTGTCTGCACGATTTCCTGCAGGATGGCCTCAGGCGACGCATAGCAGGTGTCGCCGGTGACGTTCGCCTGCTGCAGAGCGGTCGCCGCCTGGCGCACGCAGTCTTCGTCGGGAAACAGCGCGAACACATGCCCGGTGGGGTAGAAAACGCCGGCCATGCTGGTCATGGAAGAGTCAAGGATGAGGGATTTCATGGCATCTCCCGATGGTGTTGAGTCAATTCGCATTGAAACGGCATCGGCGCGGGGAGCGTGTAGTCCATCGGCCCATTTACACCTTAACCACGCGCGGGCGGCTTCTGGTGTTGATCCAGATTCTGGGTCTTATGCGATGGCAGTGCTCATGAATAAAGAGGTTGCAGCTATCAAAAAGTGAGTTTCGGAGCGCAGCTCAAGGCCTCGGGAGAAGTGCGTGCACGACAATCTCCACGTCGTCCAGCATCTGAAACGGCGTTGCCCGGCAGCCCAGCCATGGGTACACAAGGTCGGTTTCGGGTGGGCGGCCGTGGCTGCGGAGTGGTCCGCACTGGAGGGCGCTTTTCGGTGGCGGACTCGAGAGTGCAGAAGCCCTGACTGAGCCCTCGCGACGTGGGGTCCGCATCTGGGTGTCGGTACAGGGCCCAACCTTGGCGTCGAGCGCATGAGGGAGAGGGCCTGCTTGGCGGTTCAGGCGCAATGCCACGCATGAGGGTGCTGGACGGGTTGCTCCGGCGGCCGCCCATGCGGAGCCCGAAGCGGAAAAAAACGAGAGTGGCGGCGGGGCACGGACATTGGGGCTGTACGTGGACGACAGCGAGAAAGAGGTTGGGCGTGTCTGGGGGCGCACTCAGAGCACGCGTTCAGGAACTTCCGGGCGCGGGCCGGTCTCCCTTCCCGGGTCACCACCATTTGTTACGCTCCCTCTCCATGCACCGCAGAACTTCTTTGGCCGCCCTTGCGGGCCTGGCCGCCTTTCCGGGAGCTTTTATGACCACCTCGTTGAGCAGCGCGGCCACCGCCAGCGCGCTGGGGGCATTGAAACCGTCGCCCCGCATGCCGGTGCTTTTCGTGGGCCATGGCAGCCCCATGAACGCCATTGAAGACAACGCCTGGCGCCGCAGTTGGCAGTCCATGGGCGCGGAACTGCTGGCGCGCGCCGCGCAGCCGCAGCTCATTCTGTGTGTGTCTGCCCACTGGCTCACACGCGGCGGCTGGCAACTGACCGGCATGGCCCATCCCAAGACCATCCACGACTTTGGCGGCTTTCCGCAGGCGCTGTTCGACCAGCAGTACCCGGCCCCCGGTGCGCCGCAGGTGGCGCGCAGCTTGGCGGGCGAGCTGCGCTCACCCGCCACGGGCGGCCCGCTGGGCGTGGACGAAGGTGAATGGGGGCTGGACCATGGCACCTGGTCGGTGCTCAAGCCCATGTTTCCCAGGGCCGACATTCCGGTGCTGCAGCTGAGCATGGACTACAGCCGTGCCCCGGCCGAGCATTACAAGCTGGGCCAGCAGCTCAAGGGCCTGCGCGAACGTGGCGTGCTGATCGTGGGCAGCGGCAACGTGGTGCACAACCTGCGCGCCACGCGCCGTGGCACGGCGTCCAACGAGGCTTACGACTGGGCCACCGAGTTCGACACCGTGGTCCAGGAGCAGATCAAGAAAGGCCAACTGGCGGCCTTGCAGGACTTTCAAAAGCTGGGCGCCGTGGCCCGGCAGGCGCATCCTACCCATGAGCATTACCTGCCCCTGCTGTATGCCGCGGGTGCGGTGGAAGCCAGCGAAATGCCGCGCTTTTTCAACACCGGCTACCAATCCGCGTCGATTTCGATGCGGTCAGTGCTGTGGGGGTGATGTTGATTTGCTCTACTTCTGATAGCTTCTTACGACCGCCAATCCTGCGCTAGGGGCCTGAAAGTCTTGAGTCAGAGGGTGGGGCCGCCCGATGGGGGCGAACCATCTCCCGGGTTTCCAGCCAGCCCCAGCGTTCACGGTAACTCCGGGCCTTGGCCTCGAACAGCGGCAGATGGGGACACAGCGGATTGGGCCGCAAGATTCCGGCATACAGTTCTTTGAGGCCATACGGGGCGTACAGGGTTGGCGCATCTGTCGGCGCCTGTGCGCCGGGCTGCAGGCCCACGCAGGTGCAGGGCACCAGAAACCGATCAATACCCCGGCGCGCGGACTCGAGTGCGTCGTACGGGTAGCCGAACCAGTGCTCGTACCAGAGATGTACGCGCGCCTGGTTCTTTGCCTCCACGGTGACGAGCAGGTCGGCAAAGAGGGCGGTGACGCGGGCTTGCACCTTTTGTTCTGCCGCTTCGGACAGGTCTGACGCGTCGAAGTAGAACAGGTCGTAGTCCTTGATGTGCGCCGTGGGCGCAA
Source organism: Acidovorax delafieldii 2AN (assembly GCF_000175235.1). GTDB lineage: Bacteria > Pseudomonadota > Gammaproteobacteria > Burkholderiales > Burkholderiaceae_C > Acidovorax > Acidovorax delafieldii_B. The sequence goes on along the minus strand of NZ_ACQT01000018.1, from coordinate 26,834 downwards.
ACCCCGAGCGCAGATTCCAAACGGTTTGGAAGAGGCAGCCAGCCACAAGCCAGGCATCCGGCAGGCCCAGAAGCGGTAAACGCTCCAGAATGGCCGCGTTGTGCGGGTTCTGGAGCGCTTCGCTCGTGAATCGGCGCCGCAGCGCCGCTTCTTCAGTCAGATCAGATGACCTTGGCAATCGCCTGGCAGACGTAGTCGATGTTCTTGCTGTTGAGCGCAGCCACGCACATGCGGCCGGTGTCGGTGCCGTACACACCGAACTCGCTGCGCAGGCGCACCATCTGGTCCTTGGACAGGCCCGAATAGCTGAACATGCCGATCTGCGTGGTGATGAAGGACATGTCCTTGGTCACGCCGGCGGCCTTCAGGCCGTCCACCAGCTTCTGGCGCATGGCCTTGATGCGCACGCGCATCTCGCCCAGTTCCTTTTCCCACAGAGCGCGCAGCTCGGGGTTGCCCAGCACGGCGGCCACGATGGCACCACCATGGGTGGGTGGGTTGGAGTAGTTGGTGCGGATGGCGATTTTGAGCTGGCTCAGCACGCGGTCGGTTTCTTCCTTGGTGCTGCCCACCACGCTCAGGGCGCCCACGCGCTCGCCGTACAGGCTGAAGCTCTTGGAGAAGCTGGTGGACACGAAGATGTTCAGGCCGGCAGCCACGAACTTGGCGATCACGGCGCCATCTTCAGCGATACCGTAGCCAAAGCCCTGGTAGGCCATGTCCAGGAAGGCGGTGAGGTTGCGCTCCTTCACCACGGCAATGACCTGGTCCCACTGGGCAGGGGTGATGTCGTAGCCGGTGGGGTTATGGCAGCAGGCATGCAGCAGCACGATGGTGCCGGCTGCGGCGGCCTTCAGTTTGGCCAGCATGCCTTCGAAGTTGATGCCGCCCAGGCCGCCGTTGGCGCTCTGGTCGAAGTAGGGGTAGGTGTCCACCGGGAAGCCGGCGTTGGTGAACAGCGCGCGGTGGTTTTCCCAGCTGGGGTCGGAGATCAGCACGGTGGCGTTGGGGCTGATCTTTTTCAAGAAGTCGGCGCCGATCTTCAGGCCGCCGGTGCCGCCAATGGCCTGCACCGTGGCCACGCGGCCGCCCTTGACTACTTCAGAGTCAGCTCCGAACACGAGGCCCTTCACGGCGGCATCGTAGGCGGCAATACCGTCGATGGGCAGGTAGCCACGGGCGGTGGGCTTTTCCATCATGGTCTTTTCAGCGGCTTGCACGCACTGCAGCAGGGGCAGCTTGCCGTTGTCGTCGAAATAGACGCCCACGCCCAGGTTGACCTTGTTGGGGTTGGTGTCGGCGTTGAATTGCTCGTTGAGACCCAGGATGGGGGTCGCGGGGGGCCATTTCGACGGCGGTGAACAGAGACATGAAAATCCTTGAAAGGTTGTCAGTAGCGAAGAATCCGGGCGTGGTGTACTGTGCCAGGTTCCGCCGATTTTAACGGCCCGCCCACCGCCAACGTTGACCACGCCCATGCTGGAACTGACCGAAACCGCGCCATCCACGCCAGAGGGGGAGTTTGTTCGCTTTCCCGATTCGCCTTTTGAACTGTTCCAGCCGTACCCCCCGGCGGGCGACCAGCCCGAGGCCATCGACAAGCTGGTGGAGGGGCTGCGCGATGGCGAAACCTTTCAGACGCTTCTGGGCGTGACGGGCTCGGGCAAGACGTTCACCATGGCCAATGTGATCGCCCGCATGGGCCGCCCGGCCATCGTGTTCGCGCCCAACAAGACGCTGGCTGCACAGCTCTACAGCGAGTTCCGCGAGTTCTTCCCCAAGAACGCCGTCGAGTACTTCGTGAGCTACTACGACTACTACCAGCCCGAGGCCTACGTGCCGCAGCGTGACCTGTTCATCGAGAAGGACAGCGCGATCAACGAGCACATCGAGCAGATGCGGCTGTCCTGCACCAAGAGCCTGATGGAGCGGCGCGACGTGGTGATCGTGGCCACCGTGTCGGCCATCTACGGCATCGGCGAGCCCGAGAGCTACCACCGCATGGTGATGACGCTGCGCGTGGGCGACCAACTTGGCCAGCGCGACGTGATTGCCCAGCTGATCCGCATGCAGTACCAGCGCAACGAAGCCGATTTCTCGCGCGGCAAATTCCGTGTGCGCGGGGACACCATCGACGTGTTTCCGGCCGAACACTCGGAGCTGGCCATTCGCATTGAACTGTTTGACGACGAGATCGAGAGCCTGCAGCTCTTTGACCCGCTCACGGGCCGCGTCAAGCAGAAGATTCCGCGTTTTACCGTGTACCCCAGCAGCCACTACGTCACGCCGCGCGACAAGGTTCTGGCGGCGGTGGAGACCATCAAGATCGAACTGGCCGAGCGCCTGCAGCAATTGCTGGCCGAAGGCAAGCTGGTGGAGGCGCAGCGGCTCGAGCAACGCACGCGCTTTGATCTGGAGATGCTCAGCGAAGTGGGGCACTGCAAGGGCATCGAGAACTACACGCGCCACCTCTCAGGCTCGGCGCCGGGCGACCCGCCCAGCACGTTGACCGACTACATGCCCAAGGATTCGATCATGTTCCTGGACGAGAGCCACCAGATGATCGGGCAGCTCTCGGCCATGTACAACGGGGACCGTGCGCGCAAGACGACGCTGGTCGAATACGGCTTTCGACTGCCTTCGGCGCTGGACAACCGGCCGCTCAAGTTCGAGGAATTCGAGCAGCGCATGCGGCAGGTCATTTTCGTGTCGGCCACGCCAGCCGATTACGAGAAAACCCACGCTGGCCAGGTGGTGGACCAGGTGGTGCGCCCCACGGGCCTGGTGGACCCCGTGGTCGAAGTGCGCCCGGCCATGCATCAGGTGGATGACGTGCTGCAAGAAATACGCATTCGCGTCGAAAAGCATGAACGCGTACTCATTACCACGCTCACCAAGCGCATGGCCGAGCAGTTGACCGACTATCTGACCGACAACGGCGTGAAGGTGCGCTACCTGCACAGTGATGTGGACACCGTGGAGCGGGTGGAGATCATCCGTGACCTGCGGCTGGGCAGCTTCGATGTACTGGTGGGTATCAATCTGTTGCGCGAGGGCCTGGACATCCCTGAAGTGTCTCTGGTGGCGATTCTGGACGCTGACAAGGAAGGTTTTCTGCGCGCCGAGCGCAGCCTGATCCAGACCATTGGCCGCGCTGCCCGCAACCAGAACGGCCACGCCATCCTGTATGCCGACCGCATCACGGAGTCGATGAAGAAAGCCATGGGCGAGACGGAACGCCGGCGCCTCAAACAGATCGCATACAACGAAGCCCATGGAATCACGCCGCGCAGCATTGTCAAGCGGGTAAGAGACCTGATTGACGGTGTCTACAGCGAAAAAGCGGGCAAGGATGCGGAACGGCTGGAGCAAGAGGCCCTTCAGCGTGCCAAGGTGGAAGACATGTCCGAAAAAGACGTGGCGCGCGAGATCAAGCGGCTTGAAAAGCTCATGCTGGAACATGCGCGCAATCTGGAGTTTGAACAGGCAGCGCAGGTGCGCGACCAGCTCACGCGGCTCAAGGACCGGGCCTTCGGAGCACATGGCAGCGACTCGGTCTCGCTGTGACTAGGGTTATTGGGGAATAAGAAACTTTCCGGTTCGTTTGTGACCTGTTGGTTTTTTAACCCGACAAATTCAATAGGGATTTGTGATATACTCCCACAAAACACTCAACAAAAGAGCCCACGATGAAGGGCCCGTCCCAGAAGGCTGGGCGGGGTAAGGGCGGAGACGGTGGCAGGCTTGGCGCCAAGTACCAAGGCCTGCTGTTTTCCAATGAACAAGCCTAGACAAGGAGCTTGCGATGCGTCTCACAACCAAAGGCCGATTTGCGGTCACTGCCATGATCGACTTGGCGTTGCGCCAGAACAATGGTCCCGTCACGCTGGCTGCCATCAGCCAACGGCAGCAGATTTCGCTGTCCTACCTCGAGCAGCTATTCGGCAAACTGCGTCGCCATGAACTCGTCGAGTCCACCCGGGGGCCGGGCGGTGGCTACACCCTGGCCCGCAAAGCGGCTGACATCACCGTGGCCGACATCATCGTTTCGGTGGACGAGCCCATCGATGCGACCCAGTGCGGTGGCAAGGAGAACTGCCTGGGCGAGGCGGGGCGCTGCATGACCCACGAACTGTGGGCATCGCTCAACCAGCGCATGGTCGAGTTTCTTGATTCCGTCACGCTGCAAAAGCTGGTGGACGAGCAATTGGCCAAGGGCGTTCAGATTGAGGACAAGCCCGTGGCACGGCGTGCGATCTCGACCACCCCGGTCGTCAAGCCCATCCGCGTGAATGCGCCGAATTCGGTGTTCGCGCTGGGCAACGTGTTCGCCAAGTCCTGATCGGCGTACGCTTTCGTTGCGGCCCTGGGGCCGGCAGCGCCTTGACCGCATCCTGAATGTATTGCTTTTTGTTGCCAGCCAGAAACCCTTACTGAGCCAGCCATGGATATGACCCCGCATTTCCCCATCTATCTCGATTACGGTGCAACAACCCCGGTCGATCCGCGCGTCGTGGACGCCATGATCCCGTGGCTGCGCGAACATTTTGGCAATCCCGCGTCCCGCAGCCATGCCTGGGGCTGGGAAGCCGAAGAGGCCGTGGAAAAGGCCCGCGTGCAGGTGGCAGACCTGATCGGAGCCGATCCACGCGAAATTGTCTGGACCAGCGGAGCCACCGAGTCCATCAACCTCGCCTTGAAGGGCGCTGCCCATTTTTACCAAGGCAAGGGCAAGCACCTCATTACCCTCAAGACAGAGCACAAGGCCGTGCTGGACACCATGCGCGAACTCGAGCGCCAGGGCTTCGAGGTGACTTACCTGGACGTGCAGGAAGACGGTTTGGTGAACATGGAGGCCCTGAAGGCCGCCTTGCGAGCTGACACCATCCTGGTCAGCATCCTGTTTGTGAACAACGAGATTGGCGTGATCCAGGACATTCCGGCCATTGGCGCCCTGTGCCGCGAAAAAGGCATCCTGTTGCATGTGGATGCCGCGCAGGCCACGGGCCGGGTCGAAATCGACATGAGCAAGCTGCCCATCGATCTGATGAGCATGACCGCCCACAAGACCTACGGCCCCAAGGGCATCGGTGCGCTGTATGTGCGTCGCAAGCCCCGTGTGCGCCTGGAGGCGCAGATGCACGGCGGTGGACATGAGCGCGGCATGCGGTCCGGCACGTTGCCCACGCACCAGATCGTGGGCATGGGCGAGGCCTTCCGTATTGCCAAGGAAGAAATGGCCGAGGGCAACGCCAAGGCCAAGGCCCTGCAGCAGCGGCTGCTCGACGGCTTGAAGGATATCGAGCAAGTGTTCATCAACGGCAGCCTGGAGCACCGCGTGCCCCAGAACCTGAACATGAGTTTCAACTTCGTGGAAGGCGAATCCCTGATCATGGGTATCAAGGGCCTGGCCGTGTCCTCGGGCTCGGCTTGCACTTCGGCCAGCCTGGAACCCAGCTACGTCTTGCGCGCTTTGGGCCGAAGCGATGAGCTGGCCCATAGCAGCCTGCGCATGACCATTGGCCGGTTCACCACCGAAGAAGAGATCGACTATGCCATCGGCACCATCCGTGAAAACGTGGCCCGGTTGCGTGAACTCAGTCCTTTGTGGGAGATGTACAAGGACGGCATTGACATCAGCACCATCCAGTGGGCGGCGCATTGACAGCTTGAAGCATTGAAGAGGTACAGATCATGGCTTATTCAGACAAAGTGGTGGACCATTACGAGAACCCCCGTAACGTGGGTTCGTTCGACAAGGGTGACGAATCGGTGGGAACCGGCATGGTGGGTGCGCCCGCCTGCGGCGACGTGATGAAGCTGCAGATCAAGGTGAATCCTGAAACCGGCGTGATCGAGGACGCCCGGTTCAAGACCTATGGCTGCGGTTCTGCCATTGCGTCGTCGTCGCTGGTGACCGAGTGGGTCAAGGGCAAGACACTGGACGAGGCCGCAGCGCTCAAGAACAGCGAGATTGCCGAAGAACTGGCGCTGCCTCCTGTCAAGATCCATTGTTCCATCCTGGCCGAAGACGCGATCAAGGCCGCCGTCAACGACTACAAGGCCAAGCACAGCACTGCGGTGGCCGCAGCCTGACCATGGCCATCACGCTGACTGAAGCCGCCGCCCGGCACGTGACCCGCTACCTGGCGCGCAGAGGCAAGGGGCTCGGGGTGCGCCTTGGAGTGAAGACCACGGGGTGTTCAGGCCTGGCCTACAAGCTGGAATACGTGGATGACGCCGAGCCCGAAGACATCGTTTTCGAGAATCACGGTGTCAAGGTGCTGATCGATCCCAAGAGCCTTGCCTACATTGACGGCACCGAACTGGATTTTGTGCGGGAAGGCTTGAATGAGGGCTTCCGGTTCAACAATCCGAATGAGCGGGACCGCTGCGGCTGCGGAGAGAGCTTCCGCGTCTGAGGTTGCCCGGCTGCGCCGCTGCCAAACCGCCACCGCATTGCGTGATGGCGGTTTTTTATTGATTCGGTGGACCGAGTATGAATCTTCAATCCGACGACTTTGAACTCTTTGGCGTGCCTCTGCGCTTCGCGCAAGACCGGGCTGCGCTCGATGCGCGCTGGAAAGAGCTCCAGCGCGAGGCGCACCCCGACCGGTTTGCCGCGCAGGGTGCCGCGGCGCAGAGGGTGGCCATGCAATGGTCGGTGCGCATCAATGAGGCCTACCAGCGCTTGAAAGACCCGATGCGCCGCGCCGCCTACCTGTGCGAGTTGCATGGTGCCCCCATCCAGGCCGAAGACAACACCGCCATGCCCGCAGCCTTCCTGATGCAGCAGATGGAATGGCGCGAATCGCTGGAAGACGCGCATACGGCCTCTGAATTTGATGCCCTGGATGACGAGGTCGGCAAGGCGCGCGCCGACGCCCTGGCTCTTTGCGCGCGCTTGCTTGATGAGCAGGGCGACTATGCGGGCGCTGCGCGGCAGGTCAGAGCCCTCATGTTCATTGCGCGATTTGCGCAGGATATCGAACGCCGGCGGGATCAACTGGGACAATAGCGCTAGTTCCCCTCGCGCGGCGCTTTTCGCAGTACAGGGGTTTCACTCGTCGAACACAAGAATTTCATGGCGCTTTTGCAGATTTCCGAGCCAGGCCAGTCCCCCGACCCGCACCAGCGGCGCATCGCGGTCGGCATCGACCTGGGCACAACCCATTCCCTGGTGGCGGCCGTGCGCAACGGTGTGGCCGAGTGTCTGCCCGACGCACAGGGGCGCGTGCTGCTGCCGTCTGTGGTGCGCTACCTGGCGCAGGGTGGCCGGCAAATTGGCTACGAGGCGGTGGAGGCGCAGTCGAGCGATGCGCGCAACACCATCGCGTCGGCCAAACGTTTCATGGGCCGCGGGCTGCAGGACGTGGCACAAGCGGGGCAGCTGCCCTACGAGTTCGTCCAGAACCCGGCCCAGGGAGTGGGGGGCATGGTGGGGCTGGTGACGGCCGCAGGCGTGAAGTCGCCGGTGGAGATCAGCGCGGAAATTCTCGCCACGCTGCGCTACCGGGCCGAGGATACTTTCAACGACGACCTGTACGGTGCGGTGATCACCGTGCCGGCCTATTTCGACGACGCCCAGCGACAGGCAACCAAGGACGCCGCCCAGCTTGCTGGCATCCGTTTGCTGCGCCTGATCAACGAACCAACCGCGGCGGCCATTGCTTACGGTCTCGACAACGCCAGCGAGGGCGTCTATGCGGTCTATGACCTGGGCGGCGGCACATTCGACATCTCGGTGCTGCGGCTGACGCAGGGCGTCTTCGAAGTGATCGCCACAGGTGGGGACTCGGCCCTCGGAGGTGACGACTACGACGCGGCGCTGGCCAACTGGGTGCTCAAGCAGCAGGGGCGCACGGCCGAAACACCCGCCGACAAGGCCGCGATCCGCATGGCGGCACGGGCCTGCAAGGAGGCGCTGACTGCTTCTGAAATCGTAGCGTTCACTGCAGATATGGCAGGCGGTCGCCTGCATTTCGAGGTCAAAAGATCTGATTTTGACGCCGCGACTGCCGACCTGACTGCCCGCTCGATGGCGGCGGTGCGCCGTGTCTTGCGCGACGCCAAGCTTTCACGCGACGACGTGCAGGGCGTGGTCATGGTGGGCGGATCCACCCGCATGCCCCAGGTGCAGCGCGCGGTGGCTGAATTTTTTGGCAAGGAGCCGCTGACCAACCTCAACCCGGACGAGGTGGTGGCTTTGGGCGCTGCCATCCAGGCCAATCAGCTCGCGGGCAACAACACGGCGGGCGACTTGCTCCTGCTCGATGTGATTCCGCTGTCGCTGGGCATTGAGACCATGGGCGGCCTGGTCGAGCGTATCGTAGGCCGCAACGAGACCATTCCCACGGCCAAGGCGCAGGATTTCACCACCTACAAGGATGGCCAGACGGCCCTGGCCATCCACGTGGTGCAGGGCGAGCGCGATCTGGTTCAGGACTGCCGCAGTCTGGCCCGCTTCGAGTTGCGCGGCATCCCACCCATAGCGGCCGGGGCTGCGCGCATCCGCGTGACTTTCACCGTCGATGCCGATGGCCTGCTGAGCGTGAGCGCCCGTGAGCAGGGCAGTGGGGTCGAAGCCCGTATCGACGTGAAACCCTCCTACGGTCTGTCGGACGACCAGATCGCACGCATGCTGCAGGATGGCTTCGCGACCGCAGCGCAGGACATGCGCACCCGCGCCGTGGTGGAAGCACGGGTCGACGCTGACCGCATGCTGATGGCCACGCAAAGCGCGCTGGACGCGGACGGCGAGGTGCTGGAGCCCTCCGAGCGGGTTGCCATCGAAGTGCTGATGGCCGCCCTGAGCGCGCAGCGCGATGCCGACGACGCCGCAGCCATCGAGGCAGCGACGCAGGCACTGGCCAAAGGCACCGAGGCATTCGCGGCGCAGCGCATGAACCGCGGTATTCGCGAAGCCCTGGCGGGCAAGAACGTGCAGGCCCTGTAGCCCGCGCACCGTTTGTTCCGACCGATGTTTTGCCACCCAAAAGTGTCGTTCCCCAGCGCCGCGCGCGAAGCAGCCGGTGGCGGGGGAAAGTGGATCCGGCGGGGCGGGGCGCAATTGCCGCAGGCACGCTTGAAGCCTGTTCGAATTTGGTACAGCGCCGATCCGTTGCTCACCGCGATTCTTCGCTCCACATGGCAGTGGTGCCCGCGGCTGGCACCATCACGCGCACCTTCTGGTGTGATGGCCGTCAGCGGCGCCTCGTGGGACATCGTTTGAACAGGCGCCCATCCTTCTCTTTGTCGCTCACCAAGGCGTCCTATGCAATGGGATGCGCGGTCGAGCCCTGTCCTTGAAAACAGAGCCAATCCATGCCCGTCATCAAGATACTTCCCCACCCCGAATATTGCCCCGCCGGCGCAGAGATCACGGCACCTGCCGGCACTTCCATCTGCGAGGCGCTGCTGGAAAACCACATCAACATCGAGCATGCCTGCGACATGAGTTGTGCCTGCACCACCTGCCACGTGGTGGTGCGCTCGGGTATTGAGTCGCTCAATGAAGCCGAGGAAGAAGAGGAAGATCTTCTCGATCGCGCCTGGGGGCTCGAGCCCCAGTCGCGCCTGTCTTGCCAGGCCATCATTGCGCAGAAAGACCTGGTGGTTGAAATTCCGAAGTATTCAATCAACCACGCCAAGGAAAATCACTGAAGCACAGCGGTGAAGCGCGATGCGCCGTGCGGGCATCGTGCTTCACCGCAACGCACCTACCGCGCCACAGGAGTCTCGATGTCACGCCAGATTGTTCTCGATACGGAAACCACCGGTCTGTCCGCCGAAGGGGGCGACCGCATTATTGAAATCGGCTGCGTGGAACTGGTGTCGCGCAAGCTCACGGGCAACAACAAGCATTTCTATCTCAATCCCGAGCGCGACAGCCATGAGGATGCACTCAAGGTGCACGGAATCAGCAACGAGTTTCTGAGGGACAAGCCCAAGTTCGCAGCCGTCGCCGACGAGTTGCTCGAGTACCTGCAGGGGGCCGAGGTCATCATCCACAACGCGGCGTTTGACGTAGGCTTCCTGAACAAGGAACTCGAGCTGCTGGGGCGCCCGGCACTGCACACGTTTGTGGACAGCGTCACCGATACCCTGGCCATGGCCAAGGAGCTCTACCCGGGCAAGCGCAACTCGCTGGACGCGTTGTGCGACCGTCTGGGCGTGGACAATTCCGGGCGCACGCTGCACGGCGCCTTGCTCGACGCAGAGCTGCTGGCGGACGTGTACATCAATCTCACGCGCGGCCAGGATGCGTTGCTGATCATCGACGACGCGCAGGACAGCGCTGGCGGCGGCCATTTCGTGCAGATCGACCTGCGCAGTTTCACGTTGCCGGTGCTGCCGGCAAACGAGCAGGAAATCGCGGCCCATGAGGAGGTGCTGGTGCAGATCGACAAGGCCAGCGGCGGTAAAACAATTTGGCGATCTTTGCAGACGGCCTGAAAAGCTGTGCCATAATTGAAGGCTGTCGCAGCGACACGGGTGATTAGCTCAGCGGTAGAGCACTGCCTTCACACGGCAGGGGTCACATGTTCGATCCATGTATCACCCACCAAGCTCACGACAGATTTTTCGGGCACTTTCAATGAGGGTGACCACGGGTGATTAGCTCAGCGGTAGAGCACTGCCTTCACACGGCAGGGGTCACATGTTCGATCCATGTATCACCCACCAATACAAACCCTTGCAGGCGCATGTCTGCAAGGGTTTTTTCATGGTTCGCGCGCTGTTGAACATGAAGGCCGGGTATTGGCCGTTACAGTCAGATATTTCTGCCTACACGTCGCCTGAACGGTTCTGCGACCCTTCACCGCGTGCAGCGTGAATGGCCTCTTGCCGATCCTGTCGTCACTCCACCATGCTGGTCTACCACAACCCATTGCACCAAGGGCATGCGCCTGCCCATGAGTTCTTTCGCGGAGAGCGCGTGCCGTGCTTCGAAAGCCCAGCGCGCGCCGATCATGTGGAGGCCAGCCTCAGAGCGTGGGGCTGCTCCTTGCTGGCCCCCGATGTCGATAGCACCCCGGTCTTGCGCCAGGTCCACTCTGAGCGCTATCTGAAGTTTCTCGAGGGGGCGTGGCAACAGTGGCTGGCATTGGCCCCAGGCAATGCATCGGTGCAGCCGTTTCCCTCGGTATGGCCGGTCCGCACTTTGCGCAGCGACTTCGAATCCGACAATTTCATCGCACGGTTGGGCCTGTATTCCATGGACAACGGCACACCGCTGGCTTCGGGCACCTGGGCCGCGGTCAAGGCGGGGGCCGATGCCGCAGCCAGCGCGGCTGCGAGGGTGGCCGGAGGAGCGCGCGCCGTATTCTGTTGCACGCGCCCGCCTGGGCACCATGCCGGGCCCGATTTCATGGGGGGCTACTGCTTTATCAACAATGCAGCGGTGGCGACCCAGGCGTTGCGCAACCAGGGGGCGTCGCGCGTGGCGGTGCTCGATGTGGACTACCACCACGGCAATGGCACCCAGAGCATCTTCTACCACCGTGGCGATGTATTCTTCGCGAGCATCCATGGTGATCCCCGAACCGAATACCCGTTTTTTCTCGGTCATGCCGATGAGACCGGCGAGGGCGAAGGTTCAGGCTGCAACTTGAATCTTCCACTTCCCGCGGGCACCACGGCGGCCGTCTGGTTCGAGGCGCTGGAGCGGGCGTGTACTCGCATTGCCGGCTTTGGGGCCGATGCCCTGGTGGTTTCATTGGGGCTCGATACATACGAGGGCGACCCCATTTCGCGGTTTGCACTGGCTTCGGCCGATTTTTGCCCTATGGGGGCGCGTCTGGCACAGCTGAACTTGCCAACCGTGCTGGTGCTGGAAGGCGGCTATGCGGCTGCAGAACTGGGCATCAACGCGGTCCATGTGCTCGACGGCTTCGAGCAAGCCTGAAGGCTTTTTTGCAACAAGGAAAAATAGAGATGACGGACACAGTGGATAGCGTCGTGGTAGGCGCGGGCGTGGTGGGGCTCGCCGTGGCCCGTGCGCTGGCGCTCGACGGGCGTGAGGTGATGGTGCTGGAGGCTGCGGATGCCATTGGCACCGGCACCAGTTCGCGCAATAGCGAGGTCATTCATGCGGGCCTGTACTACCCGGCTGGCTCACTCAAGGCCCGCTTTTGCGTCACGGGGCGTGAGCAGCTGTATGCCTATTGCGCCGACCGCGGCGTTGCGCACCGACGGTGCGGGAAGTTGCTGGTGGCCACGTCACGAGAGCAGCTCGCAGGCCTTGAGTCGATCCGTACGCGCGCCGAGGCCAATGGCGTTCTGGATCTTCAGTGGCTCGACCGCGAGGCCGCCCGTGCATTGGAGCCGGCACTCGAATGCGTTGCGGCCCTGTATTCACCCAGCACCGGCATCGTGGACAGCCATGGGCTCATGCTGGCACTGCAGGGCGATCTGGAGAACGCGGGCGGGCTTGTTGCATTGAATTCGCCGCTTGCGCGCGCTGAATGTGGAGAGAGTGCTATTCTTTTGGAAGCTGAGGATGGCACCCGGCTGCAGGCAAGCACGGTGGTGAATGCCGCAGGGCTTTATGCCCCCACGCTTGCGCGGCGCTTCACGGGGTTGCACGAGCGCCATGTTCCGCCAGCGCACTACGCCAAAGGCAGCTATTTCACGCTCACGGCAAAGGCACCCTTTACCCACCTGATCTACCCGGTGCCCGAAGCGGCCGGATTGGGCGTTCACCTCACGCTTGACCTGGGCGGTCAAGCCAAATTCGGCCCCGACGTGCAGTGGGTCGATTCGCCCGACGATCTGCAGGTCGACCCGGCGCGGGGGCAGGCGTTCTACGCTGAGGTGCGCAAGTACTGGCCCGGTCTGCAAGACGGGGCGTTGGCCCCAGGCTATGCCGGTATTCGGCCCAAGATCCACGGAGCCGATGCGCCGGCAGCGGATTTCATGGTGCAGGGGCCGCGTGAACACGGGGTTGCAGGCCTCGTGAACCTCTTTGGCATCGAATCGCCGGGCCTCACCAGCGCCTTGGCCATCGCGGATTATGTGGCGCAGATGGTCCGTTCCGCATGAAATCTCGGGCGTGTCGTAACGTTTTGCGACGACGGAAGATGGCGGCCCATCGGGCATGTCGCTAAGATGATCCCAAGCCATCGCAGCACTCCTGCGCGATGGCGTTCACTGAATCCAACGAAAGGTATGTATGACTGCTTCCGACAGCACCACCACCCAGGGCGAACTCGAAAAATTGGTGTCTGATCTGCGCGGGCTGCTGGCCAGCAAGGACCTCGATTCGTTCCCCGAGATCAAGGTACTGCGCCAGCGCCTGGATGACGGTATGCATACGGTGCGCGAGTCTGCGGTGCGCGCCGCCCAGGAAGCTGCTCGCCAGGCCAAGGACGCGGCCCTGGCGGCCGACCGCTATGCCCATGACGAACCCTGGCGCGTGGCTGGGGCCGCGCTGGCGGTGGGCGCACTGGTGGGCTTTCTGCTTGCGCGCCGCTGATCGTCAGTCCTCCATCGCGCTGATGCGGCCAAGGCTCCTATGAACTGGCTCTCTCTGTTAGGACTGGAGGCGTTTGCCGCGCGATGGCGCGCAAATGTCATCGAGGGGGCCATCGCTGCCGAGGATCGGCTTGAGCTGGCACGCCTGGAGTGGCTTGATCAGAAGCAGCGATTGCAGCAGTTGCTGGTGTTGATGATCGCGGTCACCGGCCTGACCGTGGTGGCGCTGGTGCTGCTGTCCACCGCTGTGCTGGTGCATTTCTGGGAGAGCCCGCACCGCGTGCTGGTCGCCTGGATAGTTGCGGGCGTGTGGCTGCTGGCATGGTGCTCGGCTGCGTACAAGCTGGTTTCGGTGATGCGCAGTGCGGGCAATGCCTTTGCGCTCACCCGTCGCGAGCTGGCCCAGGACTGGCGCGACATCAAGGAGCGCTTGTGAGCTATTCCGAAGAATCCCTGCCCGTGCCGGGCACCGAAGCGCAACAACAGATCGTGGAGCGCATTGCGTTGCAGCGCGAACGCCTGCGCGCCCGGCGGGCTGCGCGGCTTCAGTCGCAGGCTCTGGCCGCCGTGGCCAACGGCAGTGATGCCGATGCGCCCCTGTTGCTGCGCGTGGTCGCTTTCACGCGGCAGCATCCGGCGGCCGTAGCAGCTCTGGCCGGGGTTGCAATGGCCGCCGGCCCGCGCCGATTGGTGCGTTGGGCCAGCGTCGTGCTTCCACTGGTAATGCGCCTGCGGCGATAGGACGGGTGGCAGCAGTTGCTGCCGCTTGTTCTTCTGACTGCGCGTCTTGTCTCGGTGCGAACCTCTCCGGTGCCCCCCCCCGGGGGCTGTGTTCAAGGGCCCCGGCGTTGCATTTCGGTCGTGCCACACCGTGAGCGTGGTAAGGCATCCGCATGCACCGCAATGCCCCAGGTTCTTCAGCCCATGGCTTTGATGGCCCGCGCTGCCTTCGACACGAGGGCCGGGCCCTCGTAGATCAGTCCGGTATAGATCTGCACGACATCCGCGCCCGCGCGGATCTTGCTTACCGCGTCTTCTGCGCTCAGGATGCCGCCCACGCCGATGATGGGGAAACGGCTGCCCAGGGCTGCACGCAGTTGCCGGATCACCTGATTGCTGGCTTCGAGCACGGGCGCTCCGCTGAGTCCGCCCTGCTGTTCGGAATGGGGCTGGCCCTTGACGGCCTCCCGGCTGATGGTGGTGTTGGTGGCAATCACGCCATCCATGCCGTGGCGTTGCAGGGTGGCCGCGATCACCGACACCTGGGCCTCGTCGAGGTCAGGGGCAATCTTGACGAAGATGGGCACGCGGCGCGCCTTGGTACCGCCCTTGCCATCGTTCTGCGGGTATTGTCCTGCCAGAGTTTCGCGGCGTTCGGCAATGGCGCCCAGCAGGGCATCCAGGGCTGCATCGCTTTGCAGCGCGCGCAAGTTTTGTGTGTTGGGTGAACTGATGTTGATCGTGACGTAGTCGGCATGCGGATACACGCCGTCGAGGCAGGTGAGGTAGTCGCTGGTGGCACTGTCGATGGGAGTGCTGGCGTTCTTGCCGATGTTCAGCCCCAGCAGCATGGGGTGCTTGCGGTGCAGCGTGCGAAAGCGGGCCTGCTGCACGTTATGGATGAAGGCGTCCAAGCCATCGTTGTTGAAGCCCAATCGATTGATCAGGGCCCGGGCCTCGGGCAGGCGGAACATGCGGGGCTTCGCGTTGCCGGGCTGCGCCTTGGGCGTCACCGTGCCGACCTCCACGAAGCCAAAGCCCATGGCACCCAGCGCATCGATGCAGCGGGCATTCTTGTCCAGGCCTGCCGCGAGCCCTACGCGGTTGGGAAAGGTGAGCCCAGCCAGTTCGATGGGGTCATCCACCGTTTCATGGCACCACGCCCACTGCATGGGGGTGTGCTGGCCGCGTGCCAACATGCCCATGGTGAATTCGTGGGCGGCTTCGGCATCCATGCCAAACAGAAAGGAGCGGGTGAGGGCGTAGGGGATCAGTGACATGGGGGGATAATTCGACGATTACCCTCTGATTCTCCCCCATGACGACTTCCTCTCCCCTGACCCAAGACGAACTCAAGGCCCTGGTGGGCCAGGCTGCCCTGCAGTATGTGGTGCCCGGCGACATCGTGGGGGTGGGCACCGGCTCCACGGTCAACAAGTTCATCGACGCCCTGGCGGGCATGAAGGACCAGATTCGGGGCGCCGTCTCCAGTTCGATCGCGAGCACGGAGCGCCTCAAGGCGCTGGGGATTGCGGTATTCGATGCCAATGATGTCGAATCGCTGGCGGTGTACATCGACGGTGCGGACGAAGTCGACGGCCAGGGATACATGGTGAAAGGCGGCGGCGCCGCACTCACGCGCGAGAAAATTGTGGCGGCACTGGCGCGCCGTTTCGTCTGCATCGTCGACGAATCCAAGCTCGTGCCTTCGCTGGGGCGCTTTCCCTTGCCGGTGGAGGTGATTCCCATGGCCGCTCAGCACATCGGGCGACGCTTCGCCGCGCTCGGTGGCGAAGCGCGCTTGCGCCTCAAGGACGGTGAACCATTGGTGACAGACAACGGCCAGCACATCCTGGATGTGACCGGCCTTTCGATCACCGACCCCCTGGCATTCGAGTCCGAGGTGAACCAGTGGCCTGGCGTGGTGACGGTGGGGGTGTTCGCGCACCAGAAGGCGTCGGTTTGCCTTATGGGCACGGCCCAAGGCGTGGTGAAGACCTTCACCTACTGAGGCGCGCCAAAAGCCCGGGCTGTACCAGCCCGGGCTTTTTCAGAAGCGGATACCTGCCGGGTTGCTGGGCGTGGGGCCGTCTACAGGGGCTGGTGCCGGCCGCTGCCGCTGTGCCGGCGCACGGGGTTCACGGGTTTCGGTCACGTCGGGGGGCGCAGGCTGTGCGGCCTTCACGGCCACGAGGGGTGCGGCGGGTGGACGGCGATAGTTCGAGGGCAGTTGCGACTGCTTGGGGTATCCCGCGGCATTCAGGTACTGGGTCCACTCGGCATCGGAGAAACCGGCCAGTTGCTGCCCGCCAATGGTGCCGAACGGCAGGCTGGAGCTGCCGCTCAGGCGCTGCAGTGCCTCGATGTCTTCGTTCGTGCTGATGGTGCGTTCGGTGAATGGAATGCCCCGCCCGATCAGCAGGCTGCGGGCGCTGTTGCAGGGCGCGCAGTCGCTGCCGGTGTAGAGCGTGACCGGAAACCGCGTGGCGACCTGCTGAAGCTCGTAGGGCAGGGCTGCGCCTCCTGCGGGTGAGCCGGGGGCTGTGGTCTGGGCGGGCTTGGCATTGTTGTCGGGGGCGCGATCCGAGAAGGTGACCTTCCCATCTGGCCCGACGATGCGGTAAACGGCCTGTGCCTGGACTCCGGCAACGGCCAGGCCCATCAGCAGCGAGGCGAGCAAGGATGCACGCAGTGGCTTGCGCATGTGAATCTCCTCGGAAAGCGAAGTCTGTGCAAAAAAGGCCTAGTCTGCCATGCCCTGGTGGCGCAGCAGGGCGTCCAGGGTGGGCTCGCGGCCACGGAACGCCTTGAACGATTCCATGGCAGGGCGGCTGCCGCCCGCCTCGAGAATGGCCTGTCGGTAACGGCGTCCGGTTTCCGTGCTGGGCAGGCCATCGCTGCCTGCCGTTTCCTCAAAGGCCGCGTAGGCGTCGGCGCTCAGCACCTCTGCCCACTTGTAGCTGTAGTAGCCCGCCGCGTAGCCGCCCGCAAAGATATGGCTGAACGTGTGGGCCGTGCGGCTGAACGATGGCGGGGGCAGCACCGACACCTCGCTGCGCACTTCGGCCAGCAAGGGCATGAAGTCCTGGTCCGGGTCGTGATCGGTGTGCAGCAACATGTCGAACAGGGCATATTCGATCTGCCGGAGCGTCTGTATGCCGCTTTGGAAGTTCTTGCCAGCGATCATCTTGTCGAACAGCGCGCGGGGCAGCGGAGCACCGGTGTCGACATGCGCCGTCATGTTGCGCAGGACGTCCCACTCCCAGCAGAAGTTTTCCATGAACTGGCTGGGCAATTCGACCGCATCCCACTCGACGCCGCTGATGCCCGACACGTCACGCTCGTTCACCTGCGTGAGCATGTGGTGCAGGCCATGGCCGAATTCGTGGAAGAGCGTGATCACGTCGTCGTGGGTGAGCAACGGTGGCTTGCCGTCAATGCCTTCGGCGAAGTTGCACACCAGGTGCGCCACCGGCGTCTGCAACACCCCCGTGTCCGGCCGCAGCCAGCGGGTGCGCACGTCGTCCATCCAGGCGCCGCCGCGCTTGCCGGTGCGGGCAGGCTGGTCCAGGTAGAACTGGCCGACCAACTGGCCGTTGCGCTCAATGCGGTAGAACTCGACGGCCGGGTGCCACACGGGGGCGCTGTCCGGGTGGATCGACACTTCGAACAGCGTCTCGATGATCTTGAAGAGCCCTGCCAGAACCTTGGGTGCTGTGAAGTACTGCTTGACTTCCTGCTCGCTGAAGGCATAGCGCGCCTCTTTGAGCTTCTCGCCCAGGTACGGCCAGTCCCATGCCTGCGGGTCGTGTAGAGCCAACTGGTGGGTGGCGAACTCGCGCAGGTCGGCCACGTCTTTTTCCGCGTAGGGGCGCGCACGGCGCGCCAGATCACGCAGGAAGGTGACGACTTCCTCGGGCGACTGCGCCATCTTGGGCACGACCGACACCTGGCCAAAATTGTCGTACCCCAGCAAATGGGCTTCTTCACGGCGCAGCGCCAGGATTTCGCGGATGAGCGCCGTGTTGTCGAAACGCCGCGCATCGCCTTCGGCCTGATCGGACGCGCGCGTCACGTAAGCCCGGTACATGGTTTCACGCAGGGCGCTGCGCGTGGCGAATTGCATCACGGGCAGATAGCACGGCATCTTGAGCGTGAGCTTGTAGCCGGTCTTGCCTTCGGCCTGGGCAGCGGCCAGAGCGGCCTGCTGTACGTCCGGCGGCACGCCGTCGAGTTCTTCGGCGCTGGCGTAGTAGGCGAAGGCATCGGTCGCGTCGAGTGCGTTCTCGCTGAACTTCTGGCTCAGCTCGGCCTGGCGTTCCTGGATCTGGGCAAACCGTTCCTTGGCAGCACCGGTCAACTCCGCGCCGCTGAGGACAAAGTTGCGCATGGCGTTCTGGTGCGCGCGGCGCTGCTCTGGCGTGAGGGTGGCGGGATCGATGGCCTTGTACTTGGCATACAAGCGCTCATCGGCACCGAGCCGGGTCCAAAACTCGGTGACGCACGGCAGGGCGGCGTTGTAGGCCGCGCGCAGCTCGGGGGTGTCGGCCACGCTGTTGAGATGGCTTACAGCCCCCCAGGCCCGCCCCAGATGCTCGGTGGCAACGTCCAGCACCTTCGCCATGGCATCCCAGCGCGCGGGAAAGTCCGCAGCGGTGACCGTTTCAAGGGCCGCGTTGGCCTTCTCGAGCAGCACATCCACGGCAGGCGCGACATCGTCTGGGGTGATCCGGTCGAACCGGGGAAGGTCGGAGAAGTCGAGGAGGGCGTTGCTCATGCGGTTTCAGATGGCGCCATGCAGCGCAGGTTCAAGTTGCGGGGATGGCTGGATGCCGCCGGCTTTCAGGCGCCGGCGGCGCGCTCGGCGGCTTCCAGCGTATTGACCAGCAACATGGTAATGGTCATGGGCCCCACCCCTCCGGGCACAGGGGTGATCCAGCCGGCCACGCTTTTCACGCCCTCGAAGTCCACGTCGCCGCAGAGCTTGCCCTCGTCGTTGCGGTTCATGCCCACATCCAGCACCACGGCGCCGGGCTTGACCATGTCGGCCGTGAGCACGTTGCGCTTGCCTACTGCCGCCACGATCACGTCGGCCTGAAGGGTCTGGGCCTTGAGATCGGCCGTGCGCGAGTGGCAGATGGTCACGGTGGCATCTTTTTGCAGCAGCATCAGCGCCATGGGTTTGCCCACGATGTTGCTGCGGCCGATGACCACGGCATGCTTGCCGCGCAGGTCGTAGCCGATGGATTCGAGCATCTTCATGCAGCCATAGGGCGTGCAGGGCCAGAAGCCGGGCATGCCCGTCATGAGGGCGCCTGCGCTGGCGATGTGGAAGCCATCCACGTCCTTGGCGGGCGAGATGGCCTCGATGACCTTTTGCGCATCGATGTGCGCGGGCAGGGGCAGTTGCACCAGGATGCCGTGGATCGCGGGGTCGTTGTTGAGTGCCTCCACGCGCGCCAGCAGGGCGGCTTCGCTCATGTCGGCGTCGTACTTCTCGAGTACCGAATGCAGGCCGCTGTCCTCGCACGCCTTGACCTTGTTGCGCACATAGACCTGCGAGGCAGGGTTGTCACCGACCAGCACCACCGCCAGGCCCGGCGTGGTGCCGCGGGTTTTGAGGGCGGCCGCGCGCTGGGCGACTTCGGTGCGCAATTGGCGGGACAGGGCGTTGCCGTCGATGAGTTGGGCTGTCATGGCGAAAATATCAATCAAAAAGCCTTGAGGCGCTTATTGGGTGAGCGCCTGCAGCTATCAAATACTGAGCGGATGAGGGTGGGGTGGCGGGCCGGTCGGTCAACCCTTGGGCGCGTTTTGGCCCAGGGCAATCTTGAGCAGATCGGCCACGGTGTTGGCGTTGAGCTTTTCCATGATGTTGGCGCGGTGCGCCTCCACGGTCTTGATGCTGATGCCCAGGTCGTCGGCGATCTGCTTGTTCAGGCGGCCCGCCACGATGCGCTCGAGCACCTGCGCTTCGCGGCCGGTGAGCTTGGACAGCAGCGCATCGCGGCTGGCGGCCTGCTGGTAGCCTGCGAAGGCTTCGCGGGCGTGGTCCAGCATGCGCTCGACCAGACCCACCAGTTCTTCCTCGTCAAAGGGCTTCTGGATGAAGTCGAGCGCGCCTTTCTTCATGGTGTTCACGGCCATGGGCACGTCGCCGTGGCCGGTGATGAAGACGATGGGCAGCGGCGATTTGCGCTCGATCAGTCGGTCCTGCAGCTCCAGCCCCGTCATGCCGCCCATGCGGATGTCCACGATCAGGCAGGCCACTTCGCGCGGGTCGTAGCGCGAGAGAAAGGTTTCGGCCGAATCAAAGCAACGCACCCGGTAGTCCTTGCCTTCCAGCAGCCACTGCAGGGAATCGCGAACCGCTTCGTCGTCGTCCACTACGTACACGGTGCCTTTTTTCGGAATCAAACTCATGCAATTGTCCTCGGGGGTTGTGCGTTTGCTACAGAATTTGTAGTGGCATCCACAGGCTTGGCAAGCGGAAGCCAGAAGGAGAACCGGCAGCCTGTGACCTCGGAACCATTGTAGAGGTTCTCTGCCTGCATTCGGCCGTGGTGCGATTCGACGATGCTGCGGCACAGGTTCAGGCCCATGCCCATGCCTTCTTGCTTGGTGGAGAAAAAGGCCTCGAAGAGGCGTTCGAGCACTTCGGGGGCCAGACCCTTGCCGGTGTCCTGCACCGAGAACTCCACCACTTCGTGGTCGTCGATGTGCTTGGGCACCACGCGCAGCTCCACGCTGCGGTTGGGGGCGGGGCGGTTGGCATGCTGGATGGCCTCGGCGCCGTTCTTCATGAGGTTGACCAGCACCTGCTCGATGAGGATGGTGTCGGCCATCACGGGGGGCAGGCGGGCCGCGACGTAGTGGGTCAGGCGCACGTTGTGGCGGCGCAGTTCGATGTCGGCCAGCTCGACCGCTTCGTTCACCATGGAATGCACGTCGGCCAACGTCCGGTTGGGCTCGCTCTTTTTCACGAAAGCGCGGATGCGCTGGATGATCTGGCCCGCGCGCTGCGCCTGGTGTGCAGTCTTTTGCAGCGCGGACAGCAGGGCCTCTTCGGTGATCTGGCCGCTCTGGATGCGTGAGACCATGCCGCTGCAATAGTTGCTGATGGCCGTGAGCGGCTGGTTGAGTTCGTGCGCCACGCTCGACGCCATCTCGCCCATGGTGATCAGGCGGCTGACGGACTGGGCACGTTCGGTCTGGCGCGCCGCCTGTTCTTCGGCCAGCCGGCGGGGCGTGATGTCGGTGGCAATGACCATCTGGGCCAGACGTCCGTCCACCCAATTGAGGTAACGCGAGCGTACCTCCAGCCATTTGCCCAGCTCGGGAAGATAGATCTCGGCGTTTTCGGTGCGTGCGCTGGTCAGCGGGTCGGTGGGCAGTCCCATCAGTCCGTCCTCGTCGTCCATGCCCGTGGAGTTGCTGGCTGTGGAGGGCACCACGCCGGCCTGGGCCACCAGTTGCAGGTGCCCCACGGTTTGCGAGCCGAACCACTGGCGGTAGAGCTTGTTGGCGAAAAGCAGCTCCTGGCTGCCGAGTGGCGCCACCGATACCGATGCATCCAGCGATTCGAGCACGATGGTGAAGCGCTCGTACGAGGCCGACAGCTGCTCGCGGATGCGGTTCGGCTCGGTGATGTCGGTCATCGACGTCATCCAGCCGGTCTGCTGGCCGTGGGCGTCGATCAGCGGCGACACATACAGGCGGGCGTCGAACTGGGTTCCGCTCTTGCGGCGCACGCGCACCTGGAAGCCGCCGGCCATGGTGTTGCCATTGATCTCGTCGCGCAGCTTGGCGTACAGGGCTTCGTAGTCGGAATCGGGCCAGTAGGGGAAGGGTGCCTTCAGGCCCACCAGCTCAGCTTCGCTCCAGCCGGTCATCTGGCAAAACGCCGCGTTCACGTAGGTGATGCGCCCTTCGAGATCGAGTGCGCGCATGCCGGTCAGGATGGAGTTCTCCATGGCGCGGCGGAAATTGGTTTCTGCCACCAGCGCCTGCTGGGCCTGCATGCGGCGGCGGGTGTGCCGCCAGGTGGCGATCAGCATCCAGGCCGTCATGGCGCTGAGCGTGCCCACCAGCCAGAAAAGGCCGCTGCCCACCACGCCCAGCGAGGTGCGGTACGCCTGTGCGCGCAGCACCAGCCCGTTGCCTACGGGCGACACGGGCACCTCATATTCGTTGGCGCGCGGGCTCCAGGGCAGCAGTTGCGTGGCGGGGTTGCGCGGGGCCAGCGGCGTACCGGCCAGCACCTGGCTCTTGCCGTCGAGCAGCGTCACGGCATAGCGCGCCAGCACTTCGGTGGGCGTGCCGTAGCGCAGCAGGCTGTCGATCGAATATTCGCCCAGCACCACGCCGCTGAATTTGCCCTGGTGGTTGAGGGGCACCTGCAGCTGCAAGAGCGGGGTCGAGTCGCCCTCGCTGGCCTCGGGCTGCGAATACACGGGTTGCTGCAGGTCGCGCGCCAGGCCGAAGGTGTCGGCGGTGTCTCCAGGCGTGAGCACCTCGCCGGCCACCCGCAGGTCGCTGCTGGCCAGCGTGGGGGCTGCGTGGCTGGCGCGGATGCGCCGCTTGTCGTCGATCCAGGTGATGGCCTGCAGCTCGGGGTATTGGCTGATCAGGGCCTCCGCGCGCCCCACGAACTCGGGGCGCTCTAGTTCCTGGTTGGACAGGTCGCGCGCGATGCGCATGAGCTGTTCCTGCCGCTCCAGCAGGCGCAGCCGCACGCGCTGCTGGGCATATTCCACATCGCGCTTGAGGGCTTCCTGTTCGCGTTCGGCTTCTTCGGCGCGTAAATACCAGAAGGCGGCCACGATAGCCGCCATGAACATCAGCACGGCGGCCAGCGGCGCCAGGGCGGCGAAACGGTCCTGCCGGGTGGGTGAAAGGCTGCGCCACCAGGTCCGCCACCAGCGCGCGGGTGCCGCGATGGCAGAGGCCTGCGCGGGCTCGGGGAGGGGGGCGGCAGTCTTGTCCATGCCCCGAGTGTAGGGGAGGCGGGCCTGCTCCCCCTTTGCGCCGCAGCCGATGTGCAATCGCAGCAAATTATCATTATATGAAATCAATAAGCATAATTTGAAATTCAAAAAATTTATGCGAAACTCGGGGCAACGGACTAAATTGCACCCATATACATAGGAGACATGCATGTCAGCTCAGCCCGACTCCCAGGCCGCAAACGCCTCCACGTCTGCCCTCGACATCGATCAACAGGAAATCAGGGAGTGGATGGACGCGCTGTCCGCCGTCATTGAAAAAGAGGGCCCAGAGCGCGCCCACCACCTGCTCGAACAACTGCTCGAGCACGCGCGCCAGAGCAGCATCGACATGCCGTTCTCGGCCAACACCGGCTATGTGAACACCATCGAGACCGACAAGGAAGAGCGCTCTCCCGGCAACCTGCAACTGGAAGGCCGACTGCGCGCCTACATGCGCTGGAACGCCATGGCCATGGTGGTCAAGGCCAACCGCCACCATCCGCCCGAGGGCGGCGATCTGGGCGGGCACATCGGCTCCTTTGCCTCGCTGGCCAACCTGTTTGGCGCGGGCTTCAACCATTTCTGGCACGCCGAGAGCGAGAACCACGGCGGTGACTGCCTCTATATACAGGGCCACGTGTCGCCCGGCGTGTATGCGCGTGCCTATCTGGAAGGGCGCATCAGCGAAGAGCAATTGCTGAACTTCCGCCAGGAAGTGGGCGGCAAGGGCCTGTCGAGCTACCCGCACCCCAAGCTGATGCCCGAGTTCTGGCAGTTCCCCACGGTGTCGATGGGCCTGGGCCCGCTGATGGCCATCTACCAGGCGCGTTTCCTCAAATACCTGCATGCCCGCGGCATTGCCAACACCGAGAACCGCAAGGTCTGGGCCTTCCTGGGCGACGGTGAAATGGACGAGGTCGAATCGCTGGGCGCCATCAGCCTGGCGGCCCGCGAGAACCTCGACAACCTGATCTTCGTCATCAACTGCAACCTGCAGCGACTGGACGGCCCGGTGCGCGGCAACGGCAAGATCATCCAGGAGCTCGAAGGCGAATTCCGCGGCTCCGGCTGGAACGTCATCAAGCTGATCTGGGGCAAGGGCTGGGACGACCTGCTGGCGCGCGACAAGGACGGCGCGCTGCGCAAGATCATGATGGAATGCAACGACGGCGACTACCAGTCGTTCAAGGCCAACGACGGTGCCTACGTGCGCAAGCATTTCTTCGGCCGTGACCCGCGCACGCTCGAGATGGTTGCCCACATGAGCGACGACGAGATCTGGAACCTGCGCCGCGGCGGCCACGATTCGCAAAAGGTCTACGCGGCCTTCGCCGCCGCGACGGCCCACAAGGGCCAGCCCACGGTGTTGCTCGTCAAGACGGTGAAGGGCTTTGGCATGGGCAAGATCGGCGAGGGCAAGAACACCGTGCACCAGACCAAGAAGCTGGGCGACGAAGACATCAAGGCCTTCCGCGACCGTTTCAACATCCCCATCCCCGACAGCCAGATCGCCGACCTGCCGTTCTACAAGCCGGCCGATGACACACCAGAGATGCGCTACCTGCACGAGCGCCGCAAGGAACTGGGCGGCTACCTGCCGCACCGCCGCACCAAGGCCGACGAACACTTCACCGTGCCATCGCTGGACGTGTTCAAGGCCATCCTCGAGCCCACGCCCGAGGGCCGCGAGATCAGCACCACGCAGGCCTATGTGCGCTTCCTCACCCAGTTGCTGCGCGACCAGGCCCTGGGCCCGCGCGTGGTGCCCATTCTGGTGGACGAAGCCCGCACCTTTGGTATGGAAGGCCTGTTCCGCCAGATCGGCATCTACAACCCGCATGGTCAGCAGTACACCCCGGTCGACAAGGACCAGGTCATGTACTACAAGGAAGACAAGGCCGGCCAGATCCTGCAGGAAGGCATCAACGAGGCCGGCGGCATGGCCAGCTGGATTGCCGCGGCCACCAGCTACAGCACGAACAACCGGATCATGATTCCGTTCTACGTGTACTACTCGATGTTCGGCTTCCAGCGCGTGGGCGACCTGGCATGGGCTGCCGGCGACATGCAGGCGCGCGGCTTCCTGCTGGGCGGCACCTCGGGCCGCACCACGCTCAACGGCGAAGGCCTGCAGCATGAAGACGGCCACAGCCACATCCTGGCCAACACTGTTCCCAACTGCGTGAGCTACGACCCCACCTTCGCGCACGAAGTGGCGGTGATCATGCAGCATGGCCTCAAGCGCATGGTCGAGCTGCAGGAGAACGTGTACTACTACATCACGCTGCTCAACGAGAACTACGCCATGCCCGGCCTTACGGCAGGCACCGAAGAACAGATCATCAAGGGCATGTACCTGTGCAAGCCGGGCGCCGACGCTGCCAGCGCGCCGCGCGTGCAGTTGCTGGGTTCTGGCACCATCCTGCGCGAATCGTTCTTTGCGCAGGAACTGCTGGCCACCGACTGGGGCGTGCAGGCCGATGTGTGGAGCTGCCCGAGCTTCAACGAATTGACCCGCGACGGCCAGGACGCCGAGCGCTGGAACTTGCTGCACCCGCTGGAAACGCCGCGCCTGCCGTTCGTGGCCCAGCAATTGAACAGGTCGTCGGGCCCCGTCGTGGCCTCCACCGACTACATGAAGGCCTACGCCGAGCAGATCCGCCCCTTTGTTCCCAAGGGCCGCACCTACAAGGTGCTGGGCACCGACGGCTTTGGCCGCAGCGATTTCCGCAGCAAGCTGCGCGAGCATTTCGAGATCGATCGCCACTACATCGTCGTGGCCGCGCTCAAGGCGCTCAGCGAAGACGGCGCTCTGCCCGCTGCCAAGGTGGCTGAAGCCATTGCCAAATATGGCATCCAGGCCGACAAGGCGAATCCGCTGTACGCATAAACCGAACCGGAGGCGTACTGTGGCCCCCCACACTCATATTCATTCGCTGCCCCCCAAGGGGGCGCATGCCTCCTTTGAGGCGGCTCGGCAGGAGGCATAACATGGCATTGGTAGACATCCAGGTCCCAGACATCGGGGATTTCGACGAGGTCGGCGTGATCGAATTGCTGGTCAAGCCCGGTGACGTGGTCAAGGCAGAGCAGTCCCTGATCACGGTCGAATCTGACAAGGCATCGATGGAGATTCCCTCCAGCCACGCGGGCGTGGTCAAGGAACTGCGCGTGCAGCTGGGCGACAAGGTCAAGCAGGGCTCGGTGGTGCTGACGCTCGAGGTGGCCGAGGCAGCCGCAGCAGCAAACAGTGCTCCTGCCCAGACACCGCAAGCGCCTGCCGCTACGCAAACGATAGCGCCAGCGGCCGCCACCGCCGCAACACCCGCCGCGGCAGCGGCATCCGCAGGTCCGCTGGAAGTGCGCGTGCCCGACATCGGCGACTTCAAGGATGTGGCCGTCATCGAACTGCTGGTCAAGCCCGGCGATACCGTCCGGCTAGAGCAATCGCTGTTCACCGTGGAGTCGGACAAGGCATCGATGGAGATCCCGTCGCCCGCCGCTGGCGTGGTGAAAGAACTCAAGGTCAAGGTGGGCGACAAGGTCAACATCGGCGATCTCGTGGCGGTGCTGGACGGTGTGGCCGGAGGCGTACCTGCCGCCGCTCCAGCGCCTGCGGTCTCGGCACCTGCAGCAGCCGCGCCAGCACCA
>NZ_ACQT01000019.1 GCF_000175235.1 Acidovorax delafieldii 2AN | reverse complement strand
ACTGCGGGGCGATATCGCGGCTTTGGTGACAGCACCGCTGCACAAAGAGGCGCTGTCGGCTGCCGGGGTGGATTTCCCTGGCCACACCGAACTGCTGCAGGCCGAAGCGGCGGCCCACCAAGGCGTGCCGCTGGCCGACATGCCGGTGCGCATGATGCTTGCGAGCGATGAACTGCGCACGGTACTGGTCAGCATCCATGTGTCACTGCGCGATGCCATCGATGCGGTGACGCGTGACAACGTCCTGCAGACGCTGCGCATCACCCATGCGGCGTTGCTGCGCAGTCTGGGCCGGGCGCCGCGCATGGCGGTCGCGGGCCTCAACCCCCATGGCGGCGAGGGCGGGCTTTTCGGCCGCGAGGAAATCGAGCACATCGTGCCGGCCGTTGCCGACGCACGCGCCTTGGGCATGGATGTGCACGGCCCCTTCGCGCCGGACACCGTGTTCATGCGCGCGCGGCACACGCCGCAGCGCGCCGGCGAGTTCGACGTGGTGCTGGCGATGTACCACGACCAGGGGCTGATTCCGGTGAAGTACCTCGGCGTGGACAAAGGGGTGAATGTGACCCTGGGCCTGCCGCTGGTGCGCACCAGCCCCGACCATGGCACCGCATTCGACATCGCTGGCCAGGGCGTGGCCGATGCCGCTAGCCTGGTGGAAGCCGTGCGCGTCGCACGCCAGCTGGCTCAATAAATAAAACGCCCTCTGATGGAGAGGGCAAGAGTGTGGGCAACGCGGCGTGCCGCGCCTGTTCAGCGCTTGAGACTGTCGCGGATCTCGCGCAGCAGCACGATGTCTTCAGGAGGTGCGGCGGGGGCCGGAGGTGCTGCGGGGGCTTCACGCTTGAGGCGGTTGATCTGCTTGACCATCATGAAGATGATGAATGCAAGAATGATGAAATTCACCGCCACGGTGATGAAGTTACCGTACGCGAATACGGGGACGCCCGCCTTCTTGAGCGCATCGAGCGTGAGGGCTGTGCCTGCAGGCACATTGCCCAGCACAATGAACAGATTGGAAAAATCCAGCTTGCCAAACACCATGCCCACCACGGGCAGGATCAGGTCGGACACCACGGAGTCGACAATCTTGCCAAAAGCCCCGCCAATGATCACGCCCACGGCAAGGTCGATCACATTGCCCTTGATTGCAAACTCGCGGAACTCTTGCATCATGCCCATGGGTATCTCCCTGATAGTTGCGAATGCTCAAGTATTGCGGAGTCTGCAGCCCTGTCAAGCCTGCCCACTGCATTGAATTACCCATTTTCACTCCGCTACAATTCGCAGTTGACCCCAATCTAGCGATGTTCATCGAGGATCCCCATGAGTGACACTCCAATCGACTCCAGCAAGCGGACGTGGATCATCACGTCTGCCTGCGCTGGTGCGGTGGGCGGCGTGGCAGCCGCCGTACCTTTCGTGAGTTCTTTCCAGCCCTCCGAGCGAGCCAAGGCCGCAGGCGCAGCCGTCGAGGTGGACATCTCCGCCCTCAAGCCCGGAGAAAAAATCACCGTGGAGTGGCGCGGCAAACCGGTCTGGATTGTCAAACGCACACCTGAGCAACTGGCAGAACTGCCCAAGCTCGACAGCCAACTGGCCGATCCCAAGTCCGAGCGCAAGCCCAGTGAGCTGACGCCGGAATATGCGCGCAACGAAGCGCGTTCGATCAAGCCGGAAATCCTGGTGGCGGTGGGCATCTGCTCCCATTTGGGTTGCTCGCCTTCTGAGAAGTTCCAGCCCGGTGCACAGCCTTCGCTGCCCGATGACTGGAAGGGCGGTTTCCTCTGCCCGTGCCATGGATCCACGTTCGACATGGCCGGCCGCGTCTTCAAGAACAAGCCCGCGCCGGACAACCTCGAGGTGCCGCCGCACATGTATCTGTCCGATACCCGCCTGGTCATCGGCGAAGACAAGAAGGCCTGAAGGAGCACCACATGGCCCACGAATTCAAAGAAATCTCTCCCAACGCCTCGGCGGGTGCCAAGCTCACCAACTGGTTCGAAAACCGGTTCCCGACGGCGTTCGACGCCTACCGCATGCACATGTCGGAGTACTACGCTCCGAAGAATTTCAACTTCTGGTACATCTTTGGCTCGCTGGCACTGCTGGTGCTGGTGATTCAGATCGTCACCGGTATCTTCCTGGTGATGCACTACAAGCCCGATGCCGGGCTTGCCTTTGCTTCGGTCGAGTACATCATGCGCGATGTGCCCTGGGGCTGGCTGATCCGCTACATGCACTCCACCGGTGCGTCCGCATTCTTCATCGTCGTGTACCTGCACATGTTCCGCGGGCTGCTCTACGGCAGCTACCGCAAGCCGCGCGAACTGGTCTGGATTTTCGGCTGCGCCATCTTCCTGGCGCTCATGGCCGAAGCCTTCATGGGCTATCTGCTGCCCTGGGGTCAGATGTCGTACTGGGGCGCCCAGGTGATCGTGAACCTGTTTGCCGCCATCCCCTTCGTCGGCCCTGATCTGGCGCTGCTGATCCGTGGCGACTACGTGGTGGGCGATGCCACGTTGAACCGCTTCTTCAGCTTCCACGTGATTGCCGTGCCTCTGGTTCTGCTGGGTCTGGTCGTTGCGCATTTGCTGGCGCTGCACGACGTGGGCTCCAACAACCCCGATGGCGTGGAAATCAAGGCGCCCAACGCGCCCAAGGATGCCAACGGCCATCCGCTCGACGGCATTCCCTTCCATCCCTACTACACGGTGCACGACATTTTCGGCGTGGGGCTGTTCCTGATGGCCTTCACGGCAGTGATCTTCTTCGCTCCGGAGTTTGGTGGCTACTTCCTGGAGTACAACAACTTCATCCCGGCCGACCCGCTGCAGACGCCTGCGCACATTGCGCCTGTGTGGTACTTCACGCCGTTCTACTCGATGCTGCGTGCCATCACCAGCGAGATGATGTACGCGCTGATCGCCTGCGTGTTGGCGGGTGCGTTCCTTGGCGCGGTCAAGGCCCGTCTGCCCGCCATCTTCAAGGGCGGTGTCGTCGGCGCGGCCTTGGTGGTAGTGGTGCTCATGCTGTCCATCGACGCCAAGTTCTGGGGCGTGGTCGTCATGGGTGGTGCCGTGATCATCCTGTTCTTCCTGCCATGGCTCGACACCTGTGCCGTCAAGTCGATCCGCTACCGTCCGAGCTGGCATAAGTACCTGTATGCCATCTTCGTGGTCAACTTCCTGATCCTGGGTTACCTGGGTGTTCAGCCTCCTTCGCCGGTGGGTGAGCGCGTTTCGCAGGTCGGCACATTGTTCTATTTCGGTTTCTTCCTGCTGATGCCATGGTGGAGCCGTCTGGGCGCAACCAAGCCAGTGCCTGACCGTGTCAACTTCACTGCGCATTGAGCCCTGGAGATAACAACAATGAAGAAACTCATCCTCACGTTGATCGCCGCACTGGGCCTGGCAGCAGGCTCCGTGCAAGCAGCAGGTAACACCGTTGCCTGGGACAAGGCGCCCGGCAAGACCAACGATCTGGCCTCGCTGCAAAACGGTGCCAAGGTGTTTGTGAATTACTGCCTGAGCTGCCATTCGGCTGCTTTCATGCGTTTCAACCGTCTGCGCGATATCGGCCTGACCGAGCAGCAGATCAAGGACAACCTCCTGTTCACCACCGAAAAGGTGGGCGAGACCATGAAGGCTTCCATTGATCCCAAGCAGGCCAAGGAATGGTTTGGCGCCAACCCGCCCGACCTGACCGTTATCGCCCGCTCGCGTGCAGGCCACGGCGGCACGGGTGCCGACTATCTGTACACGTTCCTGCGTTCTTTCTATCGCGACGAGACCAAGGCCACGGGCTGGAACAACGTGCTTTTCCCCAACGTCGGCATGCCGCACGCGCTGTGGCAGCTGCAAGGCGAGCGCCGCCCGATTTTCGAAGAGCATGAAAGCCATGGCCAGACGACCCACGTGTTCAAGGGCTGGGAGCAGGTCACGCCCGGAGCCATGACCCCGCTGCAGTTTGATCAGACCGTCGGCGACTTGGTGAACTATCTGCAGTGGATGGGAGAGCCAGCGCAGAACACCCGTGTGCGGGTGGGCGTGTGGGTTCTGATCTTCCTGGGCTTCTTCACGCTCATCGCCTGGAGGTTGAATGCAGCCTTCTGGAAAGACGTCAAGTAAACCCTTGATCCGCTGACCGCGCGCCGCTGTGCTGGCGCGGCGGTACTTTACAGAGTGGGCGCTTTTTTGCGTCCCACTCTTTTGATTTTTAGGAGCCTCTCACCATGATGGTGCTTTACTCGGGTACGACCTGTCCCTTTTCCCACCGCTGCCGCTTTGTCCTGTTTGAAAAGGGCATGGACTTCGAGATCCGCGATGTGGACCTGTACAACAAGCCCGAAGACATCAGCGTGATGAACCCCTATGGGCAGGTGCCCATTCTGGTGGAGCGCGACCTGATCCTGTATGAATCGAACATCATCAACGAATACATCGATGAGCGCTTTCCGCATCCGCAACTGATGCCCGGCGATCCCGTGGACCGTGCGCGCGTGCGCCTGTTCCTGCTGAATTTCGAGAAGGAATTGTTCGTTCACGTCAATACGCTCGAATCGCGCGCCACGAAGGGCAACGAGAAAGCACTGGAAAAAGCGCGTGCCCACATCCGTGACCGTCTCACGCAACTGGCCCCCGTGTTCCTCAAGAACAAGTACATGTTGGGGGACAACTTCTCGATGCTGGACGTGGCGATTGCACCATTGCTGTGGCGCCTGGATTACTACGGTATCGATCTCAGCAAGAACGCAGCCCCCTTGCTGAAGTATGCAGAGCGGATTTTCTCGCGCCCCGCATACATCGAGGCACTCACGCCCTCCGAGAAGGTGATGCGCAAGTAAGTCGATCACTGGCTGTACCGACCTTCGTCCACCGATCACGACGCCATGAACGCCCAGGAATCCACCTCCACCCGTCCCTACCTCATCAGGGCTCTTTACGAGTGGTGCACCGACAACGGGTTCACGCCCTATGTGGCCGTGCGCGTCGACGGCTCGGTGCAGGTGCCTCGCGAGTACGTGAAAGACGGTGAAATCGTGCTGAATATCAGCTTCGACGCCACCAGTTCACTGCAGTTGGGCAATGATTTTATCGAGTTCAAAGCCCGCTTTGGCGGCAAGCCGCGCGATATTCTGGTGCCGGTGGGCCGGGTCATTGCCATCTATGCCCGTGAAAACGGGCAGGGCATGGCCTTTCCTCCGCCTGTGGACATGGTGGATGCTGCGGTCGATATGGCCCCAGTGCCTTCGGCTCCCTCCGCTGTGCAGAGTGCCACAGCAGAACAGGCCGATGAACGCGTGGTGCAGCTCGTTCCCGCAGAGAGTGCACCTGCGGAGGGCGATGCAGACGCGCCGCGTCCCCCACCTGGCACCGGAGGCGCACGCCCTTCACTCAAGCGCGTCAAATAGCGCCGCCATGCCAGTAGGCTTGCATTTGCAGGATAAAATGCGGGCTTCGCCGATTTAGCTCAGTTGGTAGAGCAACCGCCTTGTAAGCGGTAGGTCGTCAGTTCGATTCCGACAATCGGCACCATTCCTCTTTCGCTGTCCTCCCCATGCCTGGGGCCTACTCCCCTTGCGCGGTGACTCAGGTTTGGATTTTGAGGCGAATCGCGTTAACCTCCCACCCCCGGCTGCGCAAATGCGCCTGCAAGGCAGGCAGCAGTTGGCGGAGCTTTGCCGCTGCGGCATTGCTCTTGACCAACAGGCACCATGTAGTCCCGTCGATGGGGCCTGCCTGCACGGTCGAGCGCAAAGCTACCGGAATCAACATTTCAATCGCCTGAAGCCGCTGTGTTGACTCGCGGGTGAGCGCCGTCAGCCGGGCCAGCGTCGGGGAGTCCTCGCTGGCTTGCTGCAGTGTGATCGCATAGTGGCGGCGGTTCATCGGTCGGGCGCCTGGGCGCGGAGAAGTCAACGTCCAAGTGATTATCACGGACGCGCGGTTCGCTCGCAGCCGAACCATCTATCTGACGGGGCCGCGCCTGCTGCTGGCGATGTTGCTGAGCTTGGTGTTGGTGGCCGTTGGCCTGTACCACTGGGTGTCCCTTCAGGGAGCGCGCGAAGGGTGGCCCGTGGTGGGTGGCGTGGTGCGCCTGATCGCCAGAGATGAATTCGCGGAGCGCGGCCGCTTCATGCGTGCCAACCACGATGCCATGGCCCGCAGGGTGGGCGGACATGCAGGCCAGGATGGTGCACAACTTGACTCGCTGGGGGAGCGTGTACAGGGTCTCGCAGGCCGACATGCATCGCGCAGATGGCAGAGGGGCGCGCTGGTGGGGGCGCGGCCGCTGACCATGGACGAATTGCAAGCCACGCTCGGTGACCTAGCGCGCCTGACTGCCCAGCGCATGGATCTCATCACAGTCCTCGAGTCGCGCCTGTTCGATCGGCACATCCGCAAGAAGATGGTGCCCACCCGTATGCCTGTCACGCGCAAGACCCCAGGCTCGTCGTTCGGCTGGCGACTCGATCTCTTTACCGGACAATCGGCCCTGCATACCGGCCTTGATTTTCAGGCCAATACCGGAACCCCCATCTTCGCAGCGGCGGGCGGGGTTGTCGTGGCGCAGGAATTCCATCCGCTTGTGGTGCCATGGTCAAGGTCGACCACGGCAACCAATTGGTAACGCGTTACGCGTACGCCTCCCGGACCTTGGTGAAGCCAGGCGACTTGGTGCGCCGAGGGGAGAAGATCGCGGAAGTGGGCACCAACGGGCGCCCGACCGGCGGCCACCTGCACTTCGAAGCTCTGGTGCAAGGGGTCTTTCAGACCCGCAGAAGTTTCTGCGTGCGGGAGGTGTTGCGGCCGGTAGGCCTGTTGCAACCGCGCCAACGCCGGCCGCGCCCGCTTTGGCTGGAGCTTTGCTGGCAGGCAGGTAAAATCGCCGGTCCGGAGTCTGTTGCCCGATGACGCAGTGCTTGCAATCGGGGGCGGCAGTCCCACCTGAAAACAATTCACCTTAGGGGTTACGGTCGCCTGGCATGCTCATTGGGCATGTGGGGCGGTCCTGTTCGCATGGCCACCAACTTCCTCACCAAACTTTTCGGCAGCCGCAATGACCGGCTTCTCAAGCAATACCGCAAGACGGTTGCACGCATCAATGCGATGGAGCCCGACTTCGAGAAGCTGACCGATGACGCGCTGCGCGCCAAGACGCAGGAATTCAAGGAGCGCGTTGCGAAGGGTGAGGCGCTGGACGCCCTGTTGCCCGAAGCTTTTGCGGTGGTGCGCGAGGGTTCGAAGCGCGTCATGAAGATGCGCCATTTTGACGTGCAGCTTATCGGGGGCATGGCGCTGCACTACGGCAAGATCGCCGAAATGCGCACGGGCGAGGGCAAGACGCTGACCGCGACGCTGCCCGTCTACCTGAATGCGCTTTCTGGCAAGGGTGTCCATGTGGTCACGGTCAATGATTACCTGGCCAACCGCGATGCCATGTGGATGGGCCGGCTTTACAACTTCCTCGGACTCACGGTGGGCATCAACCTGCCCAACATGCCGCGTGAGGAGAAGCAAGCGGCTTACGCCGCGGACATCACCTACGGCACGAACAACGAATACGGGTTCGACTACCTGCGCGACAACATGGTCTATGAGGCGCGCGACCGCGTGCAGCACGGCCTGAACTTCGCCATCGTGGACGAGGTGGACTCCATCCTGATCGACGAGGCGCGGACGCCGCTCATCATCAGCGGCCAGGCCGAGGACCATACGGCAATGTACATCGCCATGAACAAGGTCGTTCCGTTGCTGGTGCGCCAGGAAGGTGAAGCCGACCCGCGCACGGGGGAGGGCGTCACCAAGCCCGGCGATTTCACATTGGACGAAAAGACCCACCAGGTCTTTCTGACCGAGCAAGGCCACGAAAGCGCCGAGCGCATCTTGGCAAGCCAGGGCCTGATCGCCGAGGGCGCATCCGTCTACGATCCAGCGAACATCACGCTCATGCACCACCTGTATGCGGCGTTGCGGGCCAACCACCTGTACCACCGCGACCAGCACTACGTGGTGCAAAACGGCGAGATCGTGATCGTTGACGAATTCACGGGCCGCCTGATGTCGGGCCGGCGCTGGAGCGAAGGCCTGCACCAGGCCGTCGAGGCCAAGGAAGGTGTGAACATCCAGGCCGAAAACCAGACCCTGGCCTCGATCACGTTCCAGAATTACTTCCGCCTGTACAGCAAGCTTGCCGGCATGACCGGCACGGCCGACACCGAAGCCTATGAGTTCCAGGAGATATACGGCCTCGAAACCGTGGTCATTCCTCCCAACCGCCCCAGCCGGCGCGACGACCAGCTCGACCGTGTCTACAAGACCACCCGTGAAAAATACGAAGCGGCCATCAAGGACATTCGCGAATGCCATGAGCGCGGCCAGCCTGTGCTGGTGGGCACCACGTCCATCGAGAATTCCGAGATCATCGACCAGCTCCTGAACAAGGAAGGCCTGCCGCACCAAGTGCTGAATGCCAAGCAGCACGCGCGTGAGGCCGATATCGTGGCCCAGGCCGGGCGCGCCGGCATGATCACCATTGCCACCAACATGGCCGGTCGCGGCACCGACATCGTGCTGGGCGGCAACATTGAAAAACTGCTGGCAGCCGTGGAGACGGACGAATCGTTGGACGAGGCCACCAAGCAGGCCCGCATCGCCGAGGTGCGTGCCGAATGGGCGCGCGACCACGAGAAGGTGAAAGAGCTGGGCGGCCTGCGCATCATCGCCACCGAGCGCCATGAGTCACGCCGCATCGACAACCAGTTGCGTGGCCGCTCGGGCCGCCAGGGCGACCCAGGTTCCTCGCGCTTCTACCTGAGCCTGGATGATTCGCTGATGCGCATCTTTGCTGGCGACCGCGTCAAGGCCATCATGGACCGGCTCAAGATGCCTGACGGCGAGGCCATCGAAGCGGGCATCGTGACGCGCAGCATCGAATCGGCCCAGCGCAAGGTGGAGGCCCGCAACTTCGATATCCGCAAACAGCTGCTCGAATACGACGACGTGGCCAACGATCAGCGCAAGGTCATCTACCAGCAGCGCAATGACATTCTGGATGCCGCCGAGCTGTCGGATGTGATTGCCGCGATGCGCGAGGATTGCCTCACCGACCTGGTGCGCATGTATGTGCCGGCGGAATCGGTGGAGGAGCAGTGGAATCTGCCTGCGCTTGAGAAGGCGTTGGCGGAAGAATGGCAGGTTCCCATCGCCCTGCAGCAGGAAGTGCAGGGCGCCCAGTCCATCACCGACGATGAAATCCTAGAAAAAGTGCTGCAGGCCGCGCATGCCGCTTTCGATTCCAAGGTCGAGCAAGTGGGGCGCGAGAACTTCACCCAGTTCGAGCGCGTGGTGCTGCTGCAGAGCTTTGATTCGAATTGGCGCGACCATCTGAGCGCGCTCGACTACCTGCGCCAGGGCATCCATCTGCGCGGCTATGCCCAAAAGCAGCCCAAGCAGGAATACAAGCGCGAAGCCTTCGAGCTGTTCCGCCAGCTCATCGATCAGGTCAAGAACGAAGTCACCAAGATCCTGATGACCGTGCAGGTGCAGTCGCCTGCGCAGCTTGACCAGGCCGCGCAGGACATGGAAAACCGTGCCGAAAGCATCGCGAACGTGACGTACACGGCGCCCACCGAAACGGGCGAGGTGGAGACCACGGTGGACGAACACTCGGCGGCCTCGGCACTGCCCCAGGGCGTGCGCGTCGGCCGAAATGACCCCTGCCCCTGCGGTAGCGGCAAGAAATACAAGCAGTGCCACGGCAAGCTGGCCTGACGCGAATTTGCCGCGGGCACTGCCCAGCCGGCACCTGTTTGCTCAACACGGGCTTCGGCCCGTGTTTTCATTGGTGCGGCGGTTTTCCGGATAATCCCCGCAGTTGATCTTCGGGCTGGCGCATGAGTGGCGCAGCTCCATCGCATTTCTTGTTTTCTTGAAAGGCCCTCATCCCATGGCTGTCCATCTCGTCGCACCTGTCGCCTCTGACCTGCGCCCCATTGCCGGTGTGCGCATCGGCGTTACCGAGGCCGGTGTCCGCAAGGCCAACCGCAAAGACCTCACCGTGTTCCTGCTGGACGAGGGCGCCAGCGTGGCGGGCGTGTTCACGCAGAACCGTTTTTGTGCCGCGCCGGTGCAGGTCAGCCGTGAACACCTGGCCAGCGGCCAGCCCATCCGCGCGATGGTGGTCAATACTGGCAACGCCAACGCAGGCACGGGGGCCGACGGTCTAGCGCGTGCACGCGCAACCTGCGTGGCGCTGGCCCGCCAGATCGGCATGGCGCCCGAGCAGATCCTGCCGTTCTCGACCGGCGTGATCATGGAGCCGTTGCCCAATGACCGCATCGAAGCTGGCCTGCCCGCGGCCATTGCCGATGCGCAACCTGACCATTGGGCGCGCGCCGCCGAGGGCATCATGACCACCGACACGCTGCCCAAAGCCTTTTCGGCACAGGTGCAGATCGGTGGTGCAACGGTGTCTATCACTGGCATCAGCAAAGGCGCGGGCATGATCCGCCCCAACATGGCCACCATGCTGGGCTTCATGGCCACGGATGCTTGCGTGGCCCCGGCGGTGATGCAGCAGCTGGTGCGCGAACTGGCCGATGGCTCGTTCAACCGTGTCACCATTGATGGCGACACTTCGACCAACGATTCGTTTGTGGTGGTAGCCACCCACAAGGCGGCGCATGCCCCCATCACGGCGCTGGACAGCGCCGAGGGTCATGCGCTCAAGGCTGCCATGCTGGATGTGGCGCAAAAGCTTGCGCAGGCCATTGTGCGCGATGGCGAAGGGGCCACCAAGTTCATCACTGTGCGGGTGGAGGGTGGCAAGACGGGCGACGAGTGCCGCAAGGTGGCCTATGCCATTGCCCATTCGCCGCTTGTCAAGACGGCGTTCTATGCCAGCGATCCAAACCTGGGCCGCATTCTGGCGGCCGTGGGGTATGCCGGGATCGACGATCTCGACCAGACCGGCATCGACCTGTACCTGGATGACGTGCATGTTGCCGTCCACGGTGGCCGTAACCCCGCCTACCGCGAGGAAGACGGTCAGCGTGTCATGCAGCTGAGCGAGATCACGGTGCGGGTGGTGCTGGGCCGGGGTGACGCCGCGGATACGGTGTGGACTTGTGATTTCAGCCACGAATACGTCACCATCAATGCGGACTACCGTTCCTGAACTTGCTCCTTGATTAATAGCTGCAGGCGCTTGTTGAATAAGCGCAAGATGCCAGAATGAACGAAAAATTTGAACACCTGATCGAACGCGCCGAGCAGCTCATTGCCCGCATCGAATCCGTGCTGCCCCAACCTCTGGGCGAGCCCGACTGGTCGGCCGCCATCGCCTGGCGCTACCGCAAGCGCAGCAGCGG
The DNA here is from genome assembly GCF_000175235.1 of Acidovorax delafieldii 2AN. Lineage (GTDB taxonomy): Bacteria > Pseudomonadota > Gammaproteobacteria > Burkholderiales > Burkholderiaceae_C > Acidovorax > Acidovorax delafieldii_B. The sequence continues at coordinate 26,336 of NZ_ACQT01000019.1, read as the reverse complement.
GCACGGCTCGTTGGAGCCCGTGCGCCACGTGGCCGCCATGCAATTGGCCGACCTGAAGGAAATCGACGGACAAAAGGAGAAAATCGAACGCAACACCCAGCAGTTCGTCGAAGGCAAGCCCGCCAACAATGTTCTGCTGACGGGCGCGCGTGGCACGGGCAAGTCGTCGCTGATCAAGGCCTGCCTGAATGCCCATGCGGCCCAGGGGCTGCGCCTCATCGAGGTGGACAAGGCCGATCTCACCGACCTGCCGGACATCGTGGATGTGGTCTCGGGCCGGCCCGAGAAATTCATCGTGTTCTGCGATGACCTGAGCTTCGAAGACGGCGAGCCGGGGTACAAGGCGCTCAAGTCGATCCTGGATGGTTCGGTCGCAGCGGCCACGCCCAATGTGCTGATCTATGCCACCAGCAACCGGCGGCACCTGCTGCCCGAGTACATGGCCGAGAACCGCACCTACACGCACACCGACGATGGCGAAGTGCATCCCGGCGAAGCCGTGGAGGAGAAGATTTCGCTGTCCGAGCGCTTTGGTCTGTGGGTGAGTTTCTATCCGTTCAGCCAGGATGAGTACCTGACCATCGTGGCCCAATGGCTGTCGTCCCTGGGACTGTCCGAGGCGGCCATTGCCGAGGCACGCCCGCAGGCGCTGGTCTGGGCCCTCGAGCGCGGCTCGCGCAGCGGGCGTGTGGCCTACCAGTTCGCCCGTGACTTTGCGGGGCGCCATGGTGGCTGAAACCGCAATTTCCGACCCGTCGCCTTCTGTTCCCCCCCGCAAGCACACCGAGGTGGCGGTTGGCATCCTGCTGCGCCCCGACGGGGCCATGCTGCTGTCCACCCGTCCTCCCGGCAAACCCTACGCGGGGTATTGGGAGTTTCCGGGCGGCAAACTCGAAGCGGGCGAGACGGTGGAGCAGGCGCTGCGCCGCGAGCTGATCGAGGAGCTTGGTGTGACCATCGGCGCAGCCAGTGTCTGGAAGGTGACCGAGCACGACTATCCCCACGCGCTGGTGCGGCTGCACTGGTGCAAGGTGCGCGAGTGGACGGGCGAATTCGAGATGCGCGAGGGACAGACCATGGCTTGGCAGCAAATGCCGCTCACCGTGGCGCCTGTATTGCCCGGCGCGTACCCGGTGCTGCAGTGGCTTGCCGAGGAGCGCGGCCTGCCACCGGTGGCCATTTAGCTATTGAATCAGGAGCTGCTAGCGCTTGTAGAATAAACGCTAGCGCCTGATTGTATGCATATCTTCAGCGCAGACGCGTTGCAGGAGCCGTCAGTGCTGCTGGCGGGGATCGCCGTGGGGGGCGTCGTCGGGCGGCGCTTCTGTGGGCATGCGGAAATCTTCGCTCGCCCAGGCGCCCAGGTCGAGCTGCTTGCAGCGCTCGCTGCAAAAGGGCCGGAAGGGGTTCTGGGGGCCGTAGATGCTGTCGCCGCCGCAATGGGGGCAGCTGACATGGCGGGTGACGGTCGCGCCCGGCGATGGCTTGGTGGTCATCTGCAAGGCCTCAGGCGCAGAGCGTGAGTTCAAACGCGGCGTCGTCGCTGGACGGTTGCAGGTGCCCATCGGGGTTTTGCCGCATGAGCCGGACCGAGACGATGAGGCGGTTGCCGCTGATCTCGGGGATCAGTTCCAGGGCTGGGTCGATGCGCAGGCGCAGCAACTGGAAGGTGCGCCCTTGCGGAAGGTTCTGCTGGAACTGGCCACGTTCGGCCGCCACTTTCTGTGGCACGCCCGAGTCGCGCAGCAGCTTGAGCAAGACGTAGATCGATTCGGCCAGCGGGGCAAGGGTGGATGCCCACTGCTCCAGCGCCTGCTGGCGCACCGTTGCGTTCTTGTGCTGCCATGCATAGTAGGCGGGCAGGTCGAAACCGCAGGTGCCACCGGGGATGCCGACACGGCTTCGGATGCTCATCAGCCAGTCGTTCTCGGTGAGGGCATGGCCGGCCTTGCCGGACTGGTTGTTCAGCGCGGTAAAGCAGCACTCAAGCTGGGCCACCACGGCGTCGAGCGCCGCTTCCGAGATCGAGGGGTTGCCGCGATAGCTGTCGAGCTGGTGTTTGTGCTTTTCGATGTCCTTGAGCACATCGGACTTCAGGTCGGCACGCGCCGCCACGTCCATGATCTCGAAAATGGTGACCAGCGCGAAGTGGTGGTCGAGCGGGTGCTCGCGGGGAATCAGCTCGCCCAGCCGGCGGAACAGCTGCTCCAGCCGCAGGTAGGTTCGAAGGCGTTCGTTGAAGGGATATTCGTAGAGGATCACGCTGGCGGATTCCTGGGGGCTCAGTGGATGTTCTGACGCCGGTGGCGCACGGCATGGATAGCTGGCACGAAAAGGCTGTGCCGCATCATAGCTCGAACAGGCGTGCGATCTGCTCCGCTTCGCGCTGGAGGTCTGCCAGCGCGAAGCCGTCGTTGAGCACGACAACGTCCGCAGCCGCGCGCCGGGCCTTGCGGGATGCCTGCGCTTCCAGGATGGCCAGTACGGCAGCCCGTTGCAATCCGTTGCGTGCCATGACGCGTTCGATCTGGGTTTCGGCGCTGCAATCGACCACCAGCACGGCGTCCAGCTTGCGCGCCCAGCGGCCCGATTCCACCAGCAGCGGAACGTCGAACACGATGACGGCCTGGCCTGCGGCCACGGCGTCGCGCGCTAGCTGATCACTCAGTCGGTTGACCCAGGGGTGCACAATGGCTTCAAGCCGTGTGCGTGCCTGAGGATCGGTAAACGCCAGCTCCCGCATGCGCGTGCGGTCCATGCCGCCGCTGGCGTCGATAGCGCCAGGTCCGAAGGCAGCCCGGATCTCGGCAGTGGCAGCACCGCCCGGGGCGGTGACCGAGCGGGCGATCGCGTCGGCGTCGACCAACGCCGCTCCGCACACTCGGAGCATCTGCCCCAGCGTGCTCTTACCGCTGCCGATACCCCCCGTGAGGCCCAACCGCATCGGCCTGGGCATGGTCACAATCCGAGCAGGTTCAACACCGTTTGCAGGATGGCGTTGGGCCCGAATACCATCGCCGTGAGTCCGGCGCCCACGAGGAACGGCCCGAAAGGCACATACCCGCCCTCGCGCAGGTTGTTGAACACCTTGAGTCCGATCCCGACCAGCGCACCGATCACCGACGACATCAGGATGATGGGCACCAGCGCCTGCCAGCCGAACCACGCGCCCAGCGCGGCAAAAAGCTTGAAATCGCCATAGCCCATGCCCTCCTTGCCGGTGGCGAGCTTGAAGCCCCAGTAGACCAGCCACAGCGAAAGGTAGCCTCCGGCAGCCCCTGTCACTGAGTCGAACAAGGGCACCTCGATCCAGCGCGCGGCCGACGCAAGCAGACCCGCCCACAGCAAAGGCAGGGTAATGTCGTCGGGCAGGAGGGTTGTATCCCAATCGATGAACGCCAGCGCAACCATTGCGGCCGAAAAACCGGCCCAGGCCAAGCCTGTGGCGGTGAGTCCGAAGCGATGCGCGCAAAATGCAAAGAGCACTCCCGTCAGAATCTCTACCAGCGGATAGCGCGCGCTGATGCGCACCTTGCACGCCGAGCAACGTCCGCGCAGAAATAAATAGCTCAGCACCGGCACGTTTTCATACCACTGCACCGAATGACCACACGAAGGACAACGGGAGCGGGGTGTCCACAGATTGAAGGTGGGGCCATTGTCGGGTGTCGACGCAGTGTGGGCGCCAGCGGCATAGGCGGCATGCTCTTGGGCCCACTGGTGTTCCATCATCTTGGGCAGACGATGGATCACGACATTGAGAAAGCTGCCCAGCAGCAGGCCGATCACACCTGCGATGGCGGGGTCTCCCCAGATTTCCACGCCCATCAGACGACCTGGCCGAGCTTGAAGATGGGCAGGTACATCGACACCACGATGCCGCCAATGAGGGTCCCGAGGAACACGATGATGATGGGCTCCATCAGGCTCGAGAGGCCGGCCACCATGTCGTCCACTTCGGCTTCATAGAAGTCTGCCGCCTTGCCAAGCATGTGGTCGATCGAGCCCGATTCCTCACCGATGGCGCACATCTGCAAGACCATGGACGGGAAGATGTTGGCATTGCCCATCGCCGCCGTGAGGCTGGTGCCGGTGGACACCTCTTGCTGGATCTTGTCCGTGGCCATCGAGTACACCGAATTACCGGCGGCACCGCCCACCGAGTCGAGCGCTTCGACCAGCGGTACGCCGGCGGCAAACATGGTCGAGAGCGTTCGCGTCCAGCGGGCCACGCACGATTTCTCAACCAAATTGCCGAAGATGGGCATGCGCAGCATCAAGCGGTCCATGAACATCTGCACTTTCTCATTGCGGCGCCATGCCTGCATAAAGAAGAAAAATCCGCCACCTAAGACACCAAAAATCAGCCACCACCATTTCACGAAGATTTCGCTCAACGCCATGACGAACAGGGTAGGCGCTGGAAGGTCAGCGCCGAATGAGGTGAATACCTCCTTGAACGCCGGGATCACGAAAATCATGATCACGGTAACCACTACGAAGGCCACGATCACCACCGAAATGGGGTACATGAGGGCCGACTTGATTTTTGATTTGATGGCCTCGGTCTTTTCCATGTAAAGCGCCAAGCGATCAAGCAGCGCTTCAAGAATACCGGCCGCCTCGCCAGCTTCCACGAGGTTGCAATACAGGCTGTCGAAATACATCGGGTATTTGCGAAAGGCACCGTTCAACGATGTTCCGGTTTCGACGTCGGCCCGCACATCATTGAGCAGCTTGGTCACGCTGGCATTGGTGTTGCCACGACCGACGATATCGAAGGCCTGCAGCAGCGGGACACCAGCCTTCATCATTGTCGCGAGCTGGCGCGTGAAGAGCGCAATATCCTTGGGCTTGATCTTCTTGCCCGAGCGCATGCGGCGCTTCTTGATTTTGGTGGGAAAAACCCCCTGCCGCCGAAGCATGGCCTGCACCTGGTTTTCGCCAACGGCACGGGTTTCTCCCCGGACAATTTTTCCGTTGCGGTCTTTGCCTTCCCATTCAAAGACGAAGTCCTTGATATCTCGCTTGGATGCTGCGGTCGCCATGGCGCTCCCTCGTTCTTGAATTATTCGTTGGTCACTGCGAGCACTTCTTCAAGCGAAGTAAGCCCCAGTCGGGCTTTGTGAAGCCCCGCATCGCGCAGCGAGCGCACCCCCTCTCGCTTTGCCTGTTCGGCAATCTCGAGGGCGCTGCCGTCGCGAAGAATGATGCGCTGGATTTCTTCGGAGATCGGCATGACCTGGTAAATGCCGAGCCGGCCCTTGTAGCCGTTGTTGCAGGCCGAGCAACCCACGGGCTTGTAGGTGACCCAAGAGCCGTCGATTTCGTGCTCTGGATAGCCTGCATCCACCAGCGCCTCATGCGGAATATCAGCGGGGGCCTTGCACACAGGGCACAGTCGCCGGGCCAGACGCTGCGCCGTGATCAATATGACGCTCGACGCGATATTGAATGGGGCGATCCCCATGTTGCGCATGCGGGTGAGCGTCGTGGGCGCGTCATTGGTGTGCAGAGTTGACAGCACCAAGTGCCCGGTTTGTGCCGCCTTGATCGAAATGTCGGCCGTTTCAAGATCGCGAATTTCACCCACCATAATGATGTCGGGATCCTGGCGCAGAAATGACTTGAGGGCTACAGCGAAAGTGAGCCCTGCCTTTTCATTCACGTTGACCTGATTCACCCCCGGCAGGTTGATTTCAGAGGGGTCTTCGGCCGTGGCAATGTTCACGCCCGGCTTGTTGAGCAGGTTCAGGCAGGTATAGAGCGAAACAGTTTTGCCCGAGCCAGTGGGCCCGGTGACCAAGATCATCCCGTAGGGGCGCCCGATCGCTGAGAGCAAGCGCTCTTTTTCGACGGCTTCGTAGCCCAGTGCGTCGATACCGAGCTTGGCGCTGCTGGGATCCAGAATACGGATCACGATTTTTTCGCCGAAGAGAGTGGGCAGGGTACTGACGCGAAAATCAATGACGCGATCCGGCCCCACCTTCAGCTTCATCCGTCCGTCCTGGGGCACCCGTTTCTCGGAAATGTCGAGGCGCGATATCACCTTGATGCGCGAGGCCAGCTTGTCTTTGATGGCGATCGGCGGGGACGCAATTTCACGCAGTTCACCGTCGATGCGGAAGCGGACGCGGTACTGATGCTCGTACGGTTCAAAATGCAAATCGGATGCCCGCATATTGAACGCATCCAGCAGCATTTTGTGCAGAAACTTAACGATGGGGGCGTCTTCAACCTCGGTTCCCGCATCCGTGTTCTCAGTAGCCTCTTCAACGGCTACGTCATCGAATTCGAAATCGCTGCCGCCGCTGATCAGCGTATCCATTGATTCGCTGGCAGATTTTGTGCTGGTCTCAACCAGACGGCTCAGTTTGTCGTACTCGGCAATAATCCAATCCACACCCATCTGGGTGGTGAATTTGATTTTTTCAGCGGCTTCCTGATCGGTTGGATCAGCGGTTGCAACGATCAGCCGGTTATTGCGTTTGCTGAGAACGACGACGCGGTACGCTGCACAGATCTTGGAATCGAGCAGATCCTTGGGCAGTCGCAAGGGATCAATGGCGTCCAGATCCAGTAAAGGAGCACCGAAAACGGCCGACACCGTGTGGGCAAGATCTGCTGCGGAAACGGCACCCGAACCCGTTAATTCGGCGATAAAGCTGGTTCGGCTGGATTGTGACTTTTTGTAAATATCCTCGGCTGATTTTTGGGTCAGTTTTCCTGCTGACATCAGCGCGCGGCCCAAACCGGGCAGGGCTACTGGAGAGGCTTCTTTCTGGGCGGTATCAACAGCGGCCATGTAACCGGGAGAATTAGTGGTGAGAAAACCATCCTATCATCGCCGATCGTGCACGCCCTGTACAGCGCTGCCATATTCGCAGTGGCGCCACAGCGTCGTGGAAGATGCTTGATTTCCACAAAATGGTCGGGGTGAGAGGATTCGAACCTCCGGCCTCTACGTCCCGAACGTAGCGCTCTACCAGGCTAAGCTACACCCCGTGTGTTGCGCCGCTGAGGAATCCTGCGGGATGCAGGCTCAGGCGCGGCGCTCAAGCAATTGAGCTGCCAATTGTAGCAAGCTCGTTGCGTAATTGCTCGCAGGCAATTGTTCTGCGGCGGTCATGGCTCGGCGTGCTTCGGCGAAGGCTGCCATGCGCGCTGCTTCAAGGGCGCCCGTGTTGCGCACGATTGCCACCACGTCGTCAAGGCGGTCGGTGGAGCCCTCTTCGATGGCGTGGCGGACTATGGCCGCCTGTTCGGCGTTGCCTCGCTGCATGGCAACGATGAGGGGCAGCGTGGATTTACCCTCGCGCAGATCGTCCCCCAGGTTCTTGCCCATCTCGGCGGTGTTGCCGTCGTAGTCGAGAACGTCGTCGATGATCTGGAACGCGGTGCCGAGGGCCTGGCCGTAAGTTGCACAGGCTTCTTCGATCTGTGGCGGGCTTTCTGCCAGGATGGCGCCGAGCCGAGCACTGGCTTCGAAAAGCTTGGCGGTCTTGGAGCGGATGACCTGCAGGTATCCGGCCTCGTCCAGGGACGCATCATGCATGTTCATCAGTTGCAGAACTTCGCCTTCGGCAATGACATTGGTCGCTTCGGACAGCACTTCCATGATGCGCATGTTGCCGGCTTCGACCATCATCTGGAAGGACCGGGTGTGCAGAAAATCGCCCACGAGCACGCTTGCCGGGTTGCCGAACGTCTGGTTGGCTGTGGCGCGCCCACGGCGCAGCGTCGAGGCGTCGACCACATCGTCATGCAGCAGAGTGGCGGTGTGGATGAGTTCGACGACCGCTGCCAAGCTGAAGCGATGATTTCCGCGGTAGCCGAGCGCACCACAAATGAGGAGAAGCAGGGCGGGGCGCAGTCGCTTGCCGCCAGCGGCGATGATGTATTGGGATATCTGTGCCACCAGGGGCACGCTGGACGTCAGGCGCTGGGCGATGACATGGTCCACTTCGCCCATGTCGTTGGCGATGATCGTCAACGGCGATGTGGCGGCAGGGTTGAGGGGGGATGTCAAGATAGTGGCACGCAGAAAGTGTTGCGAATTATAGGAAGCCCCATGGGTAAACCGGTGATTGCCGGCGGCTCTACTGCAGCGACGCCCGCCGCAGTTGGCTGAGTGTGTTGGTGGTGCTACAATATTGGGCTCTGCGGAAATTCGTCTGCAGAACTCATCTCAAGAGGTCAACATGTACGCGGTCATAAAAACCGGCGGCAAGCAGTATCGCGTTGCTTCCGGCGAAAAAATTAAAGTAGAACAGATTGCTGCGGACGTAGGCCAGGAAATTGTGATCGACCAGGTTCTGGCTGTCGGCAACGGCGCTGAACTGAAGGTTGGTACGCCCCTGGTGTCCGGCGCAACCGTGAAAGCCACTGTCGTGGCCCACGGCAAGCACGACAAAGTGCACATCTTCAAGATGCGCCGTCGCAAGCACTATCAAAAACGCCAAGGCCATCGCCAGCAGTTCACTGAGCTGCAAATTGGTGCGATTGCTGCTTAATCGAAGGAGCTAGTCATGGCACAGAAAAAAGGCGGCGGCTCTACGCGAAACGGGCGTGACTCCAAGCCAAAGATGTTGGGTGTCAAGGCCTTCGGTGGTGAACTGATCAGCGCTGGTTCGATCATCGTGCGCCAACGTGGCACACGTTTCCACCCCGGCACCAATGTCGGCGTTGGCAAGGATCACACTTTGTTTGCCCTGGTGGACGGTCACGTGTCGTTCGGTACCAAGGGTGCGTTGTCCAAGTCCACGGTCAATGTGACTCCCGCCTGAGGTCGATTCCTCTGGCAGCAAACGAAGCCCCGCCCTGTCGGGGCTTTGTTGTTTGAGGCGCAGCCTGCGCGGTATCGTTGCGCTGGTAAGCGTGCCCCGCGTGGTCGGGGCTTTGTGCTTTCAGGAGGGTTTGCCCGCCAGAACGCGCTCTTTTGTAAACTGGATACTCCATGAAGTTCGTCGATGAAGCCTATATTGACATTTCCGCCGGTGACGGTGGCAATGGCTGTGTGTCGTTCCGGCACGAGAAATACAAGGAATTCGGCGGCCCCAATGGGGGCGACGGTGGGCGCGGCGGGCATGTGTTCGCCGTGGCGGACCCCAATCTCAATACGCTCGTGGATTTCCGCTATTCGCGGCGCTACGAGGCCAAGCGCGGCGAACACGGCATGGGCTCGGACATGTTCGGCGCGGCGGGTTCCGACATCACGCTCAAGATGCCGGTAGGCACCATCATTTCCGATGCCGAAACCGGCGAGGTCCTGTACGAATTGCTCACTCCCGGCGAAGTGATCACCATCGCCAAGGGCGGTGACGGCGGCTTCGGCAACCTGCGATTCAAGAGCGCCATCAACCGCGCCCCGCGCCAGAAAACGCCGGGTTGGCCTGGGGAGAAGAAGAATCTCAAGCTCGAGTTGAAGGTGCTGGCCGATGTGGGTCTGCTGGGCATGCCCAATGCCGGCAAATCCACTTTCATCGCGGCCGTATCCAATGCGCGCCCCAAGATCGCCGACTATCCCTTCACGACCTTGCATCCCAATCTGGGCGTGGTGCGCGTGGGGCCCGAGCAAAGTTTTGTCGTGGCCGATATTCCAGGCCTGATCGAGGGTGCGTCCGAAGGCGCGGGGCTGGGGCACCAGTTCCTGCGGCACCTGCAGCGCACCCGCCTGTTGCTGCATGTCGTCGATCTGGCACCGTTCGATGAGGGTGTGGACCCCGTCGCCCAGGCCAAGGCCATCGTCGGCGAATTGAAGAAATACGACCAGCAGCTCTACGACAAACCGCGCTGGCTTGTGCTCAACAAGCTGGACATGGTTCCGGCCGAAGAGCGTCCGGCGCGCGTGCAGGATTTCGTCAAGCGCTTCAAGTGGAAGGGTCCGGTGTTCGAGATTTCGGCCCTGACGCGTGAAGGTTGCGAACCGTTGATCCATGCCATCTTCCGGCATGTACAGGCGCAGCAGAAGTTCGAGAACACACCCGCCGAGGTGGATCCACGGTTTGCTGGCGATGCGCCCGCACCGGCGCCACAGGTTGGTAGTTGATTGCTATATTAATAATAGCTGCTGACGCAGAACAGCAAAGCGCCAGCGGCCTAAAAGAGTAGAAGATGGTTTCCAGCGTATTGCGCGATGCCCGCCGCATCGTGGTGAAAGTGGGTTCCAGCCTTGTGACCAACGAGGGCCGCGGCCTGGATGAGACCGCTATCGGCGAGTGGAGTCGCCAACTGGCGGCGCTGGTGCGCGGTGAGGGCGGGGCTCCCCGTGAGGTGGTGATGGTGTCCAGCGGCGCCATTGCCGAAGGCATGAAGCGGCTGGGCTGGACTGCACGCCCCCAGGAGATCCACGAGTTGCAGGCGGCTGCGGCGGTGGGGCAGATGGGGCTCGCCCAGATGTACGAAACCAAGCTGCGTGAGCAGGGCATGGGCAGCGCACAGGTGCTGCTCACGCATGCCGACCTCGCCGACCGTGAGCGCTATCTCAATGCGCGCTCGACATTGCTCACCCTGCTGCGCCTGGGGGTGGTGCCGGTGATCAATGAAAACGACACCGTGGTCAACGACGAAATCAAGTTCGGCGACAACGACACGTTGGGGGCGTTGGTGGCCAATCTGGTCGAGGCCGATGCGCTCGTCATCCTTACCGACCAGAAGGGTCTGTACACGGCTGACCCCCGCAAGGACCCCTCGGCGCGCTTTGTGCACGAGGCCCAGGCCGGAGATCCGGCCCTCGAGACCATGGCAGGGGGCGCTGGCTCAAGCATCGGCAAGGGCGGGATGATCACCAAGATCCTCGCTGCCAAGCGGGCGGCGGGCTCAGGCGCCTCGACGGCCATTGCGTGGGGACGTGAGCCCGACGTGCTGGTGCGCCTGGTGCAGGGCGAGGCCCTGGGTACGCTGCTGGTGGCCCAGACTGCCAAGAAGCAGGCCCGTAAGCAGTGGATGGCGGATCACCTGCAGATGCGCGGGGCGGTGGTGGTCGATGCCGGTGCGGCTGCCAAATTGCTGGACGAAGGTAAAAGCCTGCTACCGATCGGCATGACGGCGGTCGAAGGCGAGTTCTCGCGCGGTGAGGTCATTGCGGTGCGCGACCCTTCGGGGCGCGAAATCGCCCGCGGGTTGGCCAACTACGCCAGTGCGGAAGCCAGGATGCTGTGCCGCAAACCGTCTTCCGAGTTTGAAAGGCTGCTGGGCTATGTCGCAGAGTCCGAAATGGTGCATCGCGACAACCTCGTGCTCACCATCGGCTGACGCCCGCTACCGCCGGGCGCACCACTGTAGGGGCGCATGTGCAGGTCCCGGATGCCAAGCTTGCGAAGTGGTGGCCTCCTTGAGCTGGCCCAGCAACGAATTGCCGCGTGCGGGCGGTGCCCGGCGCCGCTGTCCGTCAGGGATGCGGCTGGTGCGGCAGCGCCTCGAGTTCTGCCGGTACGCTGTTTTGCGGATCGGGGTCGAAGCTCGCTCCTGGTGGCAACTCCACTCCCGGGTTCAGCAGCAGCGAACTGGCGCGGTGCATTGCGCCGCCTTGCGGTTCCATGTCGCGCGCGCGCATGCCGCTGCGCAGATAGCGATTGCGTTGCTCGTGGCGCGGAAGGTAGCGCGCAAGCTCGGTCAGGGCCATTTCATAGACGCCCCTCTTGAACTCCACCACCACGTCCAACGGCACCCAATAGTCGTTCCACCGCCAGGCGTCGAATTCCGGGTGGTTGGTTGCCCGAAGATTCAGGTCCCAATCGTGGCCTGTCAGCTGGAGCAGATACCAGATTTGCTTCTGCCCCTTGTAGTGTCCGCGCGCATCGCGACGAATGTACCGGTCAGGCACCTCATAGCGCAACCAGTCCCGTGTCCGGGCAACCAAGCGCACATGGTTGGGTTGCAGCCCCACCTCCTCATGCAGTTCGCGAAACATGGCCTGCTCGGGGGTTTCTCCCCTGTCGATGCCACCTTGCGGAAACTGCCAGCTGTGGGTGCGGATGCGTTTGCCCCAGAACACCTGGTTCTTCTGGTTGAGCAGGATGATGCCGACGTTCGGCCGAAAGCCGTCCCGGTCAAGCATAATCAAACCCCAAATTTTTAAACTGTGTCCATTATGCACGGCGCCTAGGGCCCGGCAAGTGGGCCGCTACGTTCTGCCCGAAGTCGATCCCGATGAAAGCCTCCCAATTCTTCATTTCCACCCTCAAGGAAGCCCCGGCCGACGCCGAAGTGGTCAGCCACAAACTCATGACGCGGGCGGGGCTGATCAAGAAACTGGGCGCTGGCATCTACAACTACATGCCCATGGGGCTGCGGGTGATTCGCAAGGTCGAAGCCATCGTGCGCGAGGAAATGAACCGTGCGGGCGCCGTCGAGCTGACCATGCCCGTGGTGCAGCCCGCCGAGCTCTGGCAGGAAACGGGACGCTTTGAGAAAATGGGCCCCGAGCTGCTGCGCATTCAAGATCGCCATGGCCGGGACTTTGTGGTGCAGCCCACCAGCGAAGAAGTGATCACTGACATCGCACGCCAGGAGCTCAAGAGCTACAAGCAGCTGCCGAAGAACTTCTACCAGATCCAGACCAAGTTCCGCGATGAGCGCCGCCCCCGTTTTGGCCTCATGCGCGGGCGCGAGTTCATCATGAAGGACGCCTACAGCTTTGACCGCGACCAAGCGGCCGCCAAGGCCAGCTACCAGGTGATGGCCGCTGCCTACCGCCGCATCTTTGACCGTTTTGGCCTGACTTACCGTGCCGTGGCGGCAGACAGCGGTGCCATCGGGGGGGATCTGTCGGAAGAATTCCAAGTGATCGCCGCCACCGGGGAAGACGCCATCGTCTACTGCCCGCAGAGCGACTACGCTGCCAATATGGAAAAGGCAGAAGCGCTGGCCCCCACCGGACCACGCGGCGCAGCCACCCAGGCGCTGACCAAAACCGCCACGCCGGGCAAGAGCACCTGCGCCGATGTGGCTGCGCTGCTGGCCGTGCCGCTGAATACCACCGTAAAGTCCTTGGTGCTGGCCACCGACGAGACCAACGAAGCGGGTGAAATCGTCAAGACGCAAGTCTGGCTGCTGCTGCTGCGCGGCGACCATGACATGAACGAGATCAAGGTCGGCAAGGTGCCTGGTCTGGCGGGCTTCCGCTTCGCGACGCTGGGCGAAATCGAGAATCACTTTGGCTGCAAGCCGGGTTACCTGGGCCCCATCGGCCTGAAGAAGCCCTTGAAGATCGTGGTGGACCGCGAAGTCGCTGTGATGGCTGACTGGATCTGTGGCGCCAACGAAGTGGACTTTCACATCACCGGCGTCAACTGGGGCCGCGACCTGCCCGAACCCGACATGGTGGCCGACCTGCGCAACGTGGTGGCGGGCGACCGCTCCCCGGATGGCAGGGGTGAACTGGCGATTGAGCGCGGCATTGAAGTGGGCCATGTGTTCTACCTGGGCACCAAGTACAGCAAGGGCATGAACGCCACGTTCCTGGGCGACGACGGCAAGCCGGCGTTCTTCGAAATGGGTTGCTACGGCATCGGCGTGACGCGCCTGCCCGCCGCCGCCATCGAGCAGAACCACGACGAGCGCGGCATCATCTGGCCGGACGCGATTGCGCCGTTCACGGTGGTGATCTGCCCCGTGGGCATGGACCGCAGCGATGCCGTCAAGGCCGCCGCCGAAAAGCTGTATGCCGACCTGCTGGCCGCGGGTGTGGACGTGATCCTGGACGACCGCGGCGAGCGCCCTGGCGCCATGTTTGCCGACTGGGAGCTGATTGGTGTGCCGCACCGCGTGACCATTGGCGACAAGAGTCTGAAGGAAGGCGTGGTCGAGTACCAGCACCGCCGTGATGCCGCAGCGACCAAGGTGGCCGTGGCTGACATCCTGGCCCGTGTGAAGGGCCGCATGGTGGTATGACAATGCACGGCGCGTCTTCGCAAACCCCGCTGCTTGTGGCTTCTGGCACCGCAGGAATGTCCCGGCGCGGCTGCCTGGCGTCGCTGGCAACGCTCGCCGCGCCAGCTGCCTGGCTGGGTGCGCCGCAGTTGGCTCATGCAGGCGGCCAGCTCGAAGAGCCGCTGATGGACTCGGTGCGCACCGCACTCAGTTCGGCCATTGCCAACCAGGCGCCGCCCGAGCCCGAGTTTTTCACCACCGAGTCGCGGCTGCATTACCTGCGCTGGCTGGGCACCATGAGCGACCGCTTGCGCCGCCGCAAGCCTGAGTGGGAAGTTCGCCGCGATTTCCTGCAGACCGTCTGGTACGAATCCAAGCGCGCAGGACTGGACGTTTCGCTGGTGATGGGGCTGATCCAGGTGGAAAGCGCCTTCCGCAAATTTGCAGTCTCCAGTGTGGGCGCGCGCGGCTACATGCAGGTCATGCCGTTCTGGACCCGTGTGATCGGCGACGGCGACCCCGGCAAGCTGTTTCACATGCAGACCAACCTGCGCTTTGGTTGCGTGATTTTGCGGCACTACATCGACCGCGAACGCGGCGACCTGTTCATGGCGCTGGGCCGCTACAACGGCAGCCGCGGGCGCTCGCCCTATCCCGACGCCGTGTTCGGCGCGCAGCGCAACTGGTTGTTCAACGAAAAGCCCGGCGCAGCGGCAGCCTGACCTGCCTCTGCCTGCAATCGACGGATCTTGGTGTGGATCTGGCGGCTGGTGCCTAAGCACCTGTTTACGATCGAACGCCTCGGCTGTTTACATGGGCATGAGCCCATGCGGCGCATCCGAGGCATCCACCCATCCCGATGGCACTCCAACGCGATCGCCGAAAAGATCGGAAACAGGTTCTAAGGCGAGGCAGCGGCCGCTGGCGCCGCCGTGTCGGCCTTGCCCATGGGGGCGGGTTTCAGGCGTGACACCATCACCTGGTCGATGCGGAAGCTGTCCACGTCCAGCACCTCGAACTTATAGCCGCCCCAGCTCACGCTGTCAGTGCGCCGGGGCACGCGGCGCAGCATCACCATCAGAAAACCTGCGAGGGTCTTGTACTCGTCGCTGTGGGGCAATTCGTCGAGTCCCAGTACGTGCAGCACGTCCTCGACCGGGGTGACACCGTCGATCAGCCATGAATTCTCGTCGCGCCGCACGATCAGCTCTTCGTCGGCCGGGCCCACCAGGTCGCCCATCACCGTGCTCATCACATCGTTCAGCGTGACCACGCCCACCACCAGGCTGTACTCGTTCACGATGACGGCAAAGTCCTCGTGCACCTGCCTGAACTGCTCCAGCACCTCGGACAGGGTGAGCCGGTCGGGCACGATCAGCACCTTGCGCACCAGGCTGTCGTCGGCCAGCGAGATGGACTGGTTGTTCAGCACGCGTTGGAACAGGTCCTTGGCGTCCACATAGCCCACCACGTGGTCGATGTCCCCCTCGCACACGGGGTAGGTCGAAAAGGGCTCGGCGGCGATGCGCAGCCGGATCACGGCGTCCGGCTCGTCGCGCAGGAAGAAGGCCACGCGGTCGCGGGGAGACATGGCACTGGACACCGTGCGCGTGTCCAGCTCGAACACGTTGGTGATGACCTGCTGCTCGCGCGCGGCCAGCACGCCCGCGCGCGCGCCAGCTTCCATCATGGCGAGGATGTCTTCGGAGGTGATGCGGTCGTCGCGCAGCGACGACAGGCCCAGCACGCGGAACAGGGCATCGGCCCCCCGGCTGTAGAACCACACCAGTGGCCGCAGCAGCGTCATGCACCACGCCATGGGCTGCGCCAGGCGCACCACCAGCCGCTCGGGTTCGGCCATGCCCAGGCGCTTGGGAAACAGGTCGGCAAACAGGATGAACAGCGAGGTGACGGCCAGGAACGACGCCAGGAACCCCGCTTTTTCAGCCGTGGCGCCGGGCAGCCACAGCGCAAACAGGGCACTGAAGTGGGGGCTCAGCGCCCCCTCGCCCACGATACCGCCCAGAATGGCCACGGCGTTCTGCCCGACCTGCACCACGGTGAAATAGTCGCCAGGCTGGTCCTGCAGTCGCAACACCCGGTCGGCGCGGGCGTCGCCTTCGTCGGCCATCTGGCGCAGGCGCAGGCGCCGCGCGGCGGCCAATGAAATTTCTGCCACTGAAAAGAATGCACTGGCCGCAATGAGCAGGCCGATGATGAGCAGGCTTTGGGTCAGGGTCATGGTGGGGTAGGCGCGGGCGGCCCTGGCGGAGGGCCCGCAGGGGCGTTCCGAGTGTAGCGGTGCACGCCCATGGTGCAGCGCCGGGCGCATCCGACTTCGGCGGCGCGCCGCAGCGCGTGCACGGGGCGGGGGCGGGCTACTGCACGAAGCCGATACGCGCCTTGCCGGTGGTGCCGCGGGGCAGGTCGCTCACATCCACGGTGGAGCGCTGGGCGAGCCGCGCATTGCCAAAGCCCGTCATGAGGGCGCGGCGCATCTCGCGCGGCGGCATCTGCGCAAGCAGGTCGAGCACATCACCCTGCGGTTCGGGATCAAGCAGGCGGCCCCAATCGTGCCCGGCGCGCAGGCCCTGGTAGAGATTGCGCGCAATGGCGCGGGCCTGCTCGGGGGTGGGTGCTTCGACGGCAAACACGTTCATGCGGTTCAGGATAGGGGCCGGAATGCCGCGTTCGTCGTTGGCCGTGGTAATCCAGATCACCTGGCTGGCGTCGATGGCCACTTCGGCGAATTCGTCGGTGAAGCACTGCGCCGTGTCGTGCTCCAGCAGGCCATACAGAGCGCCCAGCGGGTCGTACTGGGCATCGCTGGCTGCCTTGTCGATCTCGTCCACCACGATCACCGGGTTGGCGTATTCGCCTTCCACCAGGGCTTCAAACACCTTGCCGGGGCGGGCGCCCTTCCACTGGGAGGAAGACCCGGAAAGCAGCCAGCCCGCCGTCATCGAGCTCATCGACACGAGGTTCATGCCCGTGCCCAGCAGCTCGGCCAGGTGCCGCGCAAAGTGGGTCTTGCCGATGCCGGGTGGCCCCAGCAGCAGCATGGGCGTGACTTCAAGGCCGTCGCGGCTGTCCTGCGCCAGCGCCACATGGCGCTTCACGTCGTCCAGCACGTCGGTGAAGTTGGGGAGCTGGTCATACAGGCTGGCCATGTCGGGCACGCCCGAGGGTTTGACCTGGAAGCGCTCGGGGCCGCGCTCGAGCATGCGTTCATACACGGTGCGCAGGGCTTCGTATTCGCGCTGGCTGCTGGCGTCCTGCAGGCGTGCGAGCTTGCGCTCGACATCTCCGGGCTGGAACACCTGGCGAATCTGCGCCACCGGCAAGCGCAGGGCCGAGGGCGATGGAACAAGGCTTTGGTGGCTCATTGCATGCTCCTGTGATGGTTGCGTCACGCAATCATTCAAGCACACAACATGCCCGCTCTGGTGCAGGAAAAGCCCTGCATCGGGGTGCTGTGTTGCCGCCATGCAAAAGGCCGCCCGCAGGCGGCCTCGCAATGGCAGGGGGCGCGTGGCGCGCCGGCAGGGCCGGTCAGCCGGGAATGCCCAGCACCTGCTTGAGTTCGCCCGATTCGTACATTTCCATCATGATGTCCGAGCCACCGATGAACTCGCCCTTCACATACAGCTGGGGAATGGTGGGCCAGTTGCTGTAGTCCTTGATGCCCTGGCGGATTTCTTCGTCTTCCAGCACGTTGACGGTGGCCAGGGCCTTGGGGTCTACGCCGCAGGCCTTGAGGATCTGGATGGCGCGGCCCGAGAAACCGCACATCGGAAAGCTCGCAGTGCCTTTCATGAACAGCAGGATGTCGTTGGATTTCACGAGGGCGTCGATGCGTTGCTGGGTGTCGCTCATGGGGATTCTCCTTGAAGGGGCTGGCGGGCAGGGGCCCGCAATGGGGGGATTATTTCACTGTCGGCCATTGTCCACCGGTGCAACGCGCGATGCCGGCGAGGTCATTGCGGCTTTGCACCTGTGCAAAGCCTTGCGCGCGCAGCAGTGCGCTGACGGCTCCGGCCTGGTCGTGGCCGTGTTCCAGCAGCAGCCAGCCGCCGGGCTTCAGGTGCCGCGGCGCCTGCACCACGATCTGCCGGATGTCCTGCAGCCCATCGGCGCCGCTGGCCAGCGCCTGCAAAGGCTCGTGCGTCAGCGCAGCCAGGTGGGGGTCGTGGGCCGGAATGTAGGGAGGGTTGGAGACGATGGCGTCGAACACGCCGTCCACACCGGTGAGCCAGTGGCTTTGCACGAACTGCACGGGCAGCACCAGACGCTGCGCGTTGGCCTGGGCCACGGCCAGGGCGTCGGGACTGGCGTCCACGCCCAGTACCTCGGCGGTGGGGCGCTGGTGCTGCAGCGCCAGCGCAATGGCGCCGCTACCGGTGCCCAGGTCCACGATACGGGGCGGGTGCTGCGGGTCGGAGAGCGGGGCAATCACCTCCAGCGCCCAGTCCACCAGCGTTTCGGTGTCGGGGCGCGGGTCCAGCACGCGCGCGTCGACACACAGTGGCAGGCCGTAGAACTCCTTGCGCCCCGTGAGGTAGGCCACGGGCTCGCCGGCCGCACGGCGCTGGCACAGGCCAAGAAACTGCGCTTGCACCTCGGGGGCCAGCGCATCGGTGTCGTGCGCCAGCAGCCAGGCGCGGCCCGCTTCGGGGCGGGCCAGCGCGTGCAGCAGCAGCATCTGCGCGTCGATGCGCTCCAGGCCGAGGGTGCGGGCCTGGGTCAGTGCCTGGGCCACGGTGGGGGTGGGGTGGTTCACTCTGTTTTTGATAGCTGGTAGCGCCCGTTCAGCAAGCGCAAGCGGCCTATTTGATCCGCATTCTGGTGGAACTCAAACGGTGGCGCCCGTTTCCAGCTCTTCCAGTTGCTCGGCTTCGCGGGCGTGGGCCAGGGCCTGCAGCACGTCGGCCAGGTCGCCGTCCATCACGTATTGCAGCTTGTAGAGCGTGAGGTTGATGCGGTGGTCGGTGAGGCGCCCCTGCGGGAAGTTGTAGGTGCGGATGCGGTCGCTGCGGTCGCCGCTGCCGATCAGGCCCTTGCGCAGGGCGGCCTCCTTGGCGGCGCGCTCGCTGCGTTCTTTCTCCTGGATGCGGGCCTGCAGCACTTGCAGCGCCTTGGCCTTGTTGCTGTGCTGGCTGCGGCCGTCCTGGCATTCGGCCACGATGCCGGTGGGCAAGTGCACCACGCGCACGGCCGAGTCGGTCTTGTTGATGTGCTGGCCGCCGGCGCCGGATGCACGGAAGGTGTCGATGCGCAGGTCGGCCGGGTTGAGCTTGATGGCCTCGTGTTCGTCGGGCTCGGGCATCACGGCCACGGTGCAGGCGCTGGTGTGGATGCGGCCCTGGGTTTCGGTGGCGGGCACGCGCTGCACGCGGTGGCCGCCGGATTCGAATTTCAGCGCGCCGTACACGTGGTCACCTTCGATGCGCAGCACGATTTCCTTGTAGCCGCCCAGCTCGGCGGCGTTCTCGCTCACCACCTCCACCTTCCAGCCCACGCGGTCGGCGTAGCGCATGTACATGCGGGTGAGGTCGCCCGCGAACAGGGCCGATTCGTCGCCGCCCGTGCCCGCGCGGATTTCCACGAATGCATTGCGCGCGTCGTCCGGGTCCTTCGGCAGCAGCAGGCGCTGCAGTTCGTCTTCGAGCTGCAGCAGTTCGGCCTCGGCGCTGGTGATTTCTTCCTGCGCCATCTCGGCCATGTCGGGGTCGGCCAGCATCTCGCGCGCGCCCGCCAGGTCGGCCTCGCGCTGCTGGTAACGGGCATAGCGGCCGGCGATCTGCGTCACCTCGGCATGCTCGCGCGAGATGGTGCGGTATTGCGCCATGTCGGCCATGATGTCTTCGCGCGAGAGCAGAAAGTCCAGCTCGCCCAGGCGCTGTGCGTAGCGTTCCAGCTGGCTTCGGAGAAAAGGTTTCATTCGGGGTCGTTTGTTTGCTACTGAAAACGTAGCTGCTTGCGCTTTCAGAACAAGCGCTGTAGGCCGATTTTGCTTGAAATGCGGGACGCAACCCTCAGCGGGCACCGTCCAGGATCCAGCGGGCCAAGGTCCTGGCGCTTTCTTCGCTCAGCTGCTCATGGGGGCCGATGGGGCCCAGCGGCCGGGGCTTGCGCAGCTCGTTCATCAGATGGTCTTCGGCGCCGGCTTCGCCGCGGCGCTTGGCCGAGCGGTCTGCCAGCTGCTCGAAGCTGGGCGCATTGGGATGGAAGGCGTTGCCATGGCAGCCGTAGCAGCCCTTGTCCAGGGCCAGTGAAGATCCGGCCTGCGCCAGCGGGCTGGCGGCCAGGGCCAGGAGGCAGAGGGTGCGAAGGGCGGTGCGGGCTGCGGTGCGTGGTGCGGAGGCCATGGCGGGCTTTCTTGCAAAAAGAGAGGGGGGCGCAGCCGGGGCTGCCGTTGGGTGGTGCACCGGCCAACCCGCCAGAGGGGTGGCCAATGCCAAAGGCCGGCGCTACAGGCCGGTCTTGCTTTGCGAGCGCAGGAACAGGCGCGAAACGGTCTGCGCCGTCTGGGCCCGCATGTCGGCGTCGCCGGCGCGCAACTCGGCCATGGTGCCGTGCAGCATCTTCTGGGCCAGGCCGCGCGACAGGGCCTCCAGCACGGCGTCCACATCTTCACCCTTGGCCAGCAGCTTCTTGGCGCGGGCGATTTCGGCGGCGCGCCACTCGTCGGTCTGGGCGTTGATCTGCTGGATCAGGGGCACCACGCCGCCGGCACTGCCCACCGGGCTGCGCAGCTCCATCCAGTGCATGAAGCTCTGCACGCCGGCGTCGATGATGGCTTCGGCCTGCGCCACGGCGGCCTGGCGGTTGGCCTGGGCGGTCTGGACCACGCTGGCAAGGTCGTCCACGGTGTAGAGGTAGACGTCGCCCAGGGCCTTGACCTCGGGCTCGATGTCGCGCGGCACGGCCAGGTCCACCATGAACAGAGGGCGGTGGCGGCGCTTCTTGAGGGCACGCTCCACGGCACCCAGGCCGATGATGGGCAGGGTGCTGGCCGTGCAGCTGATGATGGCGTCGAACTCGTGCAGGCGCTCGGGCAGGTCGGAAAGACGCATCACCTCGCCGCCAAAACGCGTGGCCAGCTTTTCGCCGCGCTCCAGCGTGCGGTTGGCGATGGCAATGGATTGGGGGTTCTTGGCGGCGAAGTGCGTGGCCGCCAGCTCGATCATTTCGCCCGCGCCGACAAACAGCACGCGAATCTGGGAGAGGTCTTCAAACAGCTGGCCCGCCAGGCGCACGGCAGCGGCGGCCATGCTGATGCTGTGCGCGCCGATCTCGGTGCTGGTGCGCACTTCCTTGGCCACGGCAAAGCTGCGCTGAAACAGCTGGTTGAGCGTGGTGCCCAGCGCGCCGGCGGATTCGGCTGCACGCACGGCGTTTTTCATCTGGCCCAGGATCTGGGCCTCGCCCAGCACCATCGAATCGAGCCCACTGGCCACGCGGAAGGCATGGCGCGCCACGAGGCTGTCTTCGAGCGTGTAGGAATGCGAGCGCAGCAGCGCGGGGCTCACGCCGCCGCTTTGCGCCAGCCAGCCCAGCGTGTGGTCCACGGCGGCCTGTTCACCAGCGCAGTAGATCTCGGTGCGGTTGCAGGTGGAGATGATGGCGGTTTCGACGCCTGGATGGCGGCTGCCCTGGCCCAGCGACTGGCGCAAGCCCTGCAGCGTGGGCGTGATCTGGTCGAGCGCGAACGCAAACCGACCGCGCAGATCGAGCGGTGCGGTGGTGTGGTTGATGCCGAGGGCCCAGACTGCCATGGCGCCAATTATAAAATTGTTGCCGGCATCGGGCACTGTGTCTGCCTAAGCCTTGATCTGGGTCATGTTTATGGGGCCATTCGCTGCGCTCGACCATGCCGTGAATTTCGTGGCGCCCGCGGCGGCGCTGGCCCTGTTGCTGGTGCTGGGTGGGCGGATATTGCGGCCAAAAGGCCCGCAAGCGCTTTCGTGGTGGGCGCAAGTAGCTATCAATTTCGTAGTTGGCTGCGGCGTGCTGGTGGCTGGGCTGGTGGTGCTGGGCCGCGACGGCAAGATGCTGACCTATGCAGCGCTGGTGCTGGCCTGCGCCAGTTGCCAGTGGCTGCTGGTGCGCGGCTGGCGGTCGTAAGCGCCGTGTCGGCGCCGTTGTGCAGCGTGCGGCGATGCCCGCGCGGGGGCTATCCGGCCCCGAGATGTGCCTGCGCCAGCAGCCACTGCCTGAAGTCCTGCAATGCGGCCGAGGCTGCGCGGCCCGCAGGCTGGCACAGGTAGTAACCCCGGTCGATCACCACGGGCTGCGGCACTGCAATGGCAATGCGGCCGGCCGCCAAGTCTTTTTCCACCAGGCAGTGCTGGACGACCGCCACCCCCAGCCCTGCGATCACCGCCTGCACCAGCAGGGCGACCAGCTCGAAGTCGGCCGCAGGCGCGAGCGGCGGATGCGCACAGCCCACGCCCTGGAACCAGGCAGCCCAGTTGTCCGGGTAATTGGTGTGGAACAGCAGCGGGCGCGCCAGCAGGTCTTGTGCCGTGCGGATGGCGTGGGGGCCCTGCAGGTCGGCGGGCCGGCAGATGGGCACGAGTTCGCGCCCCACCACGTAGTCGGCCTGGATGTGCCGGGGCCATTCGCGCGTGCCCACGCGCAGCCAGGCATCGATCTCGGGCGCCTGCAGCGGGTCGTCCCGCCGGTAGGGCGCGAAGGACAGGGTCGTGTCGGGGTGCTGGGCGTGGAAGTCGGGCAGGCGGGGAATCAGCCAATGGCTGAACAGCGTGGGCGGCACCGACAGGCGCAACGTGCGTTCGGTGCGGCGGGTCTGCAAGGCCACGGTGGCCGCCTCGATCGCGGCGATGGCGGGGGCGATTGCGTCGAGGTAGGACTGGCCGGTGGCCGTGAGCACGCTGCGCCGTCCTTCGCGCGTGAACAGCGCCAGCGCCAGGTGCTCTTCCAGCCGTGCGATGGCGCGGCTGATGGCGCCCTGGGTCACATGCAACTCGTCCGCCGCCTGCGAAAAGCTGCCCAGCCGCGCCGCCGTGGCGAAGGCGTGCAGTTCGGACAGGGACGGAGAGCGGATGCGCATGGCGGTGAATGGTGAGCGCTGGTAATGAATCGGTGCCACATTGTCGCTTTTCCTCTCCTCTGCGTTTGCCCAGAATGGGCGATCAATTCATTACAAGGAAGAAAGCCATGATGTCTCGCCGATGCCTTGCCGCCACCCTGGTGGCCAGCGCTGCCACCCTGTGTGTGCCCGGTGTGCTGGCCCAGGCGGGCGAATACCCGACCCGCCCCATCAAGCTGATCGTGCCGTTTGCCGCTGGCGGCTCCACCGACATGGTGGCGCGCATGCTGGCCGACAAGATGACGGCGGTGCTGGGCAAGGCCGTGGTGGTGGACAACAAGGGCGGCGCAGGCGGCTCGCTGGGCGCCGATGCCATCGCCAAGGCCGCGCCCGATGGCTACACGATCGGCATGGCCACCGTGAGCACCCACGGTGCCAACCCTGCCGTGTACGCCAAGCTGCCGTACGACGCCATCAAGGACTTCGCCCCCATCACCAACGTGATGGCCGTGCCCAGCGTGTTCGTGGTGCACAACAGCGTGCCCGCCAAGACCATGAAGGAATTCATCGCCCTGGCCAAGGCCCATCCCGGCAAATACACCTTTGCCTCGCCGGGCACCGGTTCGCTGGGCCACGCCAACATCGAGAACTTCATGGACCTGGCGGGCATCAACCTGCTGCACATCCCCTACAAGGGTGCGGGCCAGGCCATCAACGATGCGCTGGCGGGCCAGGTCGATTCGATGACGGACAACCTGCCGTCGACGCTGCCGCACATCAAGTCCGGCAAGCTGCGCCCGCTGGCGGTGCTGGCGCTCAAGCGCAGCCCGGTGCTGCCCGATGTGCCCACCTACACGGAACTGGGCTATGCCGGCATGGGCGACGGCGGCTGGTTCGGCCTGGTGGCGCCCGCGGGCACGCCCAAGGAGATCATCGCCAAGCTCAACGCAGCGGCGCACAAGGCCATGGCCATGCCCGATTACCTTGAAAAGCAAAAGGGCATCTCCGGCGAATCCATGGCCAACACGCCCGCGCAGTTCGCCAAGCAGATCGACGCCGCCATCGCACGCTACACCGCCGTAGCCAAGCGCGCCAACATCAAGCTGGACTGAAGGTGTGAACGAACCCGCCATGCCCGCTCATTCCTCCACAACCCTCCCGCTCGTCGTTGCAAATCCTCGCCATGGCTGCGCTTTGCGCCCCGACCGGCCGCTTTTTTCGCGGTCTGCCCGGGCACGCCGGGTTCATCCACGCCTTCAGATGGTGCGCCTTTGACAGAGCTGCATGACGACCTGAACCCCCGGCCGGACCGCCCGGTCGAGGTCTGGCACCCCACGGGGCAGCCGCTGCCGCTGGTGTGCGACTCGCCGCACAGCGGCACGGCCTACCCCGAAGACTTCGGCCACGCCGTGCCGCTGGCGCTGCTGCGCCGCGGCGAGGACACGCATGTGCATCGCCTCTGGCACACGGCGCCTGCGCACGGCGCCACGCTGATCGCCGCGACTTTTCCGCGCACCTACATCGACGTGAACCGCGCTGACACCGATCTGGACCCTGCGCAGATCGAGGGCGAATGGCCCGTACCGCTGGCCCCCGGCCCCAAGACGCAACAGGGCCTGGGGCTGATCTGGCAGCAGATCAGCAAGGACGGCGTGGCCACGCCGCTGTATGCGCGCCGGCGCACCGTGGCCGAGGTGCAGCGGCGCATCGAGGGCTACTGGCGTCCCTACCACGCGCAGCTGCAGCGGGCGATCGACGCAAGCGTGCAGCGCTTTGGCCGTGTGTGGCACCTGAACCTGCATTCCATGCCCAACGACGTGTACCGGCGCCTGGGCCGCACGGACGCGCCGCCGCTGGCCGACTTCGTGCTGGGCGACCGCGACGGCACCACCTGCGCACCCGAGTTCGTGCATCTCGTTGCCGAGCAGCTGCGGGGCTTCGGCTACAGCGTGGCGCTGAACGAGCCGTACAAGGGGGTAGAGCTCATCGGCCGCATCGGGCAGCCGCATCTGGGCCGGCACAGCCTGCAGATCGAGATCCGCCGCCCGGTCTACATGGACGAGGACACGCGCGCGCCCAACGCCGGCTTTGCGCCGCTGCAGCAGCACCTGGACCAGTTGCTGGGTGTGGTGGCCGGCTATGTACGGTCGCAACTGCCGGTTTGAAGCCAAATAGGCCTGTAGCGCTTTTCTGATAAGCGCTAGCAGCTATTGAAACAGGAGCGGCGTGGGCGTCGCTCAAACGCGCTCCGACAGCGGCGGCGGCTCCTGCGCGGCGTCGCGCGGTGCCTGCGCCACCGAGGTGGTGGCCGGCGGTGACAACGCCAGGCCCGCTTCGCGCAGCGCCTCCAGAATGGCGAACAGCACGTCGCTGCGCACGCCTGCTGCGTTGCGCGGGCTGCTCACGTAGCCGATCGCCAGGAATGTGAGCGTGCCGCTCTGGATGCCCTCCAGCGTCACCGATGGGGCGGGGCTCTCCAGGATGTCCTCGTGCGCGTGGAAGGCCTGCAGGATCAGCTCGCGCATGCGCCGTGCGTCGGTGTCCAGCGGCGCGGGCAGGCGCAGCAGCACGCGGCCCTGGGCGCTGCCCAGCGTCATGTTGCGCACGGTCTTGGTGATGAACTCGGAGTTGGGCACGATCACGGTGGAGCGGTCGCCGAGCTGGATCTCGGTGGCGCGCACGTTCACGCGGCGCACATCGCCCTCGGTGTCGCCCAGCACCACCCAGTCGCCCACCTTCACCGGCCGCTCGGCCAGCAGGATCAGGCCCGAGATGAAGTTCTGCACGATGGCCTGCAGGCCGAAGCCGATACCCACCGACAGCGCGCTCGCCACCCAGGCGATGCGCTCCACCCCGATGCCCAGACCCGCCAGCGCTACAGCGATCACCAGCACCCCGCCCACGTACCCCAGCAGCGTGACGATGGAGCTGCGCATGCCCGGCTCCAGCGACGTGTGCGGAAAATAGCGTTCACTGAGCCAGCGCTTGACGATGCGGATCGCGAGGAAGCCCGCGCAAACCACCGCCAGCGCGGTGAGCAGCGCCTGCGGCGCGAGCATGATGTCGCCGATCCGCAGGCTGTGGTCCGCCTTGATGCCGCGACGGAACAGCTCGTCCGGGTCGGTGCCCAGCGGCGCCATCAGCGCGATCGCCATATAGAAGAACAGCGCGACGCGCAGCACGCCGGCCACCAGCACGGCGGCCTGGTCCAGCAACTGGGCGTCGAGGGCCAGTGTGGCGTGGATGCGCGCACCCAGGCCACCCTGGGACGACAGCAAGGCCTCGCACAGGTCGTCCACCAGTTGCACCAGCAGGTAGGTGGTGGCCAACACCACGCCCGACCACACCGTCTGTCGTGCCAGCGTGCCCCCCAGCGCCACGAAGCCCAGCACCACGGCCAGCATGGCCG
>NZ_ACQT01000020.1 GCF_000175235.1 Acidovorax delafieldii 2AN | reverse complement strand
TCCTGCCGCCGGTGCGGCGCCAGGCCGACTGGCTGCTGCGCGTGGCCGACGCCCAGCGCCATGTGCGCGAACTGGCACCGGACATCGTGCACGCGCACTATGTCACCTCCTACGGCTACCTGGCCGCGCGCTGCGGCCACCACCCGCTGGTGATGACGGCCTGGGGCAGCGACCTGCTCGTCACGCCGCACACCCGCCCGTGGATGCGCTGGCTCACCGGCTGGATCCTGCGCCGGGCCGACCTCATCACCGGCGACTCGGCAAGCCTGGTCGAAGCCGCGCGGCAGTACCGTCCACGCGCCCCGGTGCACGAGATCCACTGGGGCGTGGACCGCGCGCGCTTCGCCCCCGCGCCCTGGGAAGACAAGGACGGCGTGCAGATCGTGAGCCTGCGCGCCTGGGAACCCAATTACCAGATAGCCACGCTGATCGATGCCTTCGAGCTGCTGCGCCAGCAAATGCCCGGCACACCGTTCCAGCTGCACCTGCTCGGTGGCGGCTCGCTCGAAGCGCGATTGCGCCGCCAGGTGCAGGCACGGGGACTCGATCAGAGCGTCCACTTCCACGGCCGCCTCGACGACGCAGGCATGGCCGCCGTGCTGGCGCGCTGCAAAATCTCGGTCAGCGTGCCCGCGAGCGACGCGACCTCCGTGGCCATGCTGGAAAGCATGGCCTGCGGTCTGGCCGTGGTGGCGAGCGACCTGCCGGCCAACCGGCAATGGATCGCACCCGAGCTGCTGGTACCCGCAGGCGACGCACGCGCGCTGGCCAGGGTTCTGCAACAGCTTGCCAGCGACGAGGACCGCATGCACCAGGTCGGGGAGCACAATGCCGAGCGCATCGCGCTGGACGGCGACCGCAAGGCGCAGATGGACCATATCGACCGGCTGTACCGGCAACTCCAGCAATGACACCCGCCACCCTGCCCCGCCTGCTGAGCGTGATCGCCCCCTGCCGCAACGAAGCGGCCTTCATCGACGCCTTCTGCGACTCGGTGCTGCGCCAGCAGCTCCCAGACGGCTGGCGCATGGAGGTGCTGATCGCCGATGGCATGAGCGACGACGGCACACGCGAGCGCCTGCAACAGGGCTGCGCACGCGACGGGCGGCTGGTGCTGGTGGACAACCCGGGCCGCATCGTCTCCACTGGGCTCAATGCCTGCATCGCGCGCGCGCGAGGCGAGGTAGTTGCCCGGCTCGACATCCACACGGTGTTCGCACCGGACTACCTGGCGCGCTGCATCGAAACCCTGGAGCGCAGCGGTGCCGACAACGTGGGCGGCCCTTGGGTCGCGCAGGGCACGGGCCCCATGGGCGAGGCCATCGCGGCGGCTTTCCAGTGCCGCTGGGTGGTGGGTGGCGCGCGCTCGCGCGACCAGGGCTACGAGGGCGCGGTCGATACCGTGTACCTGGGCTGCTGGCGGCGCGAAGCGTTCGCGCGCTTTGGCCTGTTCGACGAGGCGCTGGTGCGCAACCAGGACGATGAGCACAACCTGCGCCTGCGCCGGGGTGGTGGCCGCGTCTGGCAAAGCGGCACGATCCGCTCGGTCTACCACCCGCGCAATTCGCTGCGCCACCTCTTCGCCCAGCAGCAGCAGTACGGCTACTGGCGTCCCTTCGTGGTGCGCAAGCATGGCCAGCCGGGCTCCTGGCGCCAGCTCGTGCCCGCGCTGTTCGTCGCCGCGCTGGCGCTGTCCACCTTGCTGCTGCCCTGGACACCGTGGCCCGCCGTGCTGCTGCTGGCGCTCTACGGCAGCTACCTCGCGCTGGCCAGCCTGGCCGCAGCGCGTGCCGCCGGGGCCTGGCGCCTGCTAGGGCGCCTACCGGCCGTGATCGCTGCCTTCCACCTCGGCTACGGCTGGGGCACCTGGCAGGGCCTGTGGGATGTGCTGCGCGCACGCTCGCCCTCGTCGCGCTTCGCAAGGATCACCCGGTGAACACACCCGAGACCCGCGCCGTCGAAGACCGCTACGCACGCCGCGACCGCCACGCCGACGCACAGCGCTACAGCCTGTACGCCAACGCGGCAGCGCTGCAGGCACAGCAGGAGCGCCTGCGCGCCCTTGCCCGCCTATGGCGTGCCCATGGCTGGGCCGACCTGGTGGGCCGCCCCTTGCTGGAAGTGGGTTGCGGCAGCGGCGGCAACCTGCTGGACCTGCTGCGCCTAGGTGCCACGCCCGAACAGCTCACGGGCATTGAACTGCTCCCTGAGCGTGCCAGGGCTGCGCGCACCGTGCTGCCCGAGAGTGTGCGCATCCTGGCGGGCGATGCCTGCGCGGCGCCGATCACGGACGCCAGCCAGCAGGCCGTGCTGGCCTTCACCGTGTTCAGCTCGTTGCTCGATCCCGGCTACCGGCGGCAATTCGCACACACGCTGTGGCGCTGGGTGGCGCCCGGTGGTGGTGTGCTGGTGTATGACTTCGTCGTCAACAACCCGCACAATCCCGATGTGCGCAAGCTGCCGCTGGACGAATTGCGGGCACTGTTCCCCGAAGCCCGCTTGCATTCACGGCGGTTGACGCTGGCCCCGCCGGTCGCGCGGCGGCTGCCTGCCAGGCTCATCGGACCGGCATCGCTGCTGCTGCACCCGCTGCGCACCCACCGCCTAACCTGGGCGGTCAAGCCCCGATGAACACAGCCTGGAAACCGCCCCTGCAAGACAAGCCGAGAAACTGCACATGAAGATCACCGTTGTCGGAACCGGTTATGTGGGCCTGGTCACGGGCGCCTGTTTCGCGGAAATTGGCAACCATGTCGTCTGCCTGGACCGCGACCAGGAACGCATCGACGCCCTGCAAAACGGCCACCTGCCCATCCACGAGCCCGGACTGCTCGATATCGTGCTGCGCAACGCCCACAGCGGCCGCCTCCTGTTCACGAGCGATGTCAACCTCGCCGTGGCGCACGGCCGGGTGCAGTTCATCGCCGTGGGCACACCCGCGGGCGAGGATGGATCGGCCGACCTGCAGCATGTGCTCGCGGCAGCGCAGGCCATCGCCGAGCGCATGCAGGAAGATAGGCTCATCGTGAACAAGAGCACCGTGCCGGTGGGCACGGCGGACCGGGTGCGCGAAACCATGGCCGCCGTGCTGCGCGCGCGCGGCCAGCCAGCCAGCGTGTGCGTTGTCTCCAACCCGGAATTCCTCAAGGAGGGCTCGGCGGTGCAGGACTTCGTGCGCCCGGACCGCGTTGTCGTGGGCGCCGATGACGAACAGGCCGCGCAATCGATGCGCCAGCTCTACGCACCCTTCATGCGCAACCGCGACCGCCTGATCGTGATGGACGTGCGCAGCGCCGAGTTCACCAAATACGCCGCCAACGCCATGCTGGCCACGCGCATCAGCTTCATGAACGAACTGGCCCTGCTGGCCGAGAAGCTGGGCGCCGACATCGAGCAGGTGCGCACCGGCATGGGCACCGACCCACGGATCGGCACGCATTTTCTCTATGCCGGCACAGGCTATGGCGGCTCGTGCTTCCCCAAGGACGTGAAAGCCCTGGTGCACACGGCACGCGAAGCCGGACAGGAGCTGAGCATCCTGCAGGCCGTGCAGGCCGTGAACGATCGCCAGAAGCAGGTGCTGGTGGACAAAATCGTGGCGCGCTTCGGTTCCGATCTGCAAGGCCGGCGCTTCGCGCTCTGGGGGCTGGCCTTCAAGCCGGACACGGACGACATGCGCGAGGCCCCGAGCCTGACCATCATCGAGCAGCTGCTGGCACGCGGCGCCGAGATCGCGGCTTACGATCCGGTGGCCCTGGCCCAGGCACGCCTGGTGCTGGGCGAGCGCCCCGGCCTGCACCTGGTGGGCCAGGCCGACGCCGCGCTGGAGGGCGCGGACGCGCTCGTCATAGTGACCGAATGGAAGGAATTCCGCAGCCCCGACTTCGCTCACCTGGCCGCCACGCTACGCCAGCCGGTGGTGTTCGACGGCCGCAACCTCTTTGAACCCGCCGACATGCAGGCACTGGGGCTGGAATACCACGCCATCGGCCGCGGCGCCCCACTGAACGCACCATGACCGACACACCTCCCCCGTTTCTGCCCTTCGCCCGCCCCGACATCGGCGACGCCGAGATCGCCGCCGTCACCGAGACCCTGCGCTCGGGCTGGGTCACCACCGGCCCGAAGGCCCGCACCTTCGAACAGGCCTTCACCGACTACCTGGGCGGCAACGGATTGCAGAGCATTGCCGTCAACTCCGCCACCGCCGGCCTGCACCTGGCGCTGGAGGCGCTGGGCATCGGCCCGGGCGACGAGGTGATCGCGCCCACCCTGACCTTCACCGCCACCGTGGAGGTGGTGCGCTACCTGGGCGCCGACCCGGTGCTGGTGGACGTGGACCCGGTGACACTGAACATCGACCCCGAGGCCATCCGCGCCGCCATCACCCCCGCTACCCGCGCCATCATGCCGGTGCACTACGGGGGCCTGGCCTGCGACATGGACGCCATCCTGGCCATCGCGCGCGAGCATGGCCTGAAAGTGGTGGAGGACGCCGCGCACGCCCTGCCCACCACCTGGCAGGGCCGGCTGGTGGGACAGCTCGACTCCGACGTGACCGTGTTCAGCTTCTACGCCAACAAGACCATCACCACGGGCGAAGGCGGCATGGCCGTGACGCGCGACCCAAAACTGGCCGAGCGCATGCGCGTGATGCGCCTGCACGGCATGAGCCGCGACGCCTTCGACCGCTTCACCTCCAAGACGCCGGCCTGGTACTACGAGGTGGTGGCCCCCGGCTTCAAGTACAACCTGACCGACACCGCCGCAGCACTGGGCCTGGTGCAGTTGCAGCGCCTGCCGCAGTTCCTGCAGCGGCGCGAGCACCTCGCGGCACGCTACCACGCACAGCTGGCCGGTCTGCCCCTGGTGCTGCCTGCCTGCGCGCCGACGGGCGACGTGCATGCCTGGCATCTTTACGTTATCCGGCTGGCGCCGGACGCGTGCATGGGCCGCGACGCGCTCATCCAGGCCCTGTCGGATCGGGGCATTGGCACCAGCGTGCACTACGTGCCGCTGCACCGCCACCCTTACTGGCGCGACCGCTACGGCCTCGCGCCGGAGCAGTTTCCGCAGGCCGACGCGGCCTACCAGGCCATGCTCAGCCTGCCGCTGTTCACGGCCATGCAGGACTCCGACCAGGACCGGGTGATCGCCGCGCTGCGGGAGGTCCTGGGCTGATGGCCAAGCGCCTGTTCGATATCGCGTTCTCCCTGCTCGCCCTGCTGCTGCTATGCCCGCTGTTGCTGGCCGTGGCGCTGTGGGTGCGGCTGGATTCGCCCGGGCCAGTGTTCTTCCGCCAGCAGCGCGTGGGACGCGCAGGCCGGCTGTTTGGCATCTACAAGTTCCGCACCATGCACACCGGGGCCGAGGCCATGGGCCCGCAGATCACCGTGGGCGAGGATGCCCGCATCACCCGTGCCGGGGCCTGGCTGCGCCGCGCCAAGATGGACGAGCTGCCGCAGTTCATCAACGTGCTGCGGGGCGACATGAGCGTGGTCGGCCCACGCCCCGAGGTGCCACGCTACGTGGCGCAGTACCCCGCCGATGTGCGCCAGGCCGTGCTGTCCGTGCGCCCCGGCATCACCGACCTGGCCTCCATCGAATTCCGCGATGAAAGCGCGCTGCTGGCCCGCAGCAACGACCCCGAGCGCACCTATGTGGAGCAGATCCTGCCCGCCAAGCTGCGCCATGCGCAGCGTTACGTGCAGACGCGCTCTCTGTGGCTGGATGTGCGCATCATCGCCCGCACCGTGCTGGTAGTGCTGAGTCCGCACGCGCGCCATCCGCACAGCACTAATAACCCATAAAATCAACGGTTCGGCTGGCAACAGCCCCTTTTTCCTGCCCCGTAGCCACGGCCCCTATGTCTGAACAGAACCACGCCCCCGCCCCCCAAGACGAAAACCAGCTCATCGCCGAGCGCCGCGACAAGCTGCGCGCCTTGCGCGAGGCCCATGCTGGGAGCGCAGGCGTCGCGTTCCCCAACGATTTCAAACCGGCGCACCACGCTGCCACGCTGCAGGACCAGCACGCGAGCAAGGACGCGGAATCGCTGGAAGCCCATGCCGTTCATGTGAGCGTGGCAGGACGCATGATGCTCAAACGCGTGATGGGCAAAGCCAGTTTTGCCACCGTGCAGGACGGCTCGCTGGGCGAAACGGGGGGGCGCATCCAGCTCTACATCACGCGCGATGCGCTGGGTGAAGACTTGTATGCGGCCTTCAAGCACTGGGATCTGGGCGACATCATCGGCGCCGAAGGCACGCTGATGAAGACCAAGACCGGCGAACTGTCGGTCAAAGTGACCACCCTGCGCCTGCTGACCAAAAGCCTGCGGCCCATGCCCGACAAGTTCCACGGCGTGGCCGATCAGGAGGTCAAATACCGCCAGCGCTACGTCGACCTGATGACCGACGAAGCAGCCCGCAAGCGCTTCGTGGCACGCAGCAAAGCCGTGAGCGGCATTCGCGACTTCATGGTGCAGCACGGCTTCCTGGAGGTCGAGACGCCCATGCTCCACCCCATTCCGGGCGGTGCCAACGCCAAGCCTTTCGTGACGCACCACAACGCGCTGGAGCAGGAGATGTACCTGCGCATTGCGCCCGAGCTGTACTTGAAGCGCCTGCTCGTGGGCGGCTTCGAGCGCGTGTTCGAGATCAACCGCAACTTCCGCAACGAAGGCATCTCGGTGCGCCACAACCCCGAGTTCACGATGATGGAGTTCTACGCGGCCTACTGGAACTACCAGGACCTCATGGGCTTCACCGAGCAGCTCGTGCGCGACGCGGCCCTGAAGGCCGCGGGCACGCTGCAACTCACCTACCAGGGCCGCGAGGTCGACCTGGCCCAGCCGTTCGCGCGCCTGACGATCCGCGAAGCCATCTTCCAGTACACCGAGGCCGGCGCCCACGTGGACGATGCCGCCTGGCTCATCAGCGCCCTCAAGAAGCTCGGCATGAACGAGGAGAAGGACAAGCTCTCCGCGCGCAGCCTGGCCAGCCTGCAGGTGCTGTACTTCGAGGAGACCGTGGAGGACAAGCTCTGGCAGCCCACCTTCATCATGGAGCACCCGACCGAGATCTCGCCCCTGGCCCGCGCCAATGACGCCCGCCCCGAGGTCACCGAGCGCTTCGAGCTCTACATCACCGGCCGCGAGTTCGGCAATGGCTTCTCCGAGCTGAACGACGCCGAAGACCAGGCCGCGCGCTTCCACGCCCAGGTGGCCGCCAAGGACAGCGGCGATGACGAGGCCATGTATTTCGACCACGATTTCGTGCGTGCGCTCGAGTACGGCATGCCGCCCGCGGGCGGCTGCGGCATCGGCATCGACCGCCTGATGATGCTACTGACAGACAGCCCCAGCATCCGCGACGTGATCCTCTTCCCGGCGTTGCGCCGCGAGAGCTGAATCGCTGCCGGCCAAGGCTCCGCGAGCGCGGCCTGACGGGGCCTGTGCCGGCAAACCAAAGATGCATTGGCCCGCAGGCTCTTGCGGGCGAGAAGGAGACACCGTGACAGCCCCGATACCCTTCACCCGCCCCGCAGCGCCTCCGGTAGGTGCCGTGCTTTCGGACAACCCGTTTTCCGTGCTGGTGGTGGAAGACATGGAATCGATGCGCGCCGCCCTGGTGGCCGAGCTGCGCCATGCGGGCGTGGCCACGGTTCTCGAGGCACCCGAAGGAGCGCTCGCGCTGCACCTGTTCAAGACACGCCGACCGGATCTGGTGCTGCTCGACATCAAACTTCCGGGCAAGGACGGCTACTGGGTGGCGCAGCAGATGCGCGAGGCCGAGCCTGGCGACTGGACCCCCATCATCTTCCTGTCGGGCCTGGACAGTGATCTGGACGTCTGGCGGGGCATCGAGGTGGGCGGTGACGATTATCTGGTCAAGCCCGTCAAACCCATCGTCCTGATGGCCAAGCTGCGCGCCATGCGCCGGCTGCTGGACATGCGCCGGCGGCTGGTTTCGGTTTCGGCCGAGCTGCACCAGGCCAATCAGCGCCTCAACGAAATGGTCGAGGTGGACGCCCTCACGGGTCTCGTCAACCGCCGCGGGTTTGACCGCATCCTGCACAACGAGATCCTGGCGGCCCGGCGCGATGGTACGCCGCTCACGCTGATGCTGTGCGACCTGGACCATTTCAAGCTCTACAACGATGCCAGCGGGCATGTACAGGGCGATGCCTGCCTGAAGGAAGTGGGCCGCGTTCTGCGCGAGGTGTGCGTGCGGCCGCGGGACGTGGCTTTCCGTTATGGCGGTGAGGAATTTGCGTTGATCCTGCCCCAAACCCCCGCTCGGGGGCCATGACGTTCGCCCGCGCGCTGGGGCAATTGCTCAAGGTGCGCGCCATTCCCCATGCCGACTCGCCCCTGGGCGCCACGCTGACGCTCTCGGGCGGCATCACCACCTGCGTGCCCGATGAGAACACCAATGCGGAAAGCATGATCATGCGTGCCGACGAGGCCCTCTACGCAGCCAAGGCGCAAGGGCGTAACCGCTTCTTCAGCTTCGAAATGCAGATGGACACCGTGGAGCAACTGCACGGCTGATCCGCCAGGCGCTGCAATTCCGTGTCCATTTCGCGTGCACCGGCCCATCTTCCATGCGCAGTCTGAAGTTGCATCTGCCCGAGTGGGTCCAGGATTGGCTCGAGATCATTGTTCCAGGCACCCAGATCCTGCTGATCCTGCTGGCGGCCTGGGCGCTGCAGCGCCTGCTGCGTCGCTTGCTGGTTCGCGCCAGCGTACGCTACCAGTTGCCGGCCGAACTGCTGGCCCCCATCAAGGGGCTGGTGCGCTGGACCATTATGGTCAGCGCCCTGCTGCTGGTGCTGGAGCGGCTGGGGGTATCAGCCACGGTGCTGTGGACAGCCCTGACGGGCTTCGCCACCGTGGGCGCCGTGGCATTCTTCGCGGCCTGGAGCGTGCTGTCGAATCTGTTCTGTGCGCTGCTCATCTTCACTGCGCGCCCTTTCAGGGTGGGCGACTACATCGAAGTGCTCGACACCGGTGAAAAAACCGGAACGCGGGGCCGCGTGGTCGATATCAACCTGCTCTACACCACCCTCGAAGACCACCAGACGGATGCTCCGCAAAGCGCATGGCTACAGGTGCCCAACGCGCTTGTGTTCCAGCGCGTGGTGCGGCGCTGGAAAGAGCCGCCTCTGCCGCCGACGGTGCCACCACAGGCCGTTGGCAATCCACCCGCCGGATCAGACGGCCGAGGCCTCTGAACAAGACGCTCTGCCCACGCTCGGATGCGGGCGTTTGCCCTCGAGCCAGCAGCTTTGCCGATGCCAAAGCCCCGGATGCCCGTGCCACCCCAGGCACCAAACCGCCGGGCTTTCGGCCTTGGGCCCGTCCCTTGAACACCCAGCCCCGGCCGAAGGCGGCGCGCGCTGGGCATCAACGCCCACGGCGGCACGGCCTGCCTCGCACCACCACCCCTCAAGGCAGCAAGTCGAGGGCCTGGCGATAGGCAGGCTGGTACATCAGTTCATCCCACGGCTGCGGCAGGGTCTGGGGCAGCAGTGCCAGCCGGCGCGCTTCGCTGTCCACACTGGACTGCCAGCGACCGCGCGCCTGCG
Organism: Acidovorax delafieldii 2AN; assembly: GCF_000175235.1. GTDB lineage: Bacteria > Pseudomonadota > Gammaproteobacteria > Burkholderiales > Burkholderiaceae_C > Acidovorax > Acidovorax delafieldii_B. The sequence goes on along the minus strand of NZ_ACQT01000020.1, from coordinate 27,112 downwards.
CCTCGGTAAGGCCGTCGAGCAGTTCGTCGACCGCGCTGCCACCTCCCAGGCTCTGGTTGCACAGCAGCACGAGATCGCAGCCGGCCTCCAGGGCCGCGATGGCCGCGTCGGTATACCTGACGACCTCTCCGTCGATGCGGCGCGCGCCTGCCATGCTGAGATCGTCGCTGAAGATGGCGCCGTCGAAATGCATTTGCCGGCGCAGGATGTCCTGCAGCCAGCGCCGCGAAAAGCCGGCCGGGCGGCTGTCCACCCGGGGGTAGATCACGTGGGCCGGCATCACGCTGGTGAGCGTGCTGCTGAGCCATGCATACGGTGCGGCGTCGTCGGCCAGGATGGCCTTGAAGCTGCGCCGGTCCACGGGCACCTCGGTGTGCGAGTCGGCCTTCACATGACCGTGCCCCGGGAAATGCTTGCCACAGTGGGCCATGCCCGCTTGCAGCAACCCGTGCATGAGGCTCTTGGCCAGCAGTGCCACCACGCGGGGATCGCTGTGGAACGCGCGGTCACCGATGACGCCGCTGCGGGACGTAGCGGCCTGCCCTCGGCTTGTCGACCCAGCGCGCGGCGCCCCATGGGCTGCGGGGCCGGGCCGGGCGGCACCGACCGCCTGGGGCGCATCGTCCGGCCAGTCGAGGTCCAGCACGGGCGTGAAACTGAAATCCACACCACAGGCCCGCAGCTCGGTGCCCAATACGTAGCCCGCAGCTGTAGCGGCGTTGGTGGCCCGCAAGGCACCGCTGCCTGGCACCGCCCTGGCGCCCTTGCCATCGTCCAACCACATTTCGCCAAAGGCGCGCATGGGCGGCAAGTGGGTGAAGCCGTCGGTGCGAAAGCGTTGCACGCGGCCGCCTTCATGGTCCACGCAGATCAGCAGGTCGTCCCGCACGGCCTTGATGCTGCTGGTGAGCTGCAGCAACTGGGCGCGGTTCTCCCAGTTGCGGGCAAAGAGGATGACCCCGCCGGTCAGCGGATGGGCCAGGCGGCGGCGGTCGTCGGGGCTGAGGGCCGTGCCGGCCACATCAAGGATCAGGGGGGCGTGTTCGGTCATGGAAGATGCGTTGCGCACGATGAATTGCTATTTAACTGATAGCTCTGCGCGCTCACCTGTCAAGCGCAAGAGCACGATTTGGCATCAAATTTTCTCGACCACACAGAAGCTGGCGGCATAGTCGGTTTCGTCGGTCACGCTCAGGTGGGCCTGCAGGCCCCGGGCATCGAACCATTCCTTCAGGGCGCCGTGCAGCACGATGACGGGCTGACCGGTCGGCAGCTTGGCCACTTCGCAGTGCCGCCAGGCCATGGGCATGCGCATGCCCAGCCCGATCGCCTTGCTGAAGGCTTCCTTGGCCGAGAAACGCGTGGCCAGGTAGCGCAGGCCACGGTCGGGCCAGCGGCTGCTGCGCTCGCGCCAGGTGGCCAGCTCACCGTCGGCCAGCACCCGCTCGGCAAAACGTTCGCCGTGGCGGGCCAGGCTGGCCTCGATGCGGCGCACATCGCAGATGTCGGTGCCAATGCCGTAAATCATGGATGGAGTGTTGAAGTGAGCACCAGCGCTTTTACTGCGGACGTTGGCAGCTATCAAATCAGGAGTTTTCTGATACCCCGAAACCTGCAGTGATACAGGCCAGGTAGGCACGCACGGTGGCGGCATAGCCCAGTTCGAGGGCGTCGGCAATCAGCGCATGGCCGATCGAAACTTCCAGCACCCCGGGCACTTCGCGCACGAAGGCTGCAAGGTTGTCCCGGTTCAGATCATGGCCGGCGTTCACGCCCAGTCCCGCATCGAGAGCGGCCTGCGCAGCATCGGCATAGCGTCGAAGTTCGGCAGCCTGTTGCGGCGTGCCCCAGGCCGCTGCAAACGGCTCGGTGTAAAGCTCCACCCGGTCGGCTCCCACAGCCCGGGCGGCCGCCATCTGCCCAGGCACTGGGTCCATGAACAGGCTCACGCGCACGCCCAGGCTGCGGCACTCGGCCACCAGGGGCGCCAAGCGTTCGGCATCTTGCGGAAAGCTCCAGCCGTGATCGCTCGTGAACTGGTCTTCGCTGTCGGGCACAAAGGTCGCCTGGTGCGGGCGCACCTGGCGGATGAATTCCATCAGATTCTGCGACGGGTTGCCCTCGACGTTGTATTCGCGGTCGGGCCAGGCCTTCATCAACGCCGCCAGCTCGAACACATCCTGGCTGCGGATGTGCCGCTCATCGGGCCGGGGGTGCACCGTGATGCCCTGGGCCCCGGCCTGCAGGCACAGCTCGGCTGCGCGAGTGACACTGGGTATGCCCAGGTGGCGCGTGTTGCGCACGAGGGCGACCTTGTTGACGTTGACCGACAAGGCGGTGCGATGCTGGGGGTGTTGAGAGCTGTTCATAAGGACTGTAGGTCGATCATGAGCTGGCGCGTGCGCAGCGTGGGGCTGCCGCAATGGTATTGCAGCAGAACCCGCAACTGCGGCTTGAGTTCTGTGGCAAAGGGTGCACACGCCCGCAAAGTGGCCGTGTAGCTGCCCACCGCATCCAGGGCATGCTGCAACGCCAGCCACTGGCTGCCGAGAAGGCCCGCGCGGTCATTGGAGGAGGCGGTCCGCAAGCCGCCCTCGGGCACCAGTGTGTAACGCACGCTGGGTTGCAACGGAGCGAAGGTCATGGTCTGGGCATCCAGGCTGGGCAGCAGGCCGATTTCGCGCAACAAGAGCAGCTCGAAGCTGCGCAGCACGGGCTCGAGAAGGCTATCGGTTGCGAGAGCTGCGGGCTGCTGCGCATCGGCCGGAGCCGCTCTTTCAGCGCCATCTTCTTGCCCCGGCGCCGCGGCGTGGGCCGGCAAAGCCTGCATAAGCGGCCACGGCCCCGGCCCGCTCACGCCATCGGCACCCGCAGGCCGCGTGCCCCCTGGCGCACCGCCATGGACGCTGGCGAGCACGCGGACCACGCCGGCGTAGGCATCGAACAATGCGGGGTGCGGGTCGTCCCGTGCCAGCAGACGCAACAGCAACTCGTTGAGGTACATGCCCGAGAGCAAGGCGTCGCCGGTGGGCATCACGTGTCCGCCCACCCATTCGGCCCCCTTGAGCGTATGCACTTCGGCACTGCCGTCGCCGCCCAGCGTGTAGGTCACCAGAAGGGGCTGCAGCGGCAACAGCACGGGGCGGAAGTTGGAACTGGGTTTTTTCGCCCCCTTGGCCACCAGCGCCACGCGCCCATGGTGGCGGCAGAAAACTTCCAGAATCAGGCTCGACTCGCTCCAGTCGTAGCTGTGCAGTACGAACGCGGGTTCATCGGATATGCGCTTGGCAGCGGCCATACAGCTTCAGACGGTGACGCTCAAGTGCACACCCCAGCCCCTGGTCAGCCACTGCCGCGAGGGCGCGGCAGGAGGCAGGGCTGGCACAGCGCTATTCGTAGCCAAACGAGCGCACACGCGCCTCGTCGTCAGCCCAGCCGGAGCGCACCTTGACCCACAACTCCAGGAACACCTTGGCATCCATGAGCTTTTCGAGTTCCTGCCGGGCTTCGGTGCCGATGCGCTTGAGACGCTCACCCTTGTCGCCAATGACCATCATCTTGTGGTTGTCGCGCTCCACCACGATGGTGGCGGCGATCTTCACCAGGCGCTTGTGCTGCTTGCTGGCTTCTTCTTCGAATTTGTCGATGACGACGGTCGAGGTGTAGGGCAGCTCATCCCCGGTGAACCGGAAGAGCTTTTCGCGCACGGTTTCACTGGCCAGGAATTTCTCGCTGCGATCCGTGAGCTCGTCTTCGGCATACCACCAGGCCTGCTCAGGCAGGTATTTGGCGCAGATGCCGAAAAGCCGCTCGATGTCGCCTTTGTTCTTGGCCGACATGGGCACGAACTCGGCAAACGGGTGGCGCTCCTGCATGCTCTTGAGCCAGGGTGCAATCTCGGCGCGGCGGTGCACCATGTCGAGCTTGTTGGCCACCAGCAGCGTGGGAATGCCGGGCTTGAACAACGAAAGCACCTTGGCGTCCGCCAGCGTGAAACTGCCCGCCTCGACGACAAACAGGATCAGATCCACGTCGCCGATGGCACCCATCACGGTCTTGTTGAGCGATTTGTTCAATGCGGTGGCATGGCGCGTCTGGAAACCCGGCGTATCGACAAAAATGAACTGCGTCTGCTCGCGCGTGCGGATGCCCGTGATGCGATGGCGCGTGGTCTGCGCCTTGCGCGACGTGATGCTGATCTTCTGGCCCACCAGGGCGTTCAGCAGGGTGGACTTGCCCACATTGGGCTTACCCACGATGGCAATCACGCCACAACGCTGGCCGGGCACTGCTGCGGGCGCGCCGGCAGCCGCCAGCATCGCATCGAGGTCATTTTGTGCCTGGGCGCATGCAGAGCCATCGTCTGCAGCTACATCTTTGGTAGCGTCGTTCATAATTTCTTCGCTTTCAGTGTGGCCAGCATGGCGGCGGCAGCGGCCTGCTCGCCAGCACGGCGCGAACCGCCAATGCCGCGCTCAGCAAGGCCCAACTCGGCAATTTCGCACTCCACGTCGAAGGTCTGGCGGTGCGCCGCACCGACCGTGGCCACCACGCTGTAATGCGGCAGCTTCATTTTGCGGCCCTGCAGCCACTCCTGCAACGCGGTCTTGGGGTCCTTGGCGGCGGCCTGCATCTGTGGATTGATCTCAACCCCCTGGAACAAGCGGTGCACCAGGGCTTCGGCGCGAGAATACCCCGCATCGAGGTAGACGGCACCGATCAGTGCCTCCAGGGCATCGGCCAGGATCGATGGGCGGTTCTGCCCTCCGGATTTCGACTCGCCTTCGCCCAGGCGCAGCACGTCGGAAACCTGAAGGCGCAGAGCCAGCTGGTGCAGGGTGTCCTGCTTGACGAGGTTGGCACGTACGCGCGACAGATCCCCTTCGGGCAGATCGCTGAGCCGCTGGTACAGCAGGCTCGCCACGGCAAGGTTGAGCACGGAATCACCCAGAAATTCCAGCCGTTCGTTGTGATCGGCCGAAAAGCTGCGGTGCGTGATCGCCCGCTGCAAAAGCGAGGCGTTCGAGAAATGGTGCTGCAGGCGGTCCTGCAGCGCTGAAAGAGCTGGTTGCACCTAGTTGGTCTGCGCTTCTAGACGGTAGACCAGATAGGCCGGCCCCGCCAACGCGATCTCGCGGGAATACTTGAACGACACCACGACCTTTTCACCCCGCTTGGTAACTTCCAGATCCGAGCCCCTGATCGAGTTAATGTCGTCAATGGCTGCTGCACGGTCGAATGCGGCACGGATCGCAGGCACGGTGCTCTCGGTTTTGGCCTTTTCGATGGCTTTTTTTGCAGCGTTGTATTCGAGAAAGATCGGAATGGACTGCCCCCCGATGGCAAAAGCGGCCACGGCAAACAGGCCAACAAAGATCAGCCCGAAGAACGACAAGCCGCGCTGGCGTGAACGGCTGGCTGTGCGATGGATGTTCATAACCTTACCCCCTCTTTTTGTATCTGTCATCGTCAATGAAACGAACCAATCCGTTTGGGATTGCCAAAGTTCATCCAGATAAAGAAAGCCTTGCCCACGATATTGGCTTCAGGCACAAAACCCCAATAGCGGGAATCGAGCGAATTATCGCGGTTGTCGCCCATCATGAAATAGTGTCCTTCAGGGACCTTGCAGACCACTCCTTCGACGCTGTAGCGGCAATTCTGGCGGTAGGTGAAATTGCTGGCACCTTGCACGAAGGCAGGCATGTCGGGGTTGTTCAGCAGTCGATGCGGCTGGCCTCCCAGTTGTTCCTCAAATTGTTTGAAGTAGCGCATCGAGTCCTCGTCGAAGAAGTCCGGTGCAGCTGCGGTTTCGACGGGCTTGCCGTTCACCGTGAGGCGCTTGTTCAGATAGGCCACCTCATCGCCGGGCACACCGACGACACGCTTGATGTAGTCGAGACTGGGCTGTGGGGGATAGCGGAACACCATCACATCACCGCGTGCCGGCGGCGTACCCTCGGTCACCTTGGTATGGATCACTGGCAAACGGACGCCATAGGTGAACTTGTTGACCAGGATAAGGTCTCCCACCAGCAGCGTGGGAACCATCGATCCCGAAGGAATCTTGAAGGGTTCGAACAGGAAGGAACGCAGCAGGAAAACCGCGGCGATCACCGGAAACAGCCCTGCGGTCCAGTCCAGCCACCAGGGCTGCATCAGGATGCGATCCTTGGACTCCTGCACATCCACATCCACTTTCTGGATGCCCATGCGGTCGAGTTCAACGCGGCGCTGGGCTGCGGCATCTTCGATCGCTTGCGCGGCGCGCCGCCGCCGGGGCAGGAAAACCAGGCGCTCGGCCAGCCAGTAGGCACCGGTCACAACAGTCGCCAAAAACAGCAGCAAGGCGAAGTTACCCTCGATGGCCCCCATGTACCAAGCCGCTATGTAGCCCGTAAACGCTGCCAGCACCAGCGAAGTCAGAATTTGCATGAACTGCATCAATCTTCCACCTGCAAAATGGCGAGGAATGCCTCCTGGGGCACCTCGACCGAGCCAATCTGTTTCATGCGCTTCTTGCCCGCTTTCTGCTTCTCGAGGAGCTTGCGCTTGCGGCTGACGTCGCCACCGTAGCATTTTGCCAGCACGTTCTTGCGCAGGGCCTTGATGGTTTCGCGCGCGATGATGTTTGCGCCGATTGCGGCCTGGATGGCCACGTCGTACATCTGGCGGCTGATGATCTCACGCATTTTGGCGACCACTGCACGGCCGCGGAACTGCGACTGCGAGCGGTGCACGATGATGGACAACGCGTCCACCTTCTCGCCGTTGAGCAGGATGTCGACCTTCACCACATCGGAGGCGCGGTATTCCTTGAATTCGTAATCCATGGAAGCGTAGCCGCGCGAAACCGACTTCAGCTTGTCGAAGAAGTCGAGCACGATTTCGCCAAGGGGCATCTCGTAGGTCAGCATCACCTGACGACCGTGATAGGCCATGTTGATCTGCACGCCACGCTTCTGATTGGCCAGCGTCATCACCGGGCCCACGTAGTCCTGCGGCATGTACAGGTGCACCGTCACGATAGGCTCGCGGATTTCTTCCAGCCGCCCTTGGTCGGGCATCTTGGACGGGTTCTCGACCATGATGACCTCCCCGTCAGCCTTGACCACCTGGTAGACCACACTGGGCGCGGTGGTGATGAGGTCCTGGTCAAATTCGCGCTCCAGGCGCTCCTGCACGATTTCCATGTGCAGCAGTCCGAGGAAGCCGCAACGAAAGCCGAACCCGAGCGCCTGGCTGACTTCCGGCTCGTAATGCAAGGACGCATCATTGAGCTTGAGTTTCTCAAGGGCATCGCGCAAAGAGTCGTATTCGCTGGCTTCGGTGGGGTACAACCCGGCAAACACCTGCGGCTGGATTTCCTTGAAGCCTGCAAGGGCCTCGGCGGCCGGGCCGGCATTGTTGGGGAGCTTTTTTTCGAGCGTGATGGTGTCGCCCACCTTCGCCGCCTGCAGCTCCTTGATCCCGGCAATGATGTACCCCACTTCGCCGGCCTCAAGCTTTTCGCGCGGCTGGTTGGCCGGCGTGAAAACACCCAGGCTGCCAGCCTCATATGCGGCGCCCGAGGCCATCATCTTGATCCGCTCGCCCTTGAGCAAGCGACCGTCCACCACCCGCACCAGCATCACCACGCCCACGTAGCTGTCAAACCAGCTGTCGATGATCATCGCGCGCAGGGGGCCTTCTGCATTGCCCTTGGGTGCAGGCACCTTCGCGACAATGGCTTCGAGGATTTCGTCGATGCCCATACCGGTCTTGGCCGAGCAGGGGATGGCGTCCGTGGCATCGATGCCGATCACGTCCTCGATCTCGGCCTTGGCATTGTCTGGATCGGCATTGGGCAGATCCATCTTGTTCAGCACAGGCACCACCTCCACGCCGAGCTCGAGTGCCGTATAGCAGTTGGCAACGGTCTGTGCTTCCACGCCCTGCGATGCGTCCACCACCAGCAAGGCCCCTTCGCAGGCCGAGAGCGATCGACTCACTTCATAAGAGAAGTCCACGTGGCCCGGCGTATCGATCAGGTTGAGGTTATAGACCTGCCCATCCTTGGCCTTGTACTGCAGCGCAGCAGTCTGCGCCTTGATAGTTATCCCACGCTCCTTCTCGATGTCCATCGAGTCCAGTACCTGCGCCTCCATCTCCCGGTCGGCCAGCCCGCCACAACGCTGTATCAGGCGATCGGCAAGGGTCGACTTGCCGTGATCGATGTGCGCAATGATGGAAAAATTTCTGATGTGTTTCATCAACGGAAAGCGTCAAATAATTGAATTGAAACGGCACGCACAAGAAAAAAGGGCGCGTCGAATGGCGACGCGCCCTGAACCAACAATCATTGGCAACTGCGATAGTTGGAACTTCATTGTAGGCAAAAAGCTTGTGCCCATGAGTTCCATCTCTCGCATCCACAGTGCGTTGCCGCATCGCAACAAGCATTTTATACACAAGTTATTCACAACGAACCCCAGTACGGGGCGGGACAACTTGTGGGCTAGCTGTGGACTGCATTGCCGCATTCCACAATATGGCGGAAGCGTTCTCTGATATGTCGATATCTATTGAACAGAGTTCTCTATTCTATCCAATTGGTTGATAGCAGGCTGCGGTCACATGGGGGCAGCCGCGTTGGCCGACACCCCCAGAGAATGAGCAGGTGAGCCAAAAGGTAGCGGCGGCACCACAGGAAATCCCGCAAATATCCGCGGGATTTGCGGATGCACAACGTCCACCCGCATCGCCCTTGGAACTCATTTCGAGGGCCGTATCAATGCGTACTGCGCCCACTCCCCCCGCCGAAAAAGAACATTGATGGGCTTGGCCTTGTCGGCCTTGGCCAGGGCCGCCTCGAAGTCCTTCACACCCCCGATCTCGGTATTCGCAATCGAAAGAATGATGTCGCCTTCACGCAAACCGGCACGCGCCGCGGCGTCAGTGGCGGCGTTCACAACGACGCCACCACGGATCTTCAATTCCTTTCGTTGCGCTTCGGTCAGAGCGCTCACCGACAGGCCCACGGCTTGGGCAGCCGCAGAAGCTCTGGGCTTTTCTTCCCGCTCCGCGAGCTTGGCCGCTGGCTTGTCACCGTCAATCTCGGCGATCGTGATGCTCAGATCCTTGGCGCTGCCTCGGCGGAACACCGTCACCGTGCTCTTCGTTCCAGGCTTGGTGTTGCCCACCAGACGAGGAAGGTCGGCAAGCTTGTCGATCACCTTGCCATCAAAGCGGGTGATGATGTCACCAGCCTCAATGCCTGCCTTGTCGGCCGGAGAGCCCGTCTCCACACCCGTGACCAAAGCCCCAGACGCCTTACCCAGACCGATCGATTCCGCGACATCCCGGGTGACCTGTCCGATCTGGACACCAATGCGCCCACGCGTGACGCGGCCCGAAGTTCGCAACTGATCGCTCACCCGGATGGCCTCGTCCATGGGAATCGCAAATGAGATTCCCATGAAGCCGCCAGAGCGCGAATAGATCTGGCTATTGATACCCACGACCTCCCCACGCATGTTGATCAGCGGACCGCCGGAGTTTCCGGGGTTGATGGCGACGTCGGTCTGGATGAAAGGCAAATAGTCGCCCGTGTCGCGCTGTTTGGCACTCACGATCCCAGCAGTGACGGTGCTTTCAAGGCCGAACGGCGAACCGATGGCCATCACCCACTCGCCCACCTTCAGGCGACTCACGTCCCCGACCTTCACCGCGGGGAGTCCGCTGGCCTCGATCTTCACCACGGCCACGTCCGTGCGCTTGTCCGCCCCCACGATCTTGGCCTTGAACTCGCGCTTGTCCGTGAGCGTGACGATGACCTCGTCCGCACCATCCACCACGTGCGCATTAGTCATCACATATCCATCCGAAGTAAGGATGAACCCCGACCCTACGCCGCGCGGCTGCTCTTCGTCGGGTTGCGGCCGCTGGGGCCTTTGTTGCCGGGGCATGTTAGGGATGGGCACACCGAAGCGGCGGAAGAACTCGAGCATGTCCTCGTCCATGCCGTTGACATTGCCCCGCGCCGACACTTTTTCCGAAGTGCGAATGTTCACCACCGAGGGGCCCACCTGCTCCACCAACTCCGTGAAGTCGGGCAGTCCCCGCACCACGGACGACTGCGCAAGCGCTGCACCCGAGGGCACAGCCATAAGACTCGCAGCCCCCACCAGCACGCTCGCGAGCGCATAGGAATGCAATTTCTTCCAATCGATCCTGGGCATCATCGACCTTTCATGAATTGAGGCAATGTTGAAAACAGAGGTTGTATGTCTGTGAAGAAAAGCGGTATCGATTGGTTCCCATCCTCACTGCATTGCGCAGCGGTTTAAAGCGCGCGTGCCGGCTGCGGGCGCGCATGCCGACAGCGCGAGCGCAGCGCGCGCGTGCCAGCGAACGCCCTTTAGCGCGCGCGCTCCAGCTGGCTCGCAAAGAGTTTCAGCGTCTGCATGGGGACCTCGCCCACCGCCGTGAGCCACGCACCATCGGCCAGGCGCCGGGTCAGCATCTGTGTGGCCCCCATTCCGCTCACCTGTGCACCCACGGTATGGCTTTGGGGATCAAAGGGCTGAATGAAGAGCGACACCGTCGCCAGACCATCGGAATAGATGCATTGCAAGACGCCATCGGGCCCGGCTACGGCAGACATTGATCGGCGGTAGCAATTCAATGGCACAAACCCAGGTATGGGCTGGCGCAGTGTCCAGCCTTCGGACTTGGCCGTGGTCTTGAGCACCGTCGATGCCGCTACCTGATAGCCAACGGTCGCATCCATCATGCGTTCGAGTTGGTCCATACGCACCGGGGCGCCCAGTTCCAGTTCTGAGAACGCAACCTGTTCCAGCACCCTGCCATCTGCGTCCATGGTCTGCAGCTTCACCACGAGACCTGTCTCGCGTTCACTCCACAGGCGGTACCCAAAACGCAGTGCATCGAGCGGCTGGAACCAAACCACATCGGCCAAGTGCCCGGCAACGCGCTCTTGGCCCAGTTGCCGCGCCGTGTAAAAACGCGAGAGCGCCGTGCCCTGGATTTCCGGCAACTGCGGAAACAACCCGGAGGCGTTGCGTACGTCGGAGCGAACGATTTTCGACTGGTGCAGGAAGGTCCGCACCTCATCATCACGGCGGAAGATGGTGCGGGGGGTGCCCGTCAGTGCCTCGACCCGCTCCATCTGTCGCCCCCCGTCGCACACATGGGAAATGCGCGAACTGGCCATGGCGCCTGACGATGCCAGCACCACGAAGGTTCCGGAATAGCTGCTGCGGCAGGGCGCCCGGTGCATGCGTTCAATCCACCCGCCAATGTCCCGCTGCATTGCCGGCGCCTGTTGCTTTGTCCACTGTGCAGTTGGCTCAGCGACGGCAGGCACAGCCGCTCCTGCGACAAGGGCAGCGACCAGCCACGGCACGGCAGAGCGCAAGACCGTTTGGCAGCGCCTCGCCCTGCTGGCGACCCGCCGAAGGGCTGAAAGCAAACCACTGACCCCGGGCATCGGATGGCCGCCTATGAGGCCATCAACGAGCAGGAGTCTCGAAAGTGGCATTGCGCAGAAATCCTGCTGGCATTTGCAACGCAGAGGTGCTTCCAAATTGCTTGTGCGCGGCCAGGAGTTCGTCGAGCCGCGGATCGCGAATCATGACCTGCTGGCCGTCAGCGCCAGCAACGGCCACAACGGGCGCCGAGGGCTGGGCGCGTTCTGGCGCAGCTGCCAACTGCGCACCTGCTGAGCTGGCACCCTGCAGTCCTATGAAGGCACTCCAGCCCACGGCCGCCACGGCAGCCAGCGATGCGAAGCCGGCCACCATCTTCCATCGAAACACGGAAGCATTGGCAGATGCCGGAACCTGGGACGCCACCACACCCACCACCGGCTGCGCAGCTTGGGAAAGCGGGGGATACGCGGGCGCTTGGGCCAATTGCTCGCGCAGGCGCATCACCAGCGCGCGGTCGCCGTGCTGCCGACTGGCCAGTTCCGGCGAACGCAAGACGTCGCCCACCAAGTGGTAGAGCTGCCATGTGGCCTCGCCCTCGTCTTGCGATGCAAATTGCAAGGCCTGCGCCAGTTCCTCGCCCTGCAATTGCCCGTCAGCCAACGCCGACAACTGCTCACGCTTCATCAAATCAGTGTTCATTGCGTTACCTGCCAATCTCTTCCAGTCATGCGTGGCCACCACACCTCTCACATCACCAACGTTTGCCCGACTGGTTCTCCAGCAACGGGCGCACGCGCGCGGAAATCGCTTCGCGCGCCCGGAAAATCCGCGAGCGCACCGTGCCAATGGGGCAATCCATGGCCGCGGCGATCTCTTCATAGGTCAGTCCCTCGATTTCGCGCAGGGTCACTGCCTGCCGAAGGTCGTCGGGCAAGGCTTCCATGGCGGCATTCACTGCCTCGGCGATTTCTCGCGCGGCGAGAACGGTTTCGGGGGTTTCGTCGGAAGTTAGTTCGTGTCCGAGGCGGGAAGTTTCATCCTCGTCGTCGCTGCCGCGCAGGGCGTTTTCCGAGATGACCGGATTGCGCTTCATGTCCATCAGCGCTTTCTTGGCCGTGTTCACGGCAATCCGGTACAGCCAGGTGTAGAACTGCGCTTCGCCACGGAACTGGTGCAATGCGCGGTAGGCACGAATAAAGGTTTCCTGCGCAATGTCGGGCACGAGGTCCGTGTCACGCACCATGCGGCTGATCAGGCGCTCGATGCGCCGCTGGTACTTGATGACCAGCAGCTCGTAAGCGCGCTGATCACCCGCAACCGTTCGTTCCACCAGTTGGAGGTCGCTGTCTGCGGGGGTGGTGGGAGGAATTACGGTCATTGTTACTTTGAAATCACGCCTCGGGGCGCGCTGCGGCGGCTCCGCCATCTGGGGAGCCATCCGGTCCGGGGCGCGAATATACCGCACGCCGCAAATCGCCCCATCGCTGTGGTGCATCCCTGTGCTCAAGCCACAACCAATTGCGTCGCCCGCCTTGCGTTTGCATACAGACCCACAGGCGATCCTGCATATCGAGCCGCACCCACAGAGTCCCCTCAAGGGCCGGCTCTCCAAAGCCCGCATCAGCGCGATCGAGGTGCCAGAGCACACCGTCCCAGCGCAAGGTGCCGGTCACCGTGTTCAGCCTCGAGTACCACACGGCCAAAGCCGCAACCAGCCAGACCAGCCCGGCCCACCCTGCGCGCGGCAGAGACGCGCCTGCGCCTTCGAACCACCAGCCCAGCAGCGCTCCGCCACCCGCCACCAGCAGAATCAGCATGATCCACAGCAAAAAATAGCCGCGGCTTGTTGGGTACTGCACAGCAGGCGCAGTGAATGGACGAGCACCGGTGCGCAAGATCGGCCCCGCTCAGGTCAGGAGGTCAGTGAGCCGCAACCTCCACCCGCGCGGTGGAGCTGCACTGTGCTCGATACCACCGATGTGTGGCCTCCAGTCCAACTGGCGGCCCAGGCGCATCACACCCGCCGGAAAACCAGTGTACCGTTGGTGCCGCCAAAGCCAAAGTTGTTCTTGACGGCCACATCAATGCGCATGTCACGTGCGGTGTTGGCGCAATAGTCCAGGTCGCACTCGGGATCCTGGTTGAAGAGGTTGATCGTTGGCGGCGCCTTCTGCTGGTGCAGGGCCAGCACGGTGAACACACTTTCGATGCCGCCGGCGCCGCCGAGCAAGTGCCCCGTCATCGACTTGGTCGAGCTGACCACGGTCTTGTACGCGTGCTCGCCCAAGGCCGCCTTGATGGCATTGGTTTCGTTGAGGTCGCCAAGTGGAGTGGACGTGCCGTGGGCATTGAGATAGTCCACCTGATCGGCGTTGATCCCGGCATTGCGCAAGGCACTCAGCATGGCCCGGCGGGGGCCGTCCATACTAGGGGCTGTCATGTGACCTGCATCGGCGCTCATGCCAAAACCACTCAACTCGGCATAGATCTTCGCGCCGCGGGCCTTGGCATGCTCGTACTCTTCAAGCACCATGACCCCCGCGCCTTCCCCTAGCACGAATCCATCGCGCTCGCGGTCCCAGGGGCGCGAAGCCGTTTTGGGGTCGTCATTGCGGGTGGAGAGGGCACGCATGGCGGCAAAGCCGCCCACGCCAAGCGGCGACACGGTGGATTCGGTGCCACCGGCCACGGCGATGTCGGCGTCGCCATATTCAATCATGCGCCCGGCTTCACCGATGCAATGCAGCCCTGTGGTACAGGCTGTCACCACCGACAGATTGGGCCCCTTGAAGCCGAACCGCATGGACACATGCCCAGCCACCATGTTGATGATGGAAGCGGGCACGAAAAAAGGAGTGATGCGCCGAGGACCGCGGTTGGTCAACTCGGCATGGGTGTTCTCGATCAGCGGCAGGCCGCCGATGCCGGAACCGATCACACAGGCGATGCGGGTGGCGAGTTCCTCGTCCAGCGCGTCTCCCGTGGGCAAACCCGCATCCTGCACCGCCTGGGCCGCCGCAGCAATACCGAAATGGATGAAGGTGTCCATCGCGCGCGCATCCTTGGCGCTGATGTACGACTCCAGATCAAATCCCTTGACCTCGCCTGCGATCTTGCAGGAAAAGTTCGACGCGTCGAACTTCGTAATGAGGTCAATGCCGGATTTTCCGGCCAGGATGTTGGCCCAGGAATCGGCCACCGTGTTGCCCACGGGGCTGATGCAACCCAGGCCGGTCACGACAACGCGACGACGGCTCATGCGTAAAACCTTCTGCTGATCGCTCAAGTCAGGCGATAAACGCCTGCTCAGGCTTTCTGGTGGGTGTTGGCGTAGTCGATGGCGTTCTGCACCGTCGTGATCTTCTCTGCATCTTCGTCAGGAATCTCGATGCCGAACTCGTCTTCGAGGGCCATCACCAGTTCGACCGTATCCAGCGAGTCAGCGCCGAGATCTGCCACGAAAGCTTTTTCGTTGGTAACTTGGGACTCTTCAACACCGAGTTGTTCGGCAATGATTTTTTTGACGCGTGCTTCGATATCGCTCATGGTTTCCCTCTGGGGGTTGTGAATGAATCCGCGATTCTAGCCGCTTGGAGAAAGTCCCCCAACCCGACCCGCCGCACGGATGAACCGACGTTAACTCTCAACAATTACATGTACATGCCGCCATTGACGTGCAATTCCTGCCCCGTCACATAGCCTGCCCCGCGCGAGGCCAGGTAGGCCACCGCATGGGCGATGTCGGCGGGCTTGCCCAAATGGCCCAGGGCGATCTGCGATTGCAGTGCCTTTTGCTGCTCTTCAGGCAGGTTGGCGGTCATGTCGGTCTCGATGAAACCAGGCGCCACGCAATTGACAGTGATACCGCGGCTGCCCAGTTCGCGGGCCAGGGCGCGCGTCATGCCGGCCACACCGGCCTTCGCGGCGGCGTAGTTCGCCTGCCCTGGGTTGCCCGAGGCTCCCACCACGCTGGTGATGCTGATGATGCGGCCAAACCGCTGCTTCATCATCGGGCGGATGGCCGCACGGCTGACGCGGAACACGGCCTTGAGATTCGTGTCGAGCACGGCATCCCAATCCTCGTCCTTCATCCGCATCGCCAGGGTGTCGCGCGTGATGCCGGCATTGTTGACCAGCACATGCAAGCCGCCCTGCTGCTTGACGATGGAATCCACCAGTGCCTCGACGGCCGCTCCATCATTGACGTTCAGGTTGGCACCCCGACAGCCTGGGTAGGCCGACAGTGCCTTGCCAATCCGCTGCGCACCCTCTTCGCTGGTGGCCGTGCCCACGACCTGGTAGCCGCGCACGGCAAGTTCCAGGGCAATCGCCGCACCAATGCCGCGCGATGCACCGGTGACCAGCGCCACCTGCGCTGCCGATGTCGATTCCGTCATGCCAACAACTCCCGGGTTTCGGCCAGCGTGGCCGGATCAAACAGTGCCGCACCCACCAATTCGGGGTCGATGCGCTTGGTCAGGCCCGCCAGCACCTTGCCGGGACCGCATTCGATGACATGGCTGACGCCGCGCGCCTTGAGCGCCTGCACGCACTCCACCCAGCGCACGGGGCCAAAGGCCTGGCGGTAGAGCGCGTCGCGAATGGCATCGGCTTCCTGTTGCACGGCCACGTCCACGTTGTTGAGTACAGGAATCTGAGGCGCACCCAGCACGACGTCCGCCAGCGCGGCCCGCAGCTTCTCGGCAGCGGGCTTCATCAGACTGGAATGGAACGGCGCCGAAACCGGCAGCAGCAGCGCACGCTTGGCACCCGCGGCCTTCAGCATCTCGCAGGCCTTGTCGACACCCGCCTTGGTGCCCGCAATCACGGTCTGCACCGGATCGTTGAAATTCACAGCCTCGACCACTTCCGCAGTGCCAGGGCCGAACGACGCCACCGCTTCGGCGCAGCCGGCGATGACCTTGGACGCCTCCATGCCCAGGATGGCCGCCATGGCGCCGGCACCGACAGGCACCGCCTCCTGCATGGCGGCAGCACGCAGGCGCACGAGCGGCGCGGCCTGTGCCAGTGTCAACACGCCGGCTGCCACCAGCGCAGAATATTCACCCAGCGAATGCCCCGCCACCGCGAGGGGCATCGCACCGCGCTCCGCGCGCCATGCACGCCAGGCGGCAACGCCGGCCACGAGCATCACAGGCTGTGTGTTGGTGGTCAGGGCCAGGGCTTCCTTGGGGCCGTCCTTGATCAACAGGGCCACATCCTCGCCCAGGGCGTCTGACGCTTCTTGCAGGGTCTGGGCCACGATCGGGTGGTCACCCCAGGCGTCGAGCATGCCCACTGATTGCGAACCCTGCCCAGGAAAGACAAATGCAAAGGATTTCATAAACCGGATATCAAGCAAAAAAGCCTCTTGCGCTTGTCCATCAAGCGCATATAGCTATAGTTTCAGGAGCACAGCACCCCAGGTGAACCCGCCACCCACGCCTTCAAGCAGCAAAGTCTGGTCCTTTTGGACCTGCCCAGTGCGCACGGCATGGTCCAGCGCCAGCGGGATCGATGCCGCAGAGGTATTGCCGTGCTGGTCCACGGTCACCACCACCTTGTCCATCGAAAGCCCCAGTTTCCTGGCCGTGCTTTGCATAATGCGGATATTGGCCTGGTGAGGGATCAGCCAGTCAATGTCGGCGTCGGTCAGATGGGCTTTTTCCAAGGCGGCACGGGCCGCCTTTTCCAGCACGCCCACCGCCAGCTTGAACACGGCCTGCCCATCCATCTTGAGCAGGGGATCGCCCAGCACCTGGCCGCCCGAAACGCCCCCCGGCACGCACAGAATGCCGACATGGCGCCCATCGGCGTGCAGATCGCTGGCCAGGATGCCGGGCGTCTCGGACGCCTCCAGCACCACGGCGCCCGCACCGTCGCCAAACAGCACGCAGGTGGTGCGGTCCTTGAAATCCAGAATGCGGCTGAAGACCTCCGCACCCACGACCAACGCGCGCCGTGCGGTGCCCGCCTGGATCATGGCGTCCGCCACCGTGAGCGCATAGACAAAGCCACTACAAACGGCTTGCACGTCAAACGCGGGGCAGCCGTTGGCGCCCAGCTTGTTCTGCAAAATACATGCGGTGGACGGGAACACCATATCCGGCGTGGACGTGGCGACGATGATCAGGTCGATGTCCTGGGGCTGGCAGCCCGCCGCTTCGATCGCCTTGCGCGCCGCCTCCAGGGCCAGGTCGCTGCAGGCCACGTCGGGCGCCGCAAAGTGGCGCGCCCGGATGCCGGTGCGCTCCACAATCCATTCGTCAGAGGTTTCGATGCCGCTGTGCGCCAATTGGGCCACGAGATCGGCGTTGGTCAACCGGAGCGGAGGCAGATAGCTGCCAGTGCCGGTAATGCGGGAATAGCTTCTCATCAATGTGGGGTCGCCGCAGCACCGGGCAGTGGCTGTGCAGCGGCAGGCACCAGAAGCGGCGCCGCATGCGCAATCCGGGTCCGGACACGATCGAGCAGGTTGTTGCGGGCTGCATCATACGCCCGGTTCAGCGCCTGCTCGAAAGCCAGCACGTCGGCCGAGCCGTGGCTCTTGAAAACAAGGCCGCGCAGACCCAGCAGCGCCGCGCCGTTGTAGCGGCGGTAATCCATGCGATTCATGAGCGCTTTTAACACCGGATAAGCGACGATGGCAGCAGCCTTGGTAAGAATATTGCGCGAAAACTCCTGCTTGAGCCCGCCCACCACCATTGAGGCAACCCCTTCGCTGGCCTTCAGCGCCACATTGCCCACGAAGCCGTCACACACCACGATGTCAACGGTGCCCTTGAAGATGTCGTTGCCTTCCACATTGCCAAAAAAGTTCAAATCACCCGATTTGGCAGCAGAACGCAGCAATTCGCCCGCCTTTTTGATAACTTCGCTGCCCTTGATGACTTCCTCGCCGATATTGAGAAGCCCCACCGTGGGCTCTCCAGCCCCCTTGAGCACCGACACCAGGGCCGAGCCCATGACGGCGAACTGCAGCAGGTGCTCGGCCGAGCAATCCACGTTCGCGCCCAAGTCGAGCACCGTGGTGGCGCCGCCCTGGGCATTGGGCATCTGCGTGGCAATGGCCGGGCGATCGATGCCGTCCAGCGTCTTGAGAATGTAGCGAGCGATGGCCATCAGGGCGCCGGTATTGCCCGCCGACACGGCAGCCAGGGCCGTACCCTCCTTCACCTGCTGGATGGCAACGCGCATGGAAGAGTCCTTCTTGCGACGCAGTGCCACCTCGACGGGATCGTCCATGGCCACCACTTCCGTGGCGGGCACGAGGGTGGCGCGTTCGTGCGAAAACGACTGCAGGCTCTCCGGCAAGCCCACAAGCAGCAGGCGAGCGTCGGAATGATGGTCGAGGAACTGACGGCACGCCGCGAGCGTGACGCGGGGGCCATGGTCGCCCCCCATGCAGTCAACAGCCAGTGTGATCATGGGCGACTTGTCCGGTCCGCTGGGCGGACCGGAAGAAAAATGCGACGGTAAAAACAAAGGCCCGCGCTACGACGACAGTAGCAACGGGCCTTGCGGGAAGAAGGAAGGTCAGGCTTCGGACTTGTTCTTCAGCACCTGACGGCCACGGTAGAAACCGTTGGGGCTGATGTGGTGGCGCAGATGCGTTTCACCGGTGGTGGGTTCCACAGCAATGCCCGGCACATTCAGGGCATTGTGCGAGCGGTGCATGCCACGCTTGGAAGGGGACTTTTTGTTTTGCTGAACGGCCATGATGGCTCCTGGTCTTGAATAGGGTTGGTAAAAACGCGATCAGCCCATTAAAGACACGAGGGGATTCGCGTGAAGCCTTCGATTATATCCCAAACGCCAATTACTGTCCTTTTTCTTCTTTGCGCAGGCCGGCCAGCGCAGCGAAAGGGTTGGGCTTTTCGGCGTTGGCAGCGTCGAAATCGTCGTCGCTGGAAGACAGCGGAACGGCCGTCGGACACTCCTCGTGCCGGGGCACCACGGGCAAGGCCATCAGCAACTCATCCTCAATGAGCTCACGCAGGTCGAACTCGCGGCTCAGGGCGAGCAGATCTTCCTCGCTCTCGTCGTCCAGCGCCTCGGCCGTTGCCTCGTCGGCCACGAAGCGGAAGGATCGCTCCACCGCCAGGGGCACATCCACCGGCGCGAGGCAGCGCTGGCATTCCATGGGAAAGGTGGCACTGACCTGGACATGCAGCCACACCTGGGCACTGCCACCCAGCGCAGTGCGCAATTCGCCCGCCGCGCTCCAGTCCACCCGCAGGTCGGGATGCAACCCTTTGGCTTCCTGTGACAGCCGCTCGTATTTCAGCAGCGAGTCATGCCCGGACAGCTGCCCGCCCGCCTGCGCAAAAGCCTTGACGTCGAGCCGGTCGGGGGAGAATTCCTTGGTCATGGCGGCAGTGTAAGAGAATCGGCCGATGCTTCAATCCCCCACCCCGCCACGCCCACTGGTATTGGGCTCGACTTCGCGTTACCGCCGCGAACTGCTCTCGCGGCTGAACCTGCCTTTCGAGACGGCCGCCCCCCATGTCGACGAAACACCTCTGGCAGGTGAAACGCCACGCGCACTGGCCCTGCGCCTGGCCCTGGCCAAGGCCCACGCGGTGGCGCGCCAGTATTCGCAAGCCGTGGTCATTGGTTCGGACCAGGTGGCCGATCTGCACGGAACCCCCCTGGGCAAGCCCGGCACGCACGAGCGCGCGGTGGCCCAGCTGCGCCAGATGAGCGGCCAGACCGTGGTCTTCCAGACCGCCGTGGCGGTTGTGTGCGCAGCCACCGGATTCGAACAAGTGGACCTGGCCCCGGTTGAAGTGCGCTTTCGCGCGCTTTCCGACAGCGAAATAGAACGCTACCTGCGCATTGAAGAACCCTACGACTGCGCGGGCAGCGCCAAGAGCGAAGGCCTGGGGATTGCGCTGCTGGACGCCATCGTGAGCGATGATCCGACGGCATTGATCGGCCTGCCCCTCATCCGCACCTGCCGCATGCTGCGCGCCGCCGAAGTGGTCCTGCCATGAGCGCCCGCCCTGCCCCCCCTGCAACGGCCGCCACCGCAGGCACGCTGTATCTCGTGCCAGCGCCGCTCGATTTCGGCTGCGACGCCCAGGTGCCGCTGCAGCAGGCCCTGCCCGACGGCACGCTGAAGACCGCTGCCAGCCTGACGCACTGGATCTGCGAGAACGCCAAGAGCACCCGCGCCTACCTCAAGCGCATCGACCCCATCCACCCCCTGGCCGCGCCCCTGCAGGAGCAGGCCATCACCGAGCTCCCGCGCGAGGTGCACAAGAAGGGCGATCACGGCGACAAGGGATCGGCCCCCTTCGACGCCCGCCCGCTGCTCGCGGCCGCCCTGGCGGGGCATGACATGGGCCTGGTCAGCGAAGCGGGCATGCCCGCCGTGGCCGATCCGGGCTCTTCCGTGGTGCGCGCCGCGCACGACCTGGGTATTGCGGTTGTGCCGCTGGTCGGGCCCGTCTCGCTGCTGCTGGCACTGGCGGCCAGCGGACTCAACGGCCAGAGCTTCGCCTTCAACGGCTATCTGCCGCAGGACGCACAAGAGCGCGCCCAGCGCATTCGCGAGCTCGAGTCCGTGGCGCTGCGCACCGGCCAGACACAGCTCTTCATCGAAACGCCCTACCGCAACGCAGCCCTGTGGCAGGCTCTCACGCAGACCCTGCAGCCCCATACACGGCTGGCGCTGGCCGGCGGGCTGACATTGCCGCAGGTATGCATCCGCAGCCAACTGGTGCGCCAGTGGCGCCAGCAGCCGGTGCCGGCGGACAACCGTACGCCTGTCGTGTTTGCCCTGGGCCGCTAGATTTCATCAAATCCGTCGGGTGGTGCGAAACGCCCGCTGGCGCGGGCACTGCCCCAACCGACCCTTGGGGCATGCCCAACCGCAAGCACCGATCGCCCCCATCCGACCGCCGGCCACTGCCGCCTGCGGTGCAGCAGAACAGACTTTCCGAGGAGCTGGCTTGTGCGGAGACGCCGAGAATGGGGTGGCGGCGTCCGCGAAATGCGCGCAGTGTGTTGCCAGTGCACGTGCTTGCGGCTTGACCGCTGTACCCCAAGGCACGCCGTCGCACCGTTTCCGCTCTCATTTTTGGAGCTAATGGCGCTTATTCCATAAGCGCTGCAGGCAAATTTGACCATGAACCATGGGCTAACGCCCGCCCACCGGGCGGAAGGCGGGTTCAGCGCAGCAGGGGCACTGCGTTGCTGGCCGACAAGGCCTTCAGCGCACCCGCGCCCATGGCTGCGCCAAAGCGCTTGACCAGGCGTTCGGCCACGTTTTCACGGCGCGTGTAGTCGATGATGTCCTCGGCCTTGACCACTTCGCGGGCCACATAGTCCAGGCTGCCAAGCTTGTCGGCCAGGCCCATCTCGATGGCCTGCTGGCCCGTCCAGAACAGGCCGCTGAAGGTTTCAGGCGTGGGTTTCAGGCGATCACCCCGGCCGGCCTTCACCACGCCGATGAATTGCTGGTGGATCTGGTCGAGCATGGTGAGCGCGTAGGCACGCTGCTTTTCGGTCTGCGGGCTGAACGGATCCAGAAAACCCTTGTTCTCGCCGGCGGTGAGCAGGCGGCGCTCCACGCCCAGTTTTTCCATGGTGCCGGTGAAGCCGAAGCCGTCCATCAGCACGCCAATGCTTCCCACGATGCTGGCCTTGTCGACAAAGATCTCGTCGGCAGCCGCCGCAATGTAATAGGCCGCCGAAGCGCAGGTCTCTTCCACCACGGCATAAACGGGCTTGTTGTACTTGGCCTTCAGGCGCACGATCTCGTCGTTGATGATGCCCGCCTGCACGGGGCTGCCGCCGGGCGAATTGATCAGCAGCACCAGCGCCTGCGAGCCCTCATCCTCCAGGGCACTGCGCATGGCAGCCACAACCAGTTCGGCGCTGGCCTCGGCCCCCGAGGCGATTTCACCCTTGATGTCCACCACAGCGGTGTGGGGGGCCGACTTGCTGGTGCCGCTGGTGCTCTGGTAAAGGGCGGCCCAAGCCACCAGCAATGCCACCAGCAGCCAGGTCAGGCGAAAGAAGATGCGCCAGCGCCGCGCGGTGCGTTGCTCCTCCAGCGCCGCGAACGCCAGCTTCTCAAGCGCGGCGCGCTCCCAGCCGGGCTCCATTGCCCCCTTGGCCGGAGCGGCGGTTTTTGCGCCGGGTTCGGTCGCAGCCTGCGCCCACAGATCGGGCGGAATGGACGCCTTATCGTCCGAACCGGGGTTGCCTGGGCGTTGCAAGTCGCTCATCTCACACCTCCTGGCGGGCCGGACGGTGGCAGGCTGGCGCACCGGAAGGGGCCATCCAAAGCATGAACGAAGGGGCTAGGGGGTAATGCATCTAGAACTCGACAGGTTGCAGGTTGTAGGCAGTATGCCAGTGCACCACCCCGTCCACTTCGGAAAGGGCGATCTTCACCAGCCCGCCGCGGCAAGGTCCACCCGCGCACGCGCCGGTATCGGGCCGGTAAGTGGCGCCGTGGGTGGCGCAGATCAGCCATTGGCCAGTGACGTCGAAAAAGCGGTCGGGCTGGTAATCCATCTCCATCGCCACGTGCGTGCACCGATTCAGGTAGGCGTGCACCCGGCCTTCGAAGCGGATCGCAAAGGCACGGCAGGTCTGGCCTGCGTAAACCACATCAAAAGGAACGGCCAGGTGGCGTTCCTGCAGATCGGTGCTGCGGCACAGGGCAATGGCGGTGGAGTCGGGTGCGTACATGGGCGAAGTGGCGCGAGAGCGCTCAGGCGCTGAATTCAGGCATTGGACAGAAGCCACGCATGCAGCTCGGGCACCGAATGGGCCACATGCAAGGGGCTGAGCACATCGAAGGCGGTAGGTTCGTGGGCGCCGTAGCTCACCCCCACGCTGGCGCAGCCGGCCGACTGCGCCATCTGCAGATCGTGCGTGGTGTCGCCAATCATGAGAAGACGCCCGGGCGCCACGTCGAACTCGGCCATCAGCTCTTGCAGCATCAGTGGATGGGGCTTGCCCGCTGTTTCGTCGGCGGTACGGGAGCTGTCGAACACGCCCTTGAGCTGCACCGAGTGCAGCGCCTCGTCCAGGCCCCGCCGGCTCTTGCCGGTGGCCACCGCCAGCAGGTGGCCACGCGCCCGCAGATCCGACAACAGAGGCAGCACGCCATCGAACAGGCACAGGTCATCCTGGTGCTGCAGATAGTGGAAACGGTAGCGGTTTCCAAGCTCGGGGTATTTCTCGGGCGGAACGTCGGGCGCGGCGTGGGCCAAAGCTTGCGGCAGCGCCATGCCGATCACGTAGGCAGCGGCCTGGTCGGTGGGCACCGCGCCGCCCACGTCGCGCACGGCCTCCTGGATGCTGCGCACGATGATGGCCGTGGAGTCGAACAGGGTGCCGTCCCAGTCGAAGGCAATGAGGTCGAAGCGGCGCGAGCGGTTAGGGGAAGACATGGCGCAATCAGGGAGCGGGAACAAAATCGGCCAGCTCCGACGGCAGCGCAGCATGCAGCACCACGCGTTCGCCGGAGGCCGGGTGCATGAACTGTAACCTCCATGCATGAAGGAACATGCGCCGCATCCCCTGTTTCTGCAGGCGCTTGTTCAGATCGAAGTCGCCATATTTGTCGTCGCCCACGATGGGGTGGCCCTGGCTGGCCAGGTGCACACGGATCTGGTGCGTGCGCCCGGTCTTGATGGTCACCTCCAGCAGGCTCATGGCGGGCAAGCCCTGCATCGGGCGCGCGGGCACCGCCTGGCGCACCTTGACCAGCGTGACGGAACGCATGCCGTCGGGGTCGTCGGCAGTGGTCACGCGCACGCGGCGCTCACCGTCGGCCTGCAGGTATTTGTGCAGAGGCAGGTCGATCACTTTCTTGTTGGCAGGCCAGTCGCCCGTCACCAGCGCCAGGTAGGTCTTGCCCGTCTCGCGTTCACGGAACTGGTCCTGCAGGTGAGTAAGTGCTGACCTCTTCTTGGCCACCAGCAGGATGCCCGAGGTTTCACGGTCGAGCCGATGCACCAGCTCCAGAAACCTGGCAGCGGGCCGCGCCTGGCGCAGTTGCTCGATCACACCAAAGCTCACGCCGCTACCGCCGTGCACGGCCACGCCAGCCGGCTTGTCGAGGGCGATCACGTGCTCGTCTTCAAGCAGGACGGGGAATTCCCGCGCCGGGGCAGGCCGCTCGGCCTTTTCGGCCACCTTGTCGGAAATGCGCACGGGCGGCAGGCGCACCACGTCGCCCGCTGCCAGGCGGGTGTCGGCATTGGCCCGGCCCTTGTTGATGCGCACTTCGCCGCTGCGGATGATGCGGTAGACGTGGGTCTTGGGTACGCCCTTCAAGTGGCGCAGCAGAAAATTGTCGAGGCGCTGGCCTGCAGAGTCCTCGTCGACCTCCACCAGGCGGGCGGCGGGAAGGGGGGCTGCTGGGGTGCGGTCGGATGACGGTTTGCCCCCTATAATGTGTTTCACCTGCGCGTCAATGTGTAAGTGGTTGATTTGTCTGGAGTTTAGTCCACACAACCCCTTGCGTTCGTGCAGGCAGGTCGATGCCGGCGGGCGTCGTATATGCAGATTGCAGGCCGGATGCCTGCAGTGGCCTGTACGCCGCACGGCGGGCTGACAAATTGAAACACTGATACGGAATCCCCCAAGCTGGCAGATCCGCCCCACCAGGGCAGCATCTGCCAGCGGATCGAAGCGAGCATGTGGTTGCTGATGGCATGGATATTGACCTTGTGGCGGTGGCGCTTGCCCTCGCTATGGGGCGTCAAATCGCCTCAAGCGCTTATCCTGCCTGCGCAATCAGCTATTACTCCAATAGCACAACTGCGCGCATTCCCACTCGCCCCCATCCACGCGCCCTTGCCACCCCCGCTGAGCTAGCGCTCGACGGCCCCACGGCATCCCCGGCAATTCCCTTCGTTTCGATGCGTCAGTCCAGGCATTCACAGCTCCTGTAGAGCTTGTTGTATTGGTTTGGAAACTGTGGGCGGCAGCCCGCGCAGCCTGCTTGAATTGGCTGCACCGCCGCTGCCCGCGAAACACGGAAGGAATCGCATCATGAAGCGGATGCTCATCAACGCCACGCAGCCCGAAGAACGGCGCCTGGCCATTGTCGACGGCCAGAAGCTGCTCGACTACGAAATCGAGATTGAGGGCCGCGAGCAGCGCAAGGGCAACATCTACAAGGCCGTCGTCACGCGCGTCGAGCCCTCGCTGGAAGCCTGTTTCGTGGATTACGGCGAAGACCGCCACGGCTTTCTGCCGTTCAAGGAAATCTCGCGCAGCTACTTCACGCCGGGCGTCTCGCCCAACCAGGCGCGCATCAATGAAGTGATCAAGGAAGGCCAGGAACTGCTGGTCCAGGTCGAAAAGGAAGAACGCGGCAACAAGGGCGCGGCCCTGACCACCTTCGTCTCGCTGGCCGGACGCTACGTGGTGCTGATGCCCAACAACCCCCGTGGCGGTGGCGTTTCGCGCCGCATCGAGGGCGAGGACCGCGCCGAGCTCAAGGAGGCGATGGACCAGCTGGAATACCCGAACGGCATGTCCATCATCGCGCGCACCGCTGGCATTGGCCGCACCGCGCCCGAGCTGCAGTGGGACCTGAACTACCTGCTCAAGCTGTGGAACGCCATCGACGGCGCCGCCAAGGGTGGCAAGGGCGCCTTCCTGATTTACCAGGAATCGAGCCTGGTCATCCGCGCGATCCGCGACTACTTCAACAACGACATCGGTGACATCCTCATCGATACCGACGACATCTACGAACAGGCACAGCAGTTCATGGCGCACGTCATGCCCGAGCATGCCGCCCGCGTAAAGCGCTACCGCGACGACGCGGCCCTGTTCAGCCGCTTCCAGATCGAGCACCAGATCGAATCGGCCTACGCCCGCACCGTGCAGCTGCCCTCCGGCGGCGCCATCGTGATCGACCACACCGAAGCGCTGGTCAGCGTGGACGTGAACTCCGCCCGTGCCATCAAGGGCGGCGACATCGAGGAAACCGCCACCCGCACCAACCTGGAAGCCGCCGACGAAGTGGCCCGCCAGATGCGCCTGCGCGACCTGGGCGGCCTGATCGTGATCGACTTCATCGACATGGAAGAGTCGAAGAACCGCCGTGAAGTGGAAAACCGCCTGCGCGACGCCCTGCGCCAGGACCGCGCCCGCGTGCAGTTCGGCACCATCAGCAAGTTCGGCCTGATGGAAATGAGCCGCCAGCGCCTCAAGCCCGCCTTGAGCGAAGGCTCGTCCATCCCCTGCCCCCGCTGCGGCGGCTCGGGCCACATCCGCGACACCGAATCGTCGGCCCTGCAGATCCTGCGCATCATTCAAGAAGAATCGATGAAGGACAACACGGCCGCCGTGCACTGCCAGGTGCCGGTGGAAGTGGCCTCGTTCCTGCTGAACGAAAAGCGCACCGAGATCGCCAAGATCGAACTCAAGCAGCGCGTGGCCGTGCTGATGGTGCCCAACAAGACACTGGAAACGCCCAACTACCGTCTGGAGCGCCTGAAACACGACGACCCGCGCCTGGACCACATCGAAGCCAGCTACAAGCTCGCCGAAGAAGTGGAAGACCCCACCGCCGTGACGCGCCGCTCGCAAGAGCCCACCAACAAGCAGACGCCGGTGATCAAGGGCGTGCTGCCCGATGCACCCGCGCCTGTCGCCGAGGCACGCCCTGAGGGCGCTGCCCGCCCACTGCGCGCCGG
>NZ_ACQT01000021.1 GCF_000175235.1 Acidovorax delafieldii 2AN | reverse complement strand
CCAGCAGCTGGCGCACGCGCTGCACCAGCAGGCGGTCGCGGCGGTAGTGCAGCACCGTGAGCGGCAGGGCGTGCTGCAGCATCTGGCGCAGGGCCTGTTCGTCGCGGCGCAGGGGCAGGTGCAGGTAGCGGGCGTCGAAGTGGATGGCCGTGCGCGGCGCGTGGAAGGTGACTGGGGCGCGGAACAGCACTGCATACGCATCGGCGTGCGGCGGGGCGTCGAACGCAAATTCGGCAGCGATGAGGGGGATGCGCGAGTCCACCATCCAGCACGCCAGCCCGTGCGCATTGCGCAGCACAGATACCAGGCAAAACTCGCGCAGCACGCCCAGGTCGTGGGCCTCGGTGATCGCCAGGGTGGCGGTGTCGCCAGCGGTGGTGAGGTGCAGGGCAATGTCGTCCGTCAGCAGCCCATGGTGGCGGCACCAGCGGGCCAGGGCCACCTGCAGCGTGGGCGAGCTGATGCTGGCGCGCGCCAGCATGCCGTAGCTGCCCCAGGGCAGGCGGCGGCTGAACCAGCCCAGGGCTTCGTCGTCCAGCTCCTGCATGGCGGCGTCGGAGATCTGCTCCATCTGCCAGGCGGTAATGCGGGCGCTGTCGTCGTGCAGCAGCTGCGGCGCAATCTGTGCCTGGGCCAGGGCCCGTTCGGGGCTCAGGCCGCGCCGCTCGTACGCCAGGGCAATGGCCCGCACAAAGGCGATGGGCGTGGCGGCGGGAGCGGATGGAACCGCAGGCAGGCGGTGGTCGGTGGGGGCAGATGGCTTCACGCCGTCGAGTGTGCCAGCCGTGGCACGATTTGCAACCATTGTGGCAACCCGACTGGGTCCGGCGCTTCTATGCTTGCGAATCGCCCGCCATGCGTGCAGGGCCGGATGACAGAGGAGACACACCATGACGAGTGCAGCCGCAACAAACTCCGCACCGCTGGTGGATAGCTACGCCCGTGGCGCCACCGACGTTCCCCTGATCGAGCAGACCATCGGCGCCTTTTTTGCCGACATGGTGGCCCGCCAGCCCGACCGCGAGGCGCTGGTGAGCAGGCACCAGGGCCGCCGCTACACCTATGCCCAGCTGCAGGCCGAGGCCCACCGCCTGGCCAGCGCACTGCTGGGCATGGGGCTCGCACCGGGTGACCGCGTGGGCATCTGGTCGCACAACAACGCCGAATGGGTGCTGATGCAGTTGGCCACCGCGCAGGTGGGCCTTGTGCTGGTCAACATCAACCCCGCCTACCGCACGGCCGAGGTGGAATACGCGCTGAACAAGGTGGGCTGCAAGCTGCTGGTGACCATGGCGCGCTTCAAGACCAGCGACTACCTGGGCATGCTGCGCGAGCTGGCGCCCGAGTGGGCACACGGCGCACCGGGTCAGCTGGAGGCGCAACAGTTGCCCCTGCTCAATACCGTGGTGTGGATCGATGAAGCTGGGCAGGGCACGGACGAACCGGGCCTGCTGCGCTTTTCGGACCTGATCGCACGCGGCAACGTGGCCGACCCGCGCCTGGCCCAGGTGGCCGCTACGCTCAAGGCTACCGACCCCATCAACATCCAGTTCACCAGCGGCACCACGGGCTTTCCCAAGGGGGCCACGCTCACGCACCGCAACATTCTGAACAACGGCTTCTTCATCGGCGAATGCATGAAGCTCACGCCCGAAGACCGGCTGTGCATCCCCGTGCCGCTGTACCACTGCTTTGGCATGGTGCTGGGCAACCTGGCGTGCCTGACGCACGGCGCCACCATCGTCTACCCCAACGACGGGTTTGACCCGCTCACCGTGCTGCAGACCGTGCAGGACGAGCGCTGCACCGGCCTGCACGGCGTGCCCACCATGTTCATCGCCGAGCTGGACCATCCGCGCTTTGCCGAGTTCAACCTCGGCACGCTGCGCACCGGCATCATGGCCGGATCGCCCTGCCCGACTGAGGTGATGAAGCGCGTGGTGGAGCAGATGAACCTGCGCGAGATCACCATTGCCTACGGCATGACCGAGACCAGCCCCGTGAGCTGCCAGAGCAGCACCGACACGCCGCTGGACAAGCGCGTCTCCACCGTGGGCCAGGTACAGCCGCACCTGGAGATCCAGATCGTGGACCCCGACACCGGTGCCGTGGTGCCCATCGGCCAGCGCGGCGAGTTCTGCACCAAGGGCTATTCCGTCATGCACGGCTACTGGGGTGACGAGGCCAAGACCCGCGAGGCGATTGACGAGGGCGGCTGGATGCACACCGGCGACCTGGCCACCATGGACGCCGAGGGCTATGTGAACATCGTCGGCCGCATTAAGGACATGGTGATCCGTGGCGGCGAGAACATCTATCCGCGCGAGATCGAAGAGTTTTTGTACCGCCACCCCCAGGTGCAGGACGTGCAGGTGGTGGGCGTGCCCGACCAGAAGTACGGCGAAGAACTCTGCGCCTGGATCATCGCCAAGCCCGGCACCAAGCCCACCGAGGACGACATCCGCGCCTTCTGCAAGGGCCAGATCGCCCACTACAAGGTGCCGCGCTACATCCGCTTTGTCACCAGCTTTCCGATGACGGTGACGGGCAAGATCCAGAAGTTCAAGATCCGCGACGAGATGAAGGATCTGCTGGGCCTGGAAGAACAGAAAACCGCTTAAGGCAATGAAGCACCCCCTGAGCCGCTTCGCGTCTTCCCCCTCCAGGGGGACGCCGCCACTGGCCCGGCAAAGCCGGTTCCACGGCGGCCTGCGCGTGGCCTGCTCCGCGGCCTTCAGTGCCACCGGCCAGCCGGTGGCACTACGTAATCCCAAGATATCGATGGAGCTTGCATGATTCTCGACACCCAACTCAACGCCCGCTCGGCGGACTTTTTGGCCAATGCCGCCGCCATGCGCACGCTGGTGGATGACCTGCGCGCCCAGCTCGACAAGGTGGCCCAGGGCGGCGGCGAAGCGGCCCGTGCCAAACACACCGCACGCGGCAAGCTCTTGCCGCGCGAGCGCGTCCAGATGCTGCTGGACCCCGGGACGCCGTTCCTCGAACTCGCGCCGCTGGCCGCGCTCAACATGTACAACAACGACGCACCCAGCGCAAGCCTCATCGCCGGCATCGGCCGAGTGAGTGGGGTGGACTGCATGATTGTGTGCAACGACGCCACGGTGAAGGGCGGCACCTACTACCCGCTGACCGTGAAGAAGCACCTGCGTGCGCAGGAAGTGGCGCAGCAGAACCATCTGCCGTGTATCTACTTGGTGGACTCGGGCGGCGCCAACCTGCCCAACCAGGACGAGGTCTTCCCCGACCGCGACCACTTCGGCCGCATCTTCTTCAACCAGGCCAACATGAGTGCCATGGGCATCTCGCAGATCGCCGTGGTCATGGGCAGCTGCACGGCAGGCGGGGCGTATGTGCCCGCGATGAGCGACGAGTCCATCATCGTGAAGAACCAGGGCACCATCTTTTTGGGTGGCCCGCCGCTGGTCAAGGCCGCCACGGGCGAGGTCGTGACGGCCGAAGACCTGGGCGGCGGCGATGTGCACACGCGCCTGTCGGGTGTGGCCGACCACCTGGCGCAGAACGACCTGCATGCGCTGCAACTGGCACGCAATGCAGTGCGTAATTTGAATAAAAACAAGCCGCAGGCGCCCGCAGATAATGCGCCGGTAGCTCCTAAATTCGCAGCAGAAGAGCTTTACGGCGTGATCCCCGTGGACACGCGCAAGCCGTTTGACGTGCGCGAGATCATCGCCCGCATCGTCGATGGCAGCGAGTTCGACGAGTTCAAGGCACGCTACGGCACCACGCTGGTCACGGGCTTTGCGCGCATCGAAGGCATGATGGTGGGCATCATCGCCAACAACGGCATCCTGTTCAGCGAGTCGGCCCTCAAGGGCGCGCACTTCATCGAGCTGTGCTGCCAGCGCAAGATTCCGCTCGTGTTCCTGCAGAACATCACCGGCTTCATGGTCGGCCGCAAGTACGAGAACGAGGGCATCGCCCGCAACGGCGCCAAGATGGTCACGGCCGTGGCCACTGCCAACGTGCCCAAGTTCACCATCATCATCGGCGGCAGCTTCGGCGCCGGCAACTACGGCATGTGCGGCCGGGCGTACTCGCCGCGCTTCCTGTGGATGTGGCCCAACGCGCGCATCAGCGTGATGGGTGGCGAGCAGGCGGCAGGTGTGCTGGCCACCGTCAAGCGCGACGGCATCGAAGGCAAGGGTGGGCAGTGGAGCATGGAGGAAGAAGAAGCCTTCAAGGCCCCCATCCGCCGCCAATACGAAGACCAGGGCCACCCCTACTACGCCACCGCCCGCCTGTGGGACGACGGCGTGATCGACCCCGCTGACACCCGCCGCGTGCTGGCGCTGGGTCTGGCGGCCACGCGCAACGCGCCGATCGAAGACACCAAGTTCGGCCTGTTTCGCATGTAACCCCGCCGGGAGCCGCCATGGACGCTGTTGCCCACTTCACCCAGCTTGCACGCTACAACGTGTGGGCCACGGCGCGCCTGCTCGATGCCGTGCGGGCGCTGCCTGACGAGGCCTACCGGCGCGACATGGGCCTGTTCTTCCATAGCATCCACGGCACGCTCAACCACCTGCTGGTGGGTGAACACCATTTGTGGTTCGTGCGCTTTGCCGAAGGCATCTCGCCCAAGGTGGCGCTGGACGCCGAGCTGGAGAGCGACCGCGTGCAGCTCGATGCCCGCCTGCGCGAAGGCGCTGCGCGCTGGGCGCCGCTGATCGCTACGTTCAAGCCCGACCGCTGGACCGGCACCCTCGACTACACCACCATGCGCGGCACGGCGGCATCGCTGCCTTTTGCGGCCACGCTGGCGCATGTGTTCAACCACGGCACGCACCACCGGGGCCAGATCACTGCGGCATTGACCGCGCTGGGCCAGCCTTGCCCCGAGCTGGACCTCGTCTACTTCCTGCAAAACCCGTCCAAGCCATGAGCAGTCAGAACCTTTCCATCACCCAGACCGGCGCCGTGGCGCGCATCACGCTCACGCAGCCCGAGATTCGCAACGCGTTCAGCGACGAAGTCATTGCCGAGATCACCGCCGCCTTTGTGGATGTGGGCGGGCGTGCTGATGTGCGCGCCGTGGTGCTCGCCGCAGAAGGCCCTGCTTTCTGCGCCGGTGCCAACCTCAACTGGATGCGCCGCATGGCCGACTACACGCGCGACGAGAACATCGCCGACGCGGGCAAGCTGGCCGAGATGCTGCGCGTGATTTATGAATGCCCCAAGCCCACCATCGCCCGCGTGCAGGGCGATGTGTACGCAGGCGGCATGGGCCTGGTGGCTGCGTGCGACATGGCCGTGGCCGTGGACACGGTGGGCTTTTGCCTCAGTGAAGTGAAGCTGGGGCTCATCCCCGCCACCATCAGCCCTTATGTGATCCGTGCCATGGGCGCACGCGCTGCGCACAGGTACTTCCTGACGGCCGAGCGCTTTGGCGCTGCCGAGGCGCTGCGCATTGGCTTTGTGCACGAAGTAGTGGCGGCTGACCAGCTCGACGCCAAGGTGGACGAACTGCTCAAGGCCCTGACCAGCGCCAGCCCCAACGCCGTGCGCGTGTGCAAGAAGCTGGTGATGGATGTGGCCGAGCGCGAAATCAATGCCGGGCTGATTGCCGCCACCGTGCAGGGCATTGCCGACATCCGCGCCAGCGACGAGGGCAAGGAAGGCGTGCAGTCCTTCCTTAACAAGCGCAAGCCAGCGTGGTTGTTGGCTTGACCTGCTCACGCTGATCGCACCCGCCCATGGACACCCTCTGGTTCAACATCGTTCAGTGGCTCCACACGCTGGGGCTGCATGTCGACGGCGGCACCGCGCGCGCCGTGGGCGATGCGGCAGCCACGGCCACGGCGCGGCTCGACATGCCCAGCCTGCTTGCACTGGCTGCGGCACTGGGCTGGGCCAGCGGCTTTCGGTTGTACGCAGTCGTTTTCCTCGTCGGCATGATGGGGGTGCTGGGCTGGATGCCCCTGCCGCCCGGCTTGGCGATGCTGCAGCACCCGCTGGTGCTGATGGTCAGCGGTTGCATGCTGATGGTGGAGTTTTTTGCCGACAAGGTGCCCTGGGTGGACAGCGCCTGGGACGCCATCCACGCCTTCATCCGCGTGCCTGCGGGCGCGGCCTTGGCTTACGGCGTGTTCGGTGCCGATAACGCGACCATGGCCGTGGTGGCGGGACTGCTGGGCGGCTCGCTCTCTGCCACGGCCCTGGCCACCAAAATGACCACGCGGGCTGCCGTGAACACCTCGCCCGAGCCGTTTTCCAACTGGGGTCTGTCGTTCTTTGAAGACGGCTTGGTGGTCGCCGTCGTGTGGCTGGCCACGCAGTACCCGGTGGCGTTTGGTGTTGCGCTGGTGGTGATGGTGGTCGTGTCGGTGCTGCTGCTGATGGTGCTGTTCAAGTTTCTGCGCGCCGTGGTGCGGCGCCTTTCCTCTTTCTTTTCTGGCTCCCCTGGAGTGGCTTAAATGTTTACAAAAATTCTGATTGCAAACCGCGGTGAGATCGCCTGCCGAGTGGCCGCCACTGCCAAGCGCCTGGGCGTGAAGACCGTCGCGGTGTATTCCGATGCCGATGCGCAGGCCAAGCATGTGGCCGTCTGCGACGAGGCCGTGCACATTGGCGGCAGCGCGCCCAAGGACAGCTACCTGCGCTGGGAGCGCATCATCGACGCCGCCAAGGCCACGGGCGCGCAGGCCATCCACCCGGGCTATGGTTTCCTGAGCGAGAACGAAGACTTTGCCAAGGCCTGTGCCGACGCAGGCCTGGTCTTCATCGGCCCGCCTGCGAGCGCCATCAATGCCATGGGGCTGAAGGCTGAGTCCAAACGCCTCATGGAGCAGGCCCAGGTGCCCCTGGTGCCCGGCTACCACGGGGCTGACCAGGATCCGGCGCTGCTGCAACGTGAGGCGGACCGCATTGGCTACCCCGTGCTCATCAAGGCCAGCGCGGGCGGCGGTGGCAAGGGCATGCGCGCCGTGGACAAGGCCGAGGACTTTGCGGCAGCGCTCGACTCCTGCAAGCGCGAGGCCATCAACAGCTTTGGCGACGATGCGGTGCTGGTCGAAAAATACGTGCAGCGCCCGCGCCACATCGAGATCCAGGTGTTTGGCGACACGCACGGCAACTGTGTGTACCTGTTTGAGCGCGATTGCTCCGTGCAGCGCCGCCACCAGAAGGTGCTGGAGGAAGCGCCCGCTCCCGGCATGACGCCGGAGCTGCGCGCCCGCATGGGCGAGGCCGCTGTGGCCGCCGCCAAGGCTGTGAACTACGTGGGCGCGGGCACGGTGGAGTTCATCGTCGAGCAGCCCGGCGGCTACGACGCCCCCGAGCAGATGAAGTTCTACTTCATGGAGATGAACACCCGCCTGCAGGTGGAGCACCCTGTGACCGAGGCCATCACCGGCCTCGACCTGGTGGAGTGGCAGCTGCGTGTAGCGTCTGGCGAGCCCTTGCCGCTGAAGCAGGAAGACCTGCGCATCCACGGCCACGCCATCGAGGCGCGCATTTGCGCCGAGAACCCCGACAACAACTTCCTGCCCGCCACCGGCGCGCTCAACGTGTACGCGCTTCCCGATTGCGTGACCTTCGAGCGGGGCGCGGTGCGCGTGGATTCCGGCGTGCGACAGGGCGATGCGATCAGCCCGTTTTACGACTCCATGGTGGCCAAG
Organism: Acidovorax delafieldii 2AN; assembly: GCF_000175235.1. Lineage (GTDB taxonomy): Bacteria > Pseudomonadota > Gammaproteobacteria > Burkholderiales > Burkholderiaceae_C > Acidovorax > Acidovorax delafieldii_B. The sequence continues at coordinate 27,910 of NZ_ACQT01000021.1, read as the reverse complement.
CTCATCGTGCACGGCGACACGCGCGAACAGGCGCTGGCGCGGCTGGATGAAGCCCTGGCGCAGACCCACATCGTGGGCCTGGCGACCAACGTTCAGTTTCTGCGCCGCGTGGCCCGCACCGATGCATTTGCCAGTGCCAAGCTGGACACGGCGCTGATCCCGCGCGAGCAGGCCGTGTTGTTCCACCAGGAGCCCGTGGGCTTGCCCCTGGCCGCTGCGGCGGCCGTGGCGCAGGCCCTGCTGAATGAGCGCGCCAGCGAGGGCGTGGACCCGTTCAGCCGCCGCGACGGCTTTCATACGCATGGCGTGGTGCAGCGCCGGTTTGAATTTGAATTTGGCGGTGAACACGCCAAGGCGCTGCTGACTTACGAGCGTGGTGGTGGCTTGCACCTGAAGGTGGGCGAGGGCGACGCCGCCGTGGCCGGGCCGCTGGTCTTTGGCGCAGCGCCCCAGGGTGCTATCGAGTTGCAGTTTGCCGGCCAGCGCGCCCGCGCCGCCGTGTACGCGCAGGGCGAGGTGGACCATGTGTTCACCCCGCTGGGCGCCACGCAGATCACCGCCATCGACCTGTTGGCGCACTCCGGTGAATCGGCAGCGGAAGGTGGCCGCTTGACGGCCCCCATGCCCGGCAAGGTCGTGTCGTTTGCGGTGAAGGCGGGCGATGCCGTCACCAAGGGTCAGCCCCTGGCGGTGATGGAAGCCATGAAGATGGAGCACACCATCGCCGCCCCGGCCGATGGTGTGGTGCAGGAGCTTCTGTACGCGCCCGGTGACCAGGTGGCCGAAGGGGCCGAGCTGCTGAAACTGGTGGCGGCAGAAAAGGCGTAATGCTCTGGTGGGCACCCCCGCGCGCGACAGCGCCGGGGGCGCAATGCCGTTACCCTTGGTCGCCATGAAAATCACCTTTTGTTGTACCGACACCAAGGCCGAGCCCTGGTTGCAGGGCCTGGCGGCCGCATTGCCCGGCGCTGATATTTCCGTGTGGCAACCCGGCGCTCCGCAGGCCGACTACGCTGTGGTCTGGGCACCGCCCCAGCAGTTCATGGACGAGCAGCCGGGCCTCAAGGCGCTGTTCAACATTGGCGCGGGGGTGGATGGGTTGCTCAAGCTGCGCTTGCCGCCCAACGCGCTGGTGGTGCGGCTGGACGATGCGGGCATGGCCGTGCAGATGGCCGAGTACGTGTGCCACGCGGTCATCCGCCACTTCCGCGAGTTTGACGGCTATGAGGCCGACACCCAGGCGGGCCGCTGGGGCTACCGCAAGCCCCGCCTGCGCAGCGACTACCCCATCGGCGTGATGGGCCTGGGCGTGCTGGGCGAGCGCGTGGCCAAGGCGCTGGCGCAGTTTGACTTCCCGATCAACGGCTGGAGCCGCAGCCCCAAGGCGATTGACGGCGTGCGTGCTTTCACGGGCGCGGATCAATTCAATGACTTTCTGGCCGCGAGCCGCGTGCTGGTCAATCTGCTGCCCCTCACGCCCGAAACGACGAACGTGATCAACAAAGACACGCTGGGTCGCCTGTTGCCCGGCGCCTACGTCATCAATGTGGCGCGCGGCGCGCACCTGGTGGATGAAGACCTGCTTGCCGCCATAGCCAGCGGCCATGTGGCCGGTGCGATGCTCGATGTGTTCCGCACCGAGCCGCTGCCAGCGGGCCACGCGTTCTGGAATCACCCTTGCATCACCGTCACGCCCCACACCTCGGCGCGCACGCTGCGCGACGAGAGCATTGCCCAGATCGCGCGCAAGATGGCGGCGCTGGAGCGGGGCGAGGCCGTGGCCGGTGTGGTGAATCCCGCGCGGGGTTACTGAGCCCCCGGCTGCTGGGGATGGGGCTCAGTCCACCGTCACGCCTGCATCGCGCACCAGCTTGCTCAGGCGCTGCGCGTCGGCCTTGATCAGTGCGCCAAAGTCGGCCGCGCTGCCCGCCACCACGGGCGTGCCGATAGCCTCCCATTTAGCGCGGAAGGCGGGTTCCTTGAAGATGGCGTTGACCGTGGCGTTGAGCTTGTCGATGGTGGCCTGGGGTGTGCCAGCGCGCACCGCAATGCCATGCCAGCCCGTGATCTGGTAGCCCGCAATGCCGGCCTCGGCCATGGTGGGCACGTTGGGCAGCACCTTGGCACGCTCGCTCGATGTGACGGCCAGCGGGATCAGTTTGCCCGCCTGGATGTGGGGCAGCGAGCTGCCGACGATGTCGAACATCACGTTCACCTGCCCGCCGATCAGGTCATTGAGCGCGGGGCCTGCGCCCCGGTAGGGGATGTGCCCCATTTTCACGCCCGCCGTGGTGTTGAACAGCTCGCCTGCCAGGTGCTGCGGTGTTCCGTTGCCGGCTGACGCGTAGCTCAGCACCGGCTTGCCTGCCTTGGCCATCGCCAGAAATTCGGCCAGTGTCTTGACGCTCAGCGAGGGGTGCACTTCCAGCACCAGCGGGAAGGCGGAGAGCTGGATCACCGGTGCCAGATCAGACAAGGGGTTGAAAGGCATGCTGGCGTACAGCGAGGAGTTGACCGCCATGGGGCCGCTGGCGGCCAGCAGCAACGTGTGGCCATCGGCCGGGGCCTGCTTGGCCACCTCGGCGCTGCCCGTGTTGCCACCGGCGCCGCCCTTGTTGTCCACCACCACAGGTACACCCAGGCGGCTTTGCAGCTCGGGCTGCAGCATGCGGGCCATCAGGTCGGTGGGTCCACCGGGCGGGTAGGGCACCACAAAGCGGATGGTCTTGCTGGGGAAGGCGGTGGCGGCCGTCTGCGCCGCAGCGTGACCTGCGATGCCCAGGGCCAGGGGCACGGCAAGGGCTGCGTGCAGCACGGCGCGCCGGGCGCCGCGATGCGTGGATAAGGAAAGGTGGCGGTGGTGCATGTCTGTCTCCTGTGGGGATTGATAAAGCCCGTCTGCTGCGGGTTGATGTCAATGGATGGGGAGCGCGATGGAGCGGTGCCGCTCAGCCTGCGCCAAAGCGCTGCCGGATGTCAGCGGCGGTGGCCAGCGGGCGGCCCAGCGCGGCGGCCGCTTCGACGGCCTGGCGCACCAGCGCGGTGTTGTCGGGGGCCACGCTGCCGTCCTTGCACAGCAGGTTGTTTTCAAACCCCACGCGGGCGTGGCCGCCAAACGCGGCAGCGGCGGCCACACAGGCGTTCTCTGCCGCCCCGAAGGCGCACACGGCCCAGGGCTCGTTGCCGTCATGGGCGTTCAGAAAAGGCAGCAGGTCGCGCGGGCTGGAGGTCTGGCCCGCGCTGTAGCGGCCCAGCACAAACAGCAGGAACCAGGGTGCATCGGGCACCACGCCACTGGCGCGCAGCGCCTGCCAGCGGCACAGGTCTGCCACGTCATACAGGATGACCTGCACCATGGTGCGGCGCTGGGCCAGGCCGGTGAAGAAGCGCTGCACTCCGGCTTCGCCGATCTCGGGCTTGTCTATTTCGCGCAGGCCGATGGACACGGCCTCGGGTTGCAGGGCCTCCACCATGGCGATCTGCGCGGGGGCCTGGTACACGCCTGCGGCTTCGCTGGTGATCTGGATGACCATCGCATCGCCCACGGCCTGGCGCACCACGCGCTGTGCCTCACGGTAGCCCTCCACATCGAGGCTATGGCGGCCTTGCGCGTCGCGGATATGCATGTGCAGCATGGCCGCGCCCGCATCCAGGCAGGCCTTGGCCGTGGTGGCCAGCGCGGCGGGTGTGATGGGCACGGCGGGGTGGTCGGCGGGCTGCTTGTAGGCGCCGTTGGGGGCCACGGTCACGATCAGCGGGTCGGCCCACTGGCTGGGGGTGGCGGGCGATGCACTCATGCGCGGGCTCCGGTGTTTGATGGGTTGTCAGTAGGGGGCTCGATGGTGGGCAGCTCGCTGGCCAGCAGGGCCAGGCCCTGGCGCAGCAGCGTGTCGTAGCGCGCGCGCTCGGCCTGCTTGCGGTCTTCCGGCCAGTCAAAGAAGCCCTTGCCGGTCTTCATGCCGAGCTGGCCCTGGGTCACCTTGTCGCGCAGGGCCTGGGCAGGCACGTCCGTGTTGGACAGCGTGGGGTACATGGTGGCGGCGGCGGCCGTGTGCACCTCGATGCCCGCGTGGTCGCGCTGGAGCACCGGGCCTGCAGCGAGGAACCGGAAACCAAAGCCGAAGCGCACGGCAGCGTCCACGTCCTCGGGCGAGGCAATGCCTTCGTCGATGAGTGCAAAGGCCTCGCGCGAGAGCGCATGCTGCATGCGGTTGGCCAGAAAGCCGGGCTTGTCCTTCTTCACCAGCACCGGCACACTGCCGCAGCCGCGCATGAAGGCGTGCAGCCAGGTGCCCAGTGCCGGGTCGCTGCGCTCGCCCAGCACCACCTCCACCAGCGGCACCAGGTGGGCGGGCATGAAGAAGTGCAGGCCCAGCATGCGCTGCGCCGTGGCCAGCCCCTGGGCGATGGCACTGATGGGAAAGCCCGAGCTGTTGCTGGCCAGCACGGCGTTGGGGGGCGCCACGGTTTCCAGCTCGGCAAACAGCTTTTGCTTGGCGGCCAGTTGCTCGGTGATGCACTCGACCACCAGCACGACGCCGCTCCAATCCACGTCCTGCAGGCTGGCGCACACCTGCACCGGGCCGGCATGGGTGGCCTGGCTTGCGGCGGCCAGCTCCTTGGCGATGTGGGGCAGCAGCAGTTCCCGGCGTGTGGCATGCGGGTCCACCACCGTGACCTGGGCCCCGCCCCGGGCCAGCACCACGGCCACGTCGGCACCCATGGTGCCCCCACCCACGACCACCGTGCGAGCGTTGCGCGGCGAATTCTTGTCCATGTTGTCTCCTGGTTCCGTTGGGGAGCCAAGCCCTTCAGGGCCCGGCAAGTGTTGTTGTGGGGCAGTCTAGGTAGCTTCAATTGCGCGGTCCAGACGTCTTTTTCGATAGACTGATCTGTCATGAAGATCAATTGGTCGGCCCGCGAGGTCGATGTTTTTCTGGCGCTGGCGGACACGCTCAGCTTTCGGCGCACGGCGCTGCAAATGCATTTGTCGCAGTCGGCGGTCTCGGGCACGCTGGCGCGGCTGGAGGAGATGCTGGGCGCGCGGTTGTTTGACCGCACCACGCGCACCGTACAGCTCACGCAAGCGGGCGAGGTGTTTGCCGAGCAGGCGCGGTTTCTGCGCCACCAGATGGATGAGACCGTGCGCCGTGTGCAGGCCGTGGCCCAGGTGCAGGTGGGGCGGCTGGCATTGGCGGCCTTGCCATCGCTGGCGGCGGGCGCTGTGCCACGCGCATTGGCGCGTTTTGCGGCCGAGCACCCGGGGGTGCACCTGGAACTGTTCGACTGCCTGGCAGGCCCCGCGTTTGACATGGTGCGCGCCGGGCGGGTGGACTTTGCCCTCACGGCGGCCAACCCCGCCTATGCGGACCTGGACTACACGCCGCTCGCTTCCGATCCGTTTGTGCTGCTGGTCGGGCGCTCGCACCCGCTGGCCCGTGGCCGCGGCGCGATCGCCTGGGCCGATGTGGCCGACCTGCCGCACATCTCGATGCCTGCAGGCACTAGCGTGCGCCAGTACGCCGACGAGGCGCTGCTGACCCACCGCATCCGTTTTGCCCCGCAGTATGAGGTGGAGCACCTGGCCACCATTGCTGCCATGGTGGCGGCGCAGCTGGGCGTGAGCGCCTTGCCCGAACTGGCGGCGCAGGTGGTGCGGCGCCCCGAGGTGGTGACGCGGCCCCTCAAGCAGCCCCTGCTGCGCCGGCCCATCGGCCTGGTCACGTTGCGCGGGCGGCGCCTGTCGCTGGCGGCCGTGCAGATGGTGGCGTTGCTGCGGCAGGAAATGCAGCAGGGCGGCGCAGCGCCATGAAGCGCCGTTTGCTGGTGCGCCGGAGCCAGGCTGCAATGGCACGAGGCGCGAATGGTCTGGCAGGATATGGGGTGGTCCAGCGCCCCCGAAGGCTGGACAATGGGGTCCTGCGTACGCCGGAAGTCCGGTGCTTGGCCGTTGGCTGCCTGCCGGCCTATTGCGCTGAAGGCCTCCCGTTTTTTCCTCTTTTCGATAGCCAGACCATGAGCATTCCTTCCCGCGTCAAACTCATCGATGTCGGCCCGCGCGACGGCCTGCAGAACGAGAAATCTCCCGTGCCCGCCGAGGTCAAGATCGGCCTGGTGCACCGCCTGCAGGACGCGGGCCTGAAAAACATCGAGGTCACGAGCTATGTGTCGCCCAAGTGGGTGCCGCAGATGGCGGACAACCACGAGGTGATGAGCGGCATCGCACGCCAGAGTGGCGTTGTTTACTCGGTGCTCACGCCCAACCTCAAGGGCTTTGAGGCGGCGGTGCTCGACCGGCCCGACGAGATCGTGGTGTTCGGCTCGGCGAGCGAGGCCTTCAGCCAGAAGAACATCAATTGCAGCATCGCCGAGAGCATCGAGCGCTTCGCGCCCGTGGTCGAGGCCGCGCGCGCTGCGGGCATCCATGTGCGCGGCGCGATGAGCTGCACCGTGGGCTGCCCCTATGAGGGCGAGATCGCGCCCGAGCGTGTGGCGTACCTCGCGGGCCTCATGAAACAGATTGGCGTGCAGCATATCGGCGTGGCCGACACCATCGGCGTGGGCACGCCGCGCAAAGTGCAGCGCGCCGTCGAAGCCACGCTGCAGCACTACGACCTGAATGACATCTCGGGCCATTTCCACGATACCTATGGCCAAGCGCTTGCCAACACCCTTGCCACGCTCGAGATGGGCGTGTGGCAATACGACACCTCGGTGGCTGGCCTGGGGGGCTGCCCCTACGCCAAGGGCGCCACGGGCAACGTGGCCACGGAAGACGTGGTCTACATGCTGCACGGCATGGGCATCGAAACGGGCATCGACCTCGACAAGCTCATCGACGCGGGCGCCTACATCAGTGGGTTCCTGGGCCGCAAGCCCAATTCACGCGCGGCAACGGCGTTGCTGAACAAGCGGGCGGGCTGATGGCGGAGGCAATACAAACCATGTGCGGAGCAGAGTTGAAAGCGCTTCCCGAAGGGGTGCAGCGGGTGGCAGCGGCCTTGCAGGCGCAAGGCCACCCCCACATGCCCCGCATGCTCGACGACGCCGCGCGCACCGCGCAGCAGGCGGCCGATCTGCTGGGCATTCTGGTGGGACAGGTGGCCAAAAGCATCATCTTCCGGCGCAAGAGCGACGACGCGGCGGTGCTGGTCATCACCTCGGGCGACCGCCGCGTGGACGAGAAGAAGGTCGAAGCCCATGTGGGCAAGATCGGCCGGGCCGATGCCGAGTTCGTGAAATTGCGCACCGGCTTCTCGATCGGCGGCGTCTCGCCCGTGGCGCACGCCACGCCTCCGGTCACGCTGATCGACCGCGATCTGTTGCGCTTTGATGTGGTGTGGGCCGCCGCGGGGCACCCGCATGGTGTGTTTCCGTTGCATCCCTCGGATCTGGAGCGGCTCACCGGTGCGCCCGTAGTCGATGTCGTGCAGGAGCCCGCAATCGCATGAATGCTACAGAAGGCATAGCTGCTCGCGCCCGCCTGTTGAGCGCAGCAGGCTATTTTGATGAAAATTCGGACGAAGTGATCCCCTCGCCGTGCATCTCGGTCTGCCGCATGTCCGACGACCGCAGCCACTGCGAAGGGTGCTTTCGCACCATCCCTGAAATCCGTGCCTGGGCCCAGGCCGACAGCGCCGAACGCCTGGCCATCTGGGCGCGCCTCGCGCAGCGCGCCGGTATCGCTTTTCCGCCGCGCAATGACGCCACCCCCTGATGCACCCCGCGCATCCATGCAGCCAGTGGAGGTGGCAGCCTTTCGAGGATGTTCAAGCCTGCACAGGCGGGCTGGGAGCCGCACCCCAGCCCCGTCGTTCGCCTTGCGGTGCGGATCGGGAAGGGGTGCCGCCAGTGCTGCGGGGCGGTGCGGACGGCCCAGGCGCGCAGGCCGCCGGCTGGGCCGTGCGCTTTCACAATTGGTGCAGGGGAAGTCCACGCCCCGGCAAACGGACACAAGGAGCGAACCATGAAACACATCATCTTTCACCTGGACTTCGTTTCGCCCTATGCCTGGCTGGCGTTCGAGCGCCTGCCCGAGGTGCTGGAAGGGTTCAGTTACAGCGTGGAATACCGGCCGGTGCTGCTGGGGGCGCTGCTCAAGCAGCACGGCAACCCGGGGCCGGCGGGCATCGCTCCCAAGCGCGCCTGGACCTACCGCCACGCGGCCTGGCTGGGCCATTCGCAGGGTGTGCCGCTGGCCATGCCGGCACGCCATCCGTTCAACCCGTTGCCGCTGCTGCGCCAGGCCCTGGCCTGCAGCCGTGACGGCAGCATCAACCGCTTTGTGGCTGGCACGGTGTTCCGCCATGTCTGGCAGGGTGGGCAGGATGCGCTCGATGCCGAGCGCCTCACGCAGCTCGCCGCCGAGCTGGAACCGCAGCTGCAGCCCGAAGACCCCGACAGCGCCGACGGCGCACGCGCCAAGGCACTGCTGCGCGGCAATACCGACGCAGCAGCCGCGCGTGGCGTGTTCGGCGTGCCGGCCCTCGAGGTCGACGGCAAGGTCTTCTGGGGTTACGACAGCCTGCCCATGCTGCGCGCCTACTTCGAGGGCGATGCCTGGTTTGAACAAGGCTGGGACGCCGCTGCAAGCGTGGCGCAAGGCCTGCCGGGTTGAATAGCGCTGCGCCGTCCCGGATCTGCCGGACCATGAAGACGCACCTGCACCCCTTTGTTGGCGTGGCGGGCCATTGCTGTGGCTGCAGTTGCGGCTGTGGTGTACGCCCTTTCGCGGTCGCGGGCCCTTGGCGTTCGTCCAGTGCCGCCATGGCGGAGCCGGTGCACTAGGGGCCGCGGGCACTCGGGTTGCGGCGGCAGGTCTTTTTTAGTCATCCACCATGCCCAGCGCCTTCAATTTCAACGCCTCGCCCTTCGATTGCCTCAGCCAGGACGAGCGGCACCTGGTGCGCGCCAGCGTTGACATCGCCTACTTTCCCGAAGGGGCCGTGGTGCTGGACGTGGGCGTGGCGCCCACCCACCTTTTCGTCATCATCAAGGGCTATGTCACGCAGACGGAGGGTGACGAAGTGCTGGCCACCTACGGCCCGGACGATTGCTTTGATGGCTGCGGCCTGATGACCGGCCGCGTGGGCAGCCGCTTCGTCGCCACCGAGGAGGTGGTCGCGTACCAGCTCGCGCGCGAGGCGGTCAATGAACTCATCGCGCGCAACACCACCTTTGGTGCGCTGCTGTTCTCCGATCTGGGTCAGAAGCTCAGTGCGCTGGCGCAGCGCGCCGACCGGCACGAGCTGCAGTCTCTCACCCTGGCGCGCGTGGACCAGGCCTTCCTGCGCCCGGCGCACACGGTGGACGCCGGTACCGACATCGTTTCGGTCGTGCGCCTGTTCCAGGCGCAGCGCACCACCAACGTGCTCGTCACGGGGCTGCCCGGCGGGCTGGGCATCTTCACCAACACCACGCTGCAGCGCGCCATTCTTGACGGCCGCCCGTTGGACCAGCTGCCCGTGGGTGATCTGGCCAGCGTCCCGGTGGTCACCGTGCGGCCGTCGGACCAGCTGGGCGATGCCATGGTGCTGCTGCTGCGCCAGCGCGTGCACCGCCTCGTGGTGGTGGAGGACAGCGGCGAGGTGCGTGGCACCCTGGAAGCGCTCGACCTGTTCAGCTTCCTGGCCAACCACTCGCACCTCATCACGGTGCAGATCGAGCACGCGCAAGACCTGCCGGCACTGGCGCAGGCGGCCGCGCAGATCACCCGGCTGATTGCGGCACTGCACCGCGGGGGGACGCGCATCGGCCTCATGGCCAAGCTGGTGCAGCAACTCAACGCGCGGCTGTTCGAGCGCGCCTGGACCATGGTGGCGCCGCCCGGTCTGGTGGACAACAGCTGCCTGTTCGTCATGGGCAGCGAAGGGCGCGGCGAGCAACTGCTCAAGACCGATCAGGACAACGGCCTGGTGCTGCGCGACGGCTACACCGCGCCCGCCGATCTGGATGCCATCTGCCAGCGTTTTTCCGAGGTGTTGGCGAGCTTCGGCTACCCCGAGTGCCCTGGCCGCATCATGGTCAGCAACCCCGACTGGCGCGACACGGTGGCGGGCTTCGGCCAGCGCGTGCGCCAGTGGCTGCTGCAGCCCGAGGGCGACAGCCTCATGCAGCTGGCCATCTTTCTGGATGCGCACGCCGTGGCGGGCGACGCCGCACTGCTGGCCGCGGTGCGCGATGGCGTGGCGGCGCTGGCCGTGGACAACGATGCCGTGCTGGCGCGCTTTGCCAGCGCGGTGGAAAATTTTGGCGGCCCCGCAGGCTGGTGGAGCCGGCTGTTCGGCCTGGGTGACGAGGGCCGCGCCATCAGCCTGAAAAAGGCCGGCATCTTCCCCATCGTGCATGGCGTGCGCAGCCTGGCCCTGGCCCGGCACGTGTTCGCCACGGGCACTGCGGACCGCATCGCCGCACTGGTTGAAGGTGGGGCGCTGGATGCAGCGCTGGGCGACGAGCTGGTGCAGAGCCTGCACTTCCTCATGGGCCTGCGGCTGAAGGCAGGGCTGGCCGAAATCGACACCGGGCGCCCGGTGACCGGCAACGTCGATCCCGAGCGGCTGAGCAGCCTGGAGCGCGACCTGCTCAAGGACGCTCTGGCTGTGGTCAAGCGTTTCAAGGCCTTGCTGCACCAGCGCCTGCGGCTGGACGTGCTGTGAGGGCCACCACCCCCACCGGCCCGCGCGCCTGGCTTGCGCGGCTGCGGCGCCACTGGCTGCTCTACCACCTGGGCGACCCGGCCTATGCCTTCCTGTTCGACCCGCCGCCGCCGGGCGAATGGGTGGCGCTGGATTGCGAGACCACGGGGCTCAATGTGCGCAGCGACGAGATCATCGCCATCGGCGCGGTGCGCATTGCCGGAAACCGCATTCTGACCAGCGAGCGGCTGGAACTGCTGGTGCGGCCGGACAAGGGGGTGTCGGCCGACAGCGTGCGCATCCACCGCCTGCGCAGCAGGGACGTGGCCCAGGGCCTGCCGCTGCAGGAGGCCATGGACCGGCTGCTGCGCTTCATCGGTAGCCGGCCGCTGGTGGGCTATTACCTCGAATTCGATGTGGCCATGCTCAACCGCGCGCTGTGGCCCCTGCTGGGCATGGGCCTGCCGCAGCCCAAGATCGAGGTATCGGCGCTGTATTACGAGTACAAGTTCCGGCAACTGCCGCCCTACCAGCAGCAAGGCAACGCCGACATCGACCTGCGCTTCGCCACCCTGATGGACGACCTGGGCTTGCCCCAGCGGGAGGCGCACGACGCGCTCAACGACGCCGTCATGGCGGCGCTGGCCTTCGTCAAGCTCCGCCAGCTGCACGGCTGAGAATCTTCAAGAAAAAACGGGCTGTAGTGCTTATGTAGTAAGTGGAATGCGCTATTGTTTTAATAGCGTTTATCTCCTGCGCATTGCCCCCGCCAACGAAAAACCGGGCACGAAGCCCGGTGGAGGTGGCCCGGCGGCGGAGTGCCGCGCAAGGGGCGCAGTTTTTGTTCTTCTCGGTCCTGCACGGTGATGTGCGCTCCACGCCGCGGCGCCATGGGTGCGGCGCTGGCCTGCAAGATGCCGCGCGAAGACCTGTGCGGGCTGCCGGCACCCGCCGCGCCGGTGTCGGCCCTCTTTTCCCGCGCAGCGAGAGAAGGGGAGGGCGGCGCGCAGCCGCCCGGCAAGCCGCCTCTGGTCAGTGCCCCGAAGCGCCGGAGGCGCCCAGGCCCGTTTCCGAACGCACCTGCTGCGCCGGGAACGCGGCGCGCTCGCGCGCGGCATTGGCGCTCTTGTCGGTGATCGAGAAGATCCAGATACCCACGAAGCCGATGGCCATCGAGAACAGCGCCGGCGAGGTGTACGGGAACAGTGCCGAGCCAGCGGGGTTGCCCAGCGTGGCTTCCCACACCGAGGGCGAAACGACCGTCAGGCCCACCGAAGACACCAGGCCGAGGAACCCGCCGATCACCGCACCGCGCGTGGTGCAGTCCTTCCACAGCACCGACAAGAACAGCACCGGAAAGTTGGCCGAGGCTGCGATGGCGAAAGCCAGCGACACCATGAACGCGATGTTCTGCTTCTCGAAGGCAATGCCCAGCACCACGGCGATCACGCCCAGGGCCAGCGTGGTCATGCGCGAAACCTTCAGCTCCGAAGCGCTGTCGGCCTTGCCCTTTTTGAACACCGTGGCATACAGGTCGTGCGAAACGGCCGATGCGCCCGAGAGCGTGAGGCCGGCCACCACGGCCAGGATGGTGGCGAACGCCACGGCCGAGATGAAGCCGTAGAAGATGTTGCCGCCCACCGACTTGGCCACCAGCACGGCCGCCATGTTGGCCGTGCCCGCGCCGCCGTGGATCACGCCCTTGGCCACGTCCGCGAACTCGGGGTTGGTGAGCACCAGGGTGATGGCGCCGAAGCCGATGATGAAGATCAGCACGTAGAAGTAGCCGATCCAGGTGGTGGCCCACAGCACCGACTTGCGCGCTTCCTTCGCATCGGGCACGGTGAAGAAGCGCATCAGGATGTGCGGCAGGCCAGCGGTACCGAACATCAGCGCCATGCCGAACGAGATGGCCGAGATCGGGTCCTTGATGAAGCCGCCGGGGCCCATGATGGACAGGCCTGCCTTGGCGGCTTCCTCGGGCGTCTTGCCGGTGTTGGCGGCGATGGCGGTGCGCACTTCCACACCCTTGGCGAACAGCGCCTCGGGGCTGAAGCCGTACTGGGCCAGCACCATGAAGGCCATGAAGCTCACGCCCGCCAGCAGCAGGCAGGCCTTGATGATCTGCACCCAGGTGGTGGCGGTCATGCCGCCGAACAGCACGTAGATCATCATCAGCGCGCCCACGATGACCACGGCCATCCAGTATTCCAGGCCGAACAGCAGCTTGATGAGCTGGCCTGCGCCGACCATCTGCGCGATCAGGTAGAACGCCACCACCACCAGCGTGCCCGAGGCGGCGAACGCACGGATGGGGCCCTGCTGGAAGCGGTAGCCCGCCACGTCGGCGAAGGTGAACTTGCCCAGGTTGCGCAGGCGCTCGGCCATCAGGAAGGTGATGATGGGCCAGCCCACCAGGAAGCCGATCGAATAGATCAGGCCGTCGTAGCCGGTGGCCATCACGGCCGCCGAGATGCCGAGGAAGGAGGCCGCGGACATGTAGTCGCCCGCGATGGCCAGACCATTCTGGAAGCCGGTGATGCCGCCGCCAGCGGTGTAGAAGTCAGAGGCGGATTTGGTCTTGGCCGCCGCCCATTTAGTGATCCACAGCGTGCCGGCGACGAAGGCGGCGAACATGATGATGGCCGTCCAGTTGGTGGCCTGCTTGGCGGCCTGGCCCAGGTCGGCGCCCGCAGCATGGGCGCCGCCCGCTGCCAGCAGGGTCAGGAGCGCCAGCGCCTTGCCCGCGTGTTTTTCCATGGCATTCATTTCGATGCGTCTTTCAGGATGTCTTTGGTCAGGGAGTCGAATTCGCCATTGGCGCGGCGCACGTAGATGCCGGTGATCACGACAGTGAAGATGATCACGCCCATGCCGATCGGAATGCCCAGCGAGGTCACGCCCGCGCCGATGGGCTGGGCCAGGAATTTCTTGTCGAACGCGATCAGCGCGATGTAGCCGTAGTACACGACCAGCATCAGCGCGGTCAGGAAGATACCCAGGCGGTTGCGCTTGGCGCGCAGCTCGAGGTACTTGGGATGGCTTTGTATTTTCTGGACCGTCGGGTCGCTCATGGATGTCTCCTCAAGGGGTGGATGCGAGAACGCAATGGGGAGTGGCAGGGCCGCTCCGCATGCGCCGGATTCTGCTAACGCGCACTGACCAAGTCCTTACGCGGCGCGGCGTTGGCGCGTGCCGGGGCGCGGTTTCGGGGCAGGGCGCCGGCCGCTCAGATGAGCCCGCATTGCCGGATCAGTGGCGGCTTTTTCGCATCAAAAAACGCCGACCCCGGGTTACTACCGAAGCTGTAAGACTCGCGGAAGATTCGTGTCAATCTCTGTAAGAAATGCGTCAGAGCGGTGTCAGTAGTGCGCCTGATAGTGGGCTGACAGGTAATTTCTGCATTTGCCTGTAATTCAAAAAATCACAGGAGACAAAATCATGGCAACACAGCATCCCGCACCGCGGCCGATGTCGGCCGAAGAGAAGAAAGTGATCTTCGCTTCGTCGCTCGGTACCGTTTTCGAGTGGTACGACTTCTATCTCTACGGCTCGTTGGCGGCCATCATCGCCAAGCAGTTCTTCAGCGGCCTGGACGCGGGCTCCGCGTTCATCTTCGCGCTGCTGGCGTTCGCTGCCGGCTTCATCGTGCGGCCCTTTGGTGCCCTGGTGTTCGGACGGCTCGGCGACATGATCGGGCGCAAGTACACCTTCCTGGTCACTATCCTGATCATGGGCCTGTCCACCTTCATCGTGGGTGTGCTTCCCACCTACGCCAGCATCGGTGTGGCGGCGCCGGTGATCCTGATCGCACTGCGCATGCTGCAGGGCCTGGCCCTCGGTGGCGAGTACGGCGGTGCAGCCACCTACGTCGCGGAGCATGCGCCGCACGGTGCACGGGGTGCCTATACCTCATGGATCCAGACCACGGCCACGCTGGGCCTGTTCCTGTCGCTGCTGGTGATCCTGGGCACCCGCACCGCCTTGGGCGAGCAGGCCTTCGGCGATTGGGGCTGGCGCATTCCGTTCATCGTGTCCATCCTGCTGCTGGGCATCTCGGTGTGGATTCGCCTGTCGCTGTCCGAATCGCCCGCCTTCCAGAAGATGAAGGCTGAGGGCAAGACCTCCAAGGCCCCGCTGTCCGAGTCCTTCGGCCAGTGGAAGAACCTCAAGATCGTGATCCTGGCCCTGATCGGCCTGACCGCCGGCCAGGCCGTGGTCTGGTACACCGGCCAGTTCTATGCACTGTTCTTCCTCACGCAGCAGCTCAAGGTCGACGCCGTCACGGCCAACCTGATGATTGCCGCTGCTTTGCTGATCGGCACGCCCTTCTTCGTGGTCTTCGGCACGCTGTCCGACAAGATCGGCCGCAAGCCCATCATCATGCTGGGCTGCCTGCTCGCGGTTGTCACCTATTTCCCCGTGTTCAAGGCGCTGACCGAGGCCGCCAACCCAGACCTCGCAGCCGCCCAGGCCAAGAACAAGGTGGTGGTGTTGGCCGACCCTGCCGAGTGCTCGTTCCAGTTCAACCCCACCGGTACGGTGAAATTCACGAGCTCTTGTGACGTCGCCAAGCAGGTGCTGGCCGCCAGCTCGGTGAGCTATGACAACGAAGCGGCGCCTGCTGGCACACCTGCGGTCATCAAGATCGGCGAGACCACGATCCCCAGCTATTCCTCCAAGGGCATTCCTGCCGAAGAGGCTAAAGCCAAGGACGCTGCCTTCAAGAAGGCCGTGGCCGATACGCTGAAGTCTGATGGCTATCCTGCCAAGGCCGATCCGGCCAAGATGAACAAGGTCATGATGATCGTCATCCTGACGTATCTGGTGATCCTGGTGACCATGGTGTACGGCCCCATTGCCGCCATGCTGGTGGAAATGTTCCCCACGCGTATCCGGTACACATCCATGAGCCTTCCGTACCACATTGGCAATGGCTGGTTTGGCGGGCTGCTGCCCACCACCGCCTTCGCCATCGTGGCGCAGACCGGCAATATGTACAACGGCCTCTGGTACCCCATCATCATTGCGGGCGCCACGGCTGTGATCGGCACGCTGTTCATCCGCGAAACCAAGGACGTGGACATTTACGCCAACGACTGACCGGCCCCCGACGCCGGGTGTTGCACAGAGCTCCGCTGCACGTCAGCGGGCTCTGTAACGTAAAGGGCTCCCGCCTGCACGCCTCGGCGGCGGCGCGGAGCCCTTGTCCCGAGCCCAACCCTTCAGGAAAAGACCATGTGGAAGATTGTTGTCGGATTTATTCTTTTCGCGGCACTGTCGCTGTTTGTCATCATGAAGGCCGGTGACAAAGTGGACATGAGCGGCGAAAAACACGGCGCCGACGCCGTCAGCACCCCCGAAACGCCTGCCAGCGCATCTGCGCCGGCCGCTAGCGCCCATTGAAAAGGCCGTTGCAGAGGTGGCTGCGCCCCTTATTTAATAGGCCGGCGTGGGGGAGAAGCCTACGAGTGTTGTGGTAATACATCACTCTGTCATCAAACTTGCGGCGAAACGTATGTGGAAACGTTACGGACAATAAAATCGGAGCCTCGAAGTATTTTCTTTCGGTGGTCCAGTCAAAAACTGAAACTGCTTGTACGCCGCTGATGGCAACTAGTATCAAAGGAATTCTCATGAAAAAAATGACCCGCGTTGTTCTGGCTGTCCTGGCTGTTGCCGGCTCCACCGCAGCAATGGCTCAAAGCAGCGTCACGCTGTACGGCCGCGTTAACACCACGGTGGAACGCCAAAAGGTGGGCGACGTGTCCACCACCGGCCTGTTCAACAACTCTTCCCGTTTCGGCTTCAAGGGCACGGAAGACCTGGGTGGCGGCCTGAAGGCTGGTTTCCAGTTGGAAAGCGGTTTCAATTCGGACACCGGCGCATCGGCTTCGACGTTCTTCGGCCGTCAAAGCGAAGTGAACCTGTCCGGTAACTTCGGTATGGTTCGTCTGGGCAATTTCTTCGCCGAGTCCTACTATGCAACGGCTGACTACGTGAGCCTGCACAACCACAACACGGGCTCGTCGAGCGACGCGCTGTACGCTTACGTGATGCAGAACGCCAACAAGGTTGCCTACCGCACCCCGTCGTTCGGCGGTTTCACGGTGGAAGGCGCTGTGGGCCTGCACGAGCAGACCGTGGGCGGCAAGAACGCCTATGACCTGGCTGCCAACTACGCTGCAGGCCCTCTGGCCCTGGGCGCTGGCTACAGCAAGCAAGGCGACGTGAACCAGTTCGGCCTGCGCGCTCTGTACACCTACGGTGCATTCACCGTTGGCGGCTACTACCAGCGTGACAAGAATGCCTACGTCCTGAACGGCGGCGCTCGCAACAACATCCGTCTGGCTGGTGCTTACACCATGGGCGCTTCGGAATTCCACGTGAACGTGGGCCGTGCCAACAGCTACAAGAATGTGTCTGACAGCGCAGCTACCCAGTACACCCTGGGCTACAACTACAACCTGAGCAAGCGTACCAAGCTGTACGGCTACTACACTCACATCAACAACGACCGCAACGCCTCTTACGGCGTGGGCGCTGCTGGTGCTGACTTCAGCTCCGTGGCAGTCGGCGTTCGCCACAACTTCTAAGTCCCTGTTCCCGGCTGGTGTTCCAGCCGAGAATTGCATGGCTTATCAAGGCCTTGCACCTTATCAAAGGTGCAAGGCCTTTTCCATTGTGGGCTGCTCCCATGGGATGGGCCGAATTGTGTCGGCGTCTCTGGCATTGAGGGGAGGGCGATGCCACGAGCGAAGATACCCCAGGCGCCACCGAGCGCACGCCGGTCGGCCTGTATGGGGCAAGATGTGTATCTCGCACTCTGTTGAGTTGAGGCATCTTTGAGTGCTCGGTGCTCGGTGCTCGGTGCCGGCAGGTGTCCCGGCACCCCAGTTTGGGCTGGCGAAGTGCGTACCAAGCTTCGATCTTCCCGAGAGATGCGGCGTGTAACGGCCAGCTTGCCTTGCCCAGGCCTTGGCGCACTGGCCGCGTCTTATCTCCACGTCCTTCGTTGCGGCGGACGAATGTAGCAGCCAGACCCGAACGTAGAGGCAGCAGTGAGCCAACGCTACCTCGGTCAAGCGAGCTAGGGCTGTCTCGGAGACGCGCGGCTCTTCGGGTGATTGCAGGTCGGGAACACTGCTCCGTGCAGTGCTCAAAGTGAACTTGAGCTTTGGCAGGGGCTTGGGAGGAGAGACCTTTTCTCGATGACTGCGGGTCGTCAGGTGCTACAGCCTTTTCCCTCGGCGTGATATGCCCATCGCCACCTTGTTCAAGGTCGAAGGCTGCTGATTGGCTACAAAGGCAGTCATGCCGACACCTGGACTTCGCCAGTGCCCGCGTGGGGTAGGGCGGTATGGCCGGGGGGGGGGGGCGGCCGGGCCCCCCGGGTCAACGATCAGCGGCGGAACTTGCCGTCGGTTCCGATGATGGCGAGGTCGGCGAAGTCCAGACCCGTGTGGTCGTCCGGGCTGTAGCTCACTTCGAGTCCGCCAAGGTCAAACTTGCGCAGGCCTTCCAGGGCGGCGTGGACTTTCTCCCGCGTGGGCTTGGGGCCGGCCCGCCGCAGTCCTTCAACCAGCACCTTGGCCGCGGCAAAGCCCTCGAGCATGGCGGGGCTGACATCACTCTGGCCCTTGGCTTTGGCCAATTCCTGGGCTTCTTTCACCATTCCATAGGTGATCGCCCGCTCATTGGGATACACCTGGGTCACGATCACGCCACGGGCGTTGGGGCCCAGGCTTTTGATGAACCCCGTAGATGCATTGTTGGACAACGTGACGATCTGCGCACCCGAGCCAGCGGCCCGGAAGGCATTGCCCGCGTCCACCACCGCCGAGCCCGATGCAATCATCAGCACCGCCTGCGCGTTGCCGCCGACCACCTTGGAGGCGATGGGCGCGAAATCCGGTTTGGCGCGGTTGAATTTCTCCAGCACCACCGGCGTCAGCTTGCTGGCCGCCAAGCCTTTCTGCGCTCCGATGATGCCATCGGCGCCAAAACTGTCGTCGGAATAAACCACGGCAATGCGCGTCATGCCCATCGAAGCCAAGTGGGTCATGGCCTTTTCGGCTTCACGCTGGTAGGTGGCGCGAACGTTGAAGATGTACTTGCGTACCGGCTGGTGCAGCACCATGGCGCCCGTGGAGGGGCCGACCAGCGCTACGCCGTGCTTCTCGAGCAGCGGGATCATCGCCTCGGTGTGGGGTGTGCCGCGGGTCAGGAACATCGCGAGCACGTTTTGTTCTTCGATGAGCTTGCGCGCGTTGTCCGCTGCCGTCTGGGGGTCGAACTTGTCGTCCAGCGTGACGAGTTCGATCTTCTGCCCATGCACGCCCCCCTTGGCGTTCACGGCGTCGATGTAAAGCATGGCGCCGTCAGCGGTCTCCTTGACCCCGGCAGCCACCTGGCCCGAGTAGCCGGCAGTCTGCCCAATCAGGAGCTGCGCGTGACCGGCAGTCATCAATGCGGCAAGGGCCAGGCCCGCTCCCCTCTTCAGCCATTCGTTCATCAAAGTCTCCTCTCTGTGTAGTTCTCCAGTCTATACGGTCGATCGCGGCAAGTGCTACCTGCCCGCCCTGGCGATGCCGCCTGGGCGACAAGACTGCGGCTTGAGCACCACACCTGTGCCTGGGGGTACTGATGAAGATCGGGCATGGCCGGGCACCTGTCCCTAGAATGTTCCGCCTCACCCCAGAAAGACCGCTCCATGACCCAGGGACTGATCCGTATCCGCGGCGCACGCCAGCACAACCTCAAGAACCTGGATCTGGACATCCGCACCGGCGAACTCACGGTGGTCACGGGCCCCAGCGGCTCGGGCAAATCCAGCCTGGTGTTCGACACGCTCTACGCCGAGGGCCAGCGCCGGTATGTGGAGACCTTCAGCGCCTATGCGCGCCAGTTCCTCGACCGCATGGACAAGCCCGCTGTGGACAAGGTAGAGGGCGCGCCCCCGGCCATTGCCATCGACCAGACCAACCCGGTGCGCTCCAGCCGATCCACCGTGGGCACGATGACGGAGCTGAACGATCACCTCAAGCTGCTGTTCGCACGCGCGGGCCAGTTGTTCGACAAGCAGACCGCGCAGCCGGTGCGGCACGACACGCCGGAGACCATTTATGCGGAGCTGCAGCGGCGCTGCGGCGTCGAGCCGGCGCCGGGCCTTCCCAAGACGGCGAGCGCCCTCTCGGGGGGCGGCGAACCACACGCAGTGGGGAGCGTGGGGGCTGATTCCAATCCGCGCATCGTCCTGACGTTCCCCGTGGAGTTGCCGGCCAACACCAGCGCAGAGCAGGTCGAGCAATGGCTGTCTGCCAGTGGCTTCACCAAGGTGCAGGCCGAGCGCGAAGTGGCCACGCCCACCGGCCCGCGCAAGGTGCTGGATGTGGTGGCCGACCGCTTCCGCCTGGGCAACGCCGAGAAGGCGCGCGTGATCGAAGCCATCGAGGTCGCGCTCAAGCGCGGCACGGGGCGGCTGAATGTCTATCGTCTCGTTGATGAAGGTGACGCCGAACTCTGGCGCTTCTCCACCGGCCTGCACTGCCCTGACAGCGACCTGCGCTACAGCGACCCCATCCCCTCGGCCTTCTCGTTCAACTCCGCCGTGGGCGCGTGCGACAGCTGCCGGGGCTTTGGCCGCGTGATCGGCGTGGACTACGGCCTGGTCATCCCCAACGACAAGCTCACCCTGCGCGCCGGTGCCATCAAGACCATCCAGACGCCTGCATGGAAGGAAGCGCAGGACGACCTCATGCGCCACGCAGAGGCGGCAGGCATCCCGCGCGACACGCCCTGGAACAAGCTCACGGACGATCAGAAGAAATGGGTCATCGGCGGCGCGCCCGGCTACAAGGACGGCCAGTGGAGCAAGCAGTGGTATGGCATCAAGCGCTTCTTCGAGTACCTGGAAAGCAAGGCCTACAAGATGCACATCCGCGTGCTCTTGTCCAAGTACCGCAGCTACACGCCATGCCCCACCTGCGCCGGTGCACGCCTCAAGACCGAAAGCCTGCTCTGGCGCATCGGCCGCAAGGAAGA
Source organism: Acidovorax delafieldii 2AN (assembly GCF_000175235.1). GTDB lineage: Bacteria > Pseudomonadota > Gammaproteobacteria > Burkholderiales > Burkholderiaceae_C > Acidovorax > Acidovorax delafieldii_B. The sequence continues at coordinate 7,232 of NZ_ACQT01000021.1, read as the reverse complement.
TGCCGCTGCGGTGCTGGAGCCGGGCAAACGCTTCATGCCTGAGGGGGTGCAGTGGTCGCGCGAGCAACTCGAAGCGTTGCCCGGCCTGTGCCTGCACGACCTGATGCTGCTGCCCATCGACCGCCTGCGCGCTTTCTTTGCGCGCATGCAGTTGCCGGTGGGTGACGATGCCAAGGGCGGCGATGCCCAGGCGCTGAAGCTGCTGCACGAAGAAATCACCACGCGCCTCAAGTACCTGTGCGATGTGGGCATTGGCTACCTCACGCTCGACCGGCAAAGCCGCACGCTCAGCGGCGGCGAGGTGCAGCGCATCAACCTGACCACGGCCCTGGGCACCAGCCTGGTCAACACGCTGTTTGTGCTGGACGAACCCAGTATCGGCCTGCACCCGCGGGATATGCACCGCATCACCGAGGCCATGCTGCGCCTGCGCGACGCGGGCAACACCCTGGTGGTGGTGGAGCACGACCCGGCCGTGATGCTCGCGGCCGACCGCATGATCGACATGGGCCCCGGCCCGGGCCGCCTGGGTGGGCAGATCGTGTTTGACGGCACCACCGCCGACCTGCGCAAGGCCGACACGCTCACGGGCGCCTACCTGGGCGGGCGCAAGCATGTGGGCTTTGGCTTCAAGCGCATGGTGACGGAATCGACCCCGCGCCTCATCCTGGAAGGCGCGCGCGAGCACAACCTGCAGGATGTGACAGTCGAATTTCCGCTGCAGCGCCTGGTCACCGTGACGGGCGTGAGCGGCTCGGGCAAGTCAAGCCTGATCCAGGATGTGCTGGCCCCCGCGCTGTTGCGCCACTGCGGCAAGGCCACGGATGCACCGGGCGCGCATGACCGAATGCTGGGCGCCGACCACCTGTCGGACGTGGTGTTCGTGGACCAGTCGCCCATCGGCAAAACCGCACGTTCCAACCCCGTGAGCTACGTGGGCGCGTGGGACAGCATCCGCGAACTCTTCGCCGTGGCGCCGCTGTCCAAGCAGCGCAGTTACACCGCCGCCAAGTTCAGCTTTAACAGCGGCGACGGGCGTTGCCCCACCTGCGGCGGCTCGGGCTTTGAGCATGTGGAGATGCAGTTTCTGAGCGACGTGTACCTGCGCTGCCCCGACTGCGACGGCAAGCGCTACCGGCCCGAGATTCTGGAGATCACCATTGAGCGCGGCGGCAAATCGCTGAATGTGGCGGATGTACTGGCGCTGACCGTGGCCGAAGCTGCGGCCGTCTTTGCGAACGATCGCGACGTGATCCGCGCGCTGCAGCCCATCGTGGACGTGGGGCTCGAATACGTGGCGCTGGGCCAGCCGGTGCCCACCCTGTCGGGCGGCGAGGCGCAGCGCCTCAAGCTCGCAGGCTTTCTGGCCGAGGCGGCCAAAACAGCCGCCAAATCGCGTCAGGCCGTGGCGCGTAAAGGCACGCTGTTCCTGTTCGACGAGCCCACCACCGGCCTGCACTTTGACGACATCGCCAAGCTCATGCGCGCACTGCGCAAGCTGATTGACGCGGGGCACTCGCTCATCGTCATCGAACACAACCTGGACGTGATCCGCGCGAGCGACTGGCTGATCGACCTGGGCCCCGAAGGCGGCTACGCAGGTGGCCTCATCGTGGCCGAGGGCACGCCCGAGGACGTGCGAGCCCACGCTACATCCCACACCGGGCAGGCACTGCGCGACTACGAACTGGCGCTGGGCGTGGGCGGCCACTCGGTGCACGAAAAGGCTGCTGCGCTACGAAAATCAGAGCGCCTTGCGCATATGGATCTAGCGCCTGCGGCCAAAAACGCCATAGAAATTGTCAATGCGAAGGAACACAACCTCAAGAACCTGAGCGTGGACATCCCGCGTGGCAAGTTCAGTGTGGTGACGGGCGTGAGCGGCTCGGGCAAGTCCACGCTGGCGTTCGACATCCTGTTCAACGAGGGCCAACGGCGCTACCTCGAATCCCTCAATGCCTATGCGCGCTCCATCGTGCAGCCCGCAGGCCGGCCCGAGGTGGATGCGGTGTACGGCATTCCGCCCACCGTCGCCATCGAGCAGCGCCTGTCGCGCGGCGGGCGCAAGTCCACCGTGGGCACGACCACCGAGGTTTGGCACTTTCTGCGCCTGCTGTACGTCAAGCTGGGCACGCAGCACTGCGTGAAGGACGGCGCCGCCGTGCAGCCGCAGACGCCCGAGAGCATCGCCGCGCAGCTGCTCACGCAGTTCCGCGGCCAGCACATCGGCCTGCTCGCGCCGCTGGTGATGAACCGCAAGGGCGTGTACACCGAACTGGCCGACTGGGCCCGCCCGCGCGGCTACACGCACCTGCGCGTGGACGGCAACTTCTTGCCCACCACCAACTTCCCGCGCATCGACCGCTTCAAGGAACACACCATCGAGCTGCCCGTGGCCAGCCTCGATGTGTCGCCCGAGAACGAAGCGGCTTTGCGCACCGCGCTGGCCGATGCGCTCACGCACGGCAAGGGCGTGGTGCATGTTCTCTCAGGCATCACAGGCCTGCGTGAGGCCATGGAGGGCGGCCAGTCCACGGCCGGTATTGGCACGCTGCAGGCGTTCTCCACCAAGCGCGCCTGCCCCGTGTGTGCCACCAGTTATGCCGAGCTGGACCCGCGCCTGTTCAGCTACAACAGCAAGCATGGCTGGTGCCCCGACTGCGTGGGCACCGGCGTCAAGCTCACCAAGGACCAGCGCAAGGTGTTTGACGACTCGGTGCAGGACGACAAGGAAAAAGGCCGCGAGCAGACCTTTGCCGAGCCCGAGGTGGAAGACTTGGCCGACACCGCCTGTCCGAGCTGCAGTGGCACACGCCTGAACGCCACCGCGCGTGCTGTGCAGTTTGCCGGTGTGGGCATCACCGACATTGCCGCGCTGTCAGTGACCGATGTGCGCCGCTGGGTCGAGACCCTGCGCATCGAAGGTGGCATGACGGCGCGCGAGGCCGACATTGCCCGCGACCTGGTGCCCGAGATCCAGAGCCGCCTCGAATTTCTGGAAGAAGTGGGCCTGGGTTACCTCACGCTGGATCGGGGTGCGCCCACGCTCAGCGGTGGCGAGGCCCAGCGCATCCGCCTGGCCGCGCAGCTGGGCAGCAACCTGCAGGGCGTGTGCTACGTGCTCGACGAGCCCACCATCGGCCTGCATGCGCGCGACAACCAGATCCTGCTCAACGCTCTGCACAAGCTGGGTGACAAGGGCAACACGCTGGTGGTGGTGGAGCACGACGAAGACACCATCCGCCGTGCCGACCACATCATCGACATTGGCCCCAGCGCGGGCAAACGCGGTGGGCGCCTGGTGGCGCAGGGCAGCGTGGCCGACATCACGGGCGCCGAAGATTCACAAACCGGCCGCTACCTGCTGCACGCGATGAAGCACCCGCTGCAGCTGCGGCGCAGCATGGCGCCCGGCGAGGTGAGCGCCGAGGCCACGGCGGCCTTTGCCCAGGCCGAGGCGGCAGCGCCCACGGGCCGCCAAAGCGCCGCCGTCAAGAAGCGTGCGGCGCAGGCTGCATCGCTGGCGGCCGACGCGCTGACCGAGGCCAAGGAGCGCGCCGCCATGCGCTGGCTCACGGTGCATGGCGCGCAGTTGCACAACCTTCAGAACGTGACGGCCACCGTGCCGCTGCACCGTCTGGTGGCGGTGACGGGCGTGAGTGGCTCGGGCAAGTCCACGTTGGCGCGTGACGTGCTGCTGGCCAACGTGCAGGCCTGGGTGCAGCAGCGCGCTACCCGCGCCGGGCGCGATGCCATGGACGCGGGCAAGGCGCCGCCGCTGGTGGGTTGCACGGGCCTGTCGGGCTTTGAGAGCATTGACCGCGTGCTCGAAGTGGACCAGACACCCATCGGCAAAACACCGCGTTCATGTCCAGCCACCTACATCGGCTTCTGGGACACCATCCGCAAGCTGTTTGCCGAAACGCTGGAGGCCAAGGCACGCGGCTATGCCGCTGGGCGCTTCAGCTTCAACACCGGCGAAGGCCGCTGCCCCAGCTGCGAAGGCGCGGGCGTGCGCACCATCGAGATGAGCTTCTTGCCCGATGTGAAGGTGCCCTGCGAGACCTGCCACGGCGCGCGCTTCAACCCCGAAACGCTGGCCGTGACCTGGCGCGGCAAGAGCATTGGCGATGTGCTGCAGATGGAAGTGGACGAGGCCGTGGGCTTCTTTGCCACCATGCCCAGCATTGCGCATCCGCTGCAGCTCTTGCAGGATGTGGGCCTGGGTTACCTCACGCTGGGCCAGCCCTCGCCCACACTCAGCGGTGGCGAGGCGCAGCGCATCAAGCTGGTGACCGAACTCACCAAGGTGCGCGACGAGGTCGGCCGACGGGGCCAGAAGGTGCCGCACACGCTGTATGTGCTGGACGAGCCCACGGTGGGGCTGCACATGGCCGACGTGGACAAGCTCATCCGCGTGCTGCACCGCCTGGTGGACGGCGGCCACAGCGTGATCGTGATCGAACACGACCTCGATGTGATCGCCGAGGCCGACTGGATCCTGGACCTGGGGCCCGAGGGTGGCAACGCGGGCGGGCGCATCGTGGCAGCCGCGACGCCCGAGGATGTGGTGGCGGCGGGAACACATACCGGAAAGGCGCTGGCGGCGGTGTTGGCGCGGAACTGACCCGCGCCACCGTGACCACGGTTCGCCGTGTGTGCTACTTCTTGCGGCTGCGCAGCACCTCGATGTTGGCGCGCTGCTCCGGCGTGAAGGACGCCAGGGCGGCGGCCAGGTCCTTTTTGCGGGCGGCAGATTCCATGGCCAGAAAGGCGCCTGCGTGGACTGCGGCGAACACCGCAGCCGCGTAGTCGGTGCTGGTGATCTTGTGCCGGGCCAGCAGCGACCGGATGCGCGGGTCGGCCTCCAGCGCGCGCGCAAGCTCCTCCACGGATTGCGCATCCACATCCTGGTCTTCGCTGTCGTGCGCGATGGCCTGTGATGCCGCCTGCACGGCCTCCATGCGGTCCAGCAGCGCGGGCGTGAGCCGGAATCGCTCCGCAGGGGCGGCAGATGCGGCGCAGAGGCTTGCGCTTGCAGCCCCCAGGACCAAGGCGCAGATGAAATGACGAAACATCGCAGTTCTCCAAAAAAATGCAGGTTGGGTTCGGGAATGCGGCCGGGAACGGGCCTGCCTATCAGAGCCTGTTGACGATCTCGCGGGACGCTTTGGAGAGATCGGCAGCAGGTTTTCAGGCCGGCCGCCTGCGCAGCAGGGCGGCGGCAAGGGCGAGGGCCGCAGACAGGGTGATCACCGCCCATTCCGACAAGGTGGGCACCGGCTGTACACCGCCGGGGGCGGGCGGCGGTGTGCCGTCGTCGTTGGTGATGGTGCCCGTGCCGGTGGTGGAGGCGCCTGCGGTGGCGCCCGCCAGGTGGGACAGCGCCACGGTGAAGGACTCGTCCGCCTCGGGGGTGGTGTCGCCGTGGATGGCGACGGTGAACGTTTTGGCCAAGTCGTCACCCGCGTCCCATTGCAGCGTGCCTGTGGCTGCGGTGTAGTCGCTGCCAGCGGTGGCCGTGCCGTTGGCGGTGCCCCACTGCAGGGTGACGGCGGCGGTGGGGGTGGATGAGAGGGTGGCGGTGAATGTCATCAGCGACGTGCCCGCGTGGCCTTCCGCGAGGGTGGCGTTGCCGAGGGTGACGGTGGGTGGGGGCGCGGGTGCAGGTGCGTCGTCGTTGAGGATGGTGCCTGTGGCCTGGGTGGTTGCGCCGGGCGCCATGCCGATGAAGTGAGACAACTCGATGGTGAAGCTCTCGTCCGCCTCGGGCGTGGTATCGCCGTGGAGGGTGACTTCGATGCGCTGCGGGTCCCGGTTGCCGGGGGGCCAGGTCAGCGTGCCCGTGCCCGCCGTGTAGTCGCTGCCGGCACTGGCCGTGCCATCCACGGTGCGCCAGTCCAGGCTCATGGGCACGGTGGCCGAGGGTTTGTCGGGCGTGACGGTGAACACCAGCACCTTGGTGCCTGCGAAGCCTTCCGTGGCGCTGAGGGCTGTGGCGCTGAAGGCGGGACGCGGCGCGTCCAGCGTCCAGGTGCCGCCAGCAGGGTAGGTGGCTTGTGAGGTGATGTTGGCGTGGGTGCCGAACATGATGCAGGTATCGCCCACGCCGCCGACGGTGGCCGTTCCCTTGCACAGGGCGTTGAGCATGGTGCTGCCGCTGCCATGGGTGTTGGCGCTGATGGTGTCCACCAGGGCGTCGGTGGCGTGTGGGCCGGCCGCACCGTCCGCCCAGCGGCTGACCGTGATGATCGACTGGACGATGTTGCCCTGCGCATCGGTGGCGGCCTTGAAGCCGTGGACCCGGATGTCAGGACGCACGGGCTGGCTTGACAGGCCGAGCGAGCCGTTGCTGAACGACCAGCTCGTGACCAGCGGGGTGATGTCGTCGCTCAGAAGGAGGTTGGGGGGCAGCGGCGAGGCCGTGCGGAACCAGCCGTTGATGCCAGCCCCTGTTTGAAGATTGGTGCAGGTGCCCGTGCTGCAGGGCGGGGTGTAGTTGGTGACGGTTTGGTAGAGCGGTGATGTGAAGTAGTAAGTCACATCCGCATGTGCGCCAGATCCAAAGGCCAGGGCCAGGGCCGCCTGCGCGGCCCGCATCCATCGTTTCATCGTCGGGGGTTCTTCAGGTTGCAAAGTGCCGGATTTTTGGGTTTTGACCCGGGTCGCGCCATTCCCCCAAGGGATATGGGGAGCGTTTGAGTGCTATTCATTTAATAGCTGCATGCGCTTTCTGGATAAGCGCTATGCGTCGAATGGATCGTGTTTTTCCCTTGGAGGTGGGCGGCCAGTTCCTCCCAGTCGCTCGCGCCGGCCACTTCCAGGATGGTGCGCAGCTGCTTTTTCAGCAGGGCGTTGCCAATGCCGGTGAGGGCGGCGCAGTCCGTGCGTGCATGGCCCAGGCCGGCAGTGACGGCGATCTCGCGTTGCAGTGGCGTCAGCGGCAGTTGTTGCACGCGGCGGACCACATCGATTTGCGGTAGGCGCTGCAGGCGCAGTGTGACAAGCCATTGCAGCGCCCCGTCCGCCACCGGGTGCAGTGGATGGGCCTGGGCGTGCAGCACGCCGTCTGGCACGGGAATGTGCCGCTGCCCGTCGGGCTGCAGGCGCAAGCGGTGCAGCAGATCTGCGGGCAGATCGGCGGTGGATGCGCCGTACAGGCCCAGTCCCGGCAGGTGGGCGTTCTGCAGCAATTGCAGCGCGGTGGCGTCGGCCAGGGCGGGGCGCTGGCC